>NZ_CP129107.1:2192500-2492500 GCF_030406725.1 Alteriqipengyuania flavescens | reverse complement strand
ACGTGGTGACTTACACCAGCGTCGCCGCGGGCATCGACACCTATATCGACGGGCGCAACACCGATGCGTCGGTCTCGCTGCGCTACGAACGGCGCATCGGCTATGACGACAACGGCGTGGACGGCGACACGATCAGCGGCATCGCCCGTGCATCGACCGCCATCGTCCCGCGCAACGTTTTCGTTGAGGCCGGCGCGCTGGCGACTCGCACGTCCATCGAAGGCAACGGTGCCCTGTCCGACAGCTTCGGCGTGCTGGACGATCGCTCGACGCAGATATATTCCGCCTATGCCGGGCCAAGCCTGCAAGGCCGCGTCGGCGATTTCCAGACCGAGGCGTCCTATCGCTTCGGCTACACCAAGGTCGAACAGCAGGACGTGGTCACCGCCAACCCTGCCATCGAGCCGATCGACGTGTTCGACGAAAGCACGGTGCATGCAGCGCAGGCGCGCATTGCCAGCCGTCCGGGTGAGGCCCTGCCGGTCGGCGTAGGCGTGGGCTCCAGCTTCGTGCAGGAAGATATTTCCAACCTCGACCAGCGCGTGCGCGACTTCCGCGTGCGCGGCGATGTGACGGTGCCGGTCAGCTCGACTGTCGCCGTGGTCGGCGGCATCGGCTACGAGGACGTCGAGATTTCCAGCCGCGACGCCGTACGCGATCCGGAAACCGATGCACCGCTGCTCGGCCCCGACGGGCGCTTCGTCACCGACGACGGCGCGCCGCGCACCATTGCGTACGAGGCCGATGGCCTGATCTGGGATGTCGGCGTGATGTGGCGCCCTTCGCGCCGCACCGCTGCGCAGGCCTATGTCGGGCGCCGTTACGGCTCCACCAGCTACTGGGGCAGCCTGTCCTACCAGCCCAATACGCGGACCAGCCTCAATGTCGGCGTCTACGACCAGGTGCAGGGCTTCGGCAACCAGCTGACCAGCACGCTGGCCGACCTGCCGACCAATTTCCGCGCCAATCGCGATCCGCTGACGGGCGACATCTTCGGCTGCGTCGGCGGCACGGAAGGGGCGACCTGCCTCAGCCCGGCGCTGGCTTCGGTCCGCTCCGGCACGTTCCGTTCGCGCGGGGTGGGGGCGACCTATGCCCGCAACCTCAGCCGTTCGTCGTGGGGCCTCGGCCTCGGTTACGACAACCGCGAATATATCGGGGCTGAAGGCACCGTGCTGGCGGTTGCCGATGGCGTCGTGGACGAAAACTACTGGGCATCAGCCTTCTACAACACGCAGATCGATCGCCGCTCCAGCTTCAACCTGAACGGCTATGCCAACCTGTTCCAGAGTGGCTTTGCCGACGATAGCGAGCTGGTGAACATCGGAAGCACCGCGTCCTATTACCGTACGCTGGCAGCGGGCCTCTCGGCCTCGGCAGCGGTGGGGATCGACGGCGTGCTGCGCGACGACGAATTGCTCGAAGACCTGTGGACCGCGCGCGCCGCGCTCGGCCTGCGCTACACTTTCTGATACCGGGGACGACAGACAATGTTCGATGAATTCTATGGTCTGACCGGCCGGCCTTTCCAGCTGACGCCGGATGCAGCGTTCTATTTCCAGAGCGGCACGCATCGCAAGGCGTTGAGCTACCTCGGCTACGGGCTGGCACAGGGCGAGGGCTTCATCGTCATCACCGGGGCGATCGGTTCGGGCAAGTCGACGCTGGTCGCGCACCTGACCAGCACCATCGACCCGAGCCAGCTGACTATCGCGCAGATCGTGACGAGCAAGCTGGACGAGGAAGAGGTCGTCCATGTCGTCGCCCAGGCATTCGGCATCGAGGTGGAAGGCCACGACAAGGCGACCGCGCTTGGCATGATCGAGAGCCTGCTGCACGAGGAAGCGCGCGCCGGTCGCCGCTGCCTGCTCATCATCGACGAATCGCAGAACCTGTCGATCGAGGCGCTGGAAGAGCTGCGGATGTTCTCCAATTTCCAACTCGGCAATCACCCGCTCCTGCAGACGCTGCTGCTGGGCCAGCCGGAATTCCGCCATACGCTGCAACAGCATCCCGCTCTGGAACAGCTGCGCCAGCGCGTGATTGCCACCCATCACCTTGAGGCGATGGAGCCGAGCGAGGTGAAGCCTTATATCGAGCATCGCCTGAAATGCGTGGGTTGGGACGGCGAGTGGCCGCGCTTCGACGAGGCGGTCTTCGCCAAGCTGTACGAAGCCACTGACGGTGTGCCGCGCAAGATCAACCAGGTCGCAACCCGGCTCCTGCTGCTCGGCGCGGTGGAGCAGAAGACGTATCTCGACACCGACATGCTGCAGGACGTGCTTGACGAAATCGCCGCCGACAACGGCGTTGCGCCCGCACCGCGTCCCGTGGCTCAGCCGATTGCTGCCGAACCGCCAAGCGCCGACGACTTCGCGGAGGAGCCCGAAGAGACGGCCGATTTCTCAGCGCCGGAACCCGAAGCTGCCGAGATTGCCGAACCGGAGCCCGTTCCCACGGTCGACCTCGAAGCGGTCCATGCGCTGCTTGCCGAGCGCGATGCGCAGATCGCCGAATTGCAGCAGGCCATCGTCGAATTGTCCGAAGCCCGCGATACAGAGGGCAATGACGACACCGATTTTGCCGAGCGCCTGTCGCGGATCGAGGACCAGCTTTCCGACCAGGAGCGGATCATCCGCCATACGCTGACGATGTTGATCGACTGGATCGAAAACGACCGCTCGATCGCGGCCTGAGGGAGCAGGCGGCATGGATTCCGCACGCATCGTCAATGGCCTGTCGGTCGATGTCGAGGACTGGTTCCAGGTCGGCGCGTTCGAGAACGTGATCGAGCGCGGCGACTGGGACAACCTCGACGACCGTGTGGACCGCAATGTCCGGCTGATCCTCGACATGTTCGATGCCGCCGAGGTGAAGGCGACCTTCTTCACGCTGGGCTGGGTGGCCGAGCGGCACAAGCCGCTGATCGGTGAAATCGTGGCGCGCGGCCACGAATTGGCCAGCCATGGCTGGGACCACGGCCGCGTCTTCAAGCTGGGCCGCGAGGCGTTTCGAGCTGACATCGACCGCGCGCGCAAGGTGCTGGAGGATGCCGGCGGGGTCCGCATCACCGGCTATCGCGCGCCGAGTTTCTCGATCGATCACCGCACGCCGTGGGCCTATGCGGAACTGGCCGAGCAGGGCTATGCCTATTCCAGCAGCGTCGCGCCGGTCACGCATGATCATTATGGCTGGGCGGACGCCCCGCGCTTCGCCTTCAAGCCGCTGCCGTGGAGCGACCTTGTCGAAATTCCGGTGACGACCGCCATGTTCGGCGGGAAGCGCTTGGCAGCGGGCGGCGGCGGGTTCTTCCGCGTGCTGCCCTACGCCTTCTCGCGCTGGGCAATCCGGCAGGTGAATCGCACCGACGCGCGTCCCGCCGTGTTCTATTTCCACCCGTGGGAAATCGACCCGGGCCAGCCGCGCGTGGCCGGGGCGCCGCTCAAGTCGCGCCTGCGCCACTATTCGAAGCTCGACCAGATGGCGGACAAGCTGCGCCAGCTGGTGGACGAGTTCGCGTGGGGCCGGATGGACATGATCGCCCACCGCGAAGCGCAATCGGCGGAGAGCTTGGCCGCGTGAATGCACCTTTCGCCCACATCCGCATCCAGGTGCGCGCCGCCCGACTTGCCGAGCCGGACGAATGCGCGCGGCTGGAGGCGTTCGTGGCGGAGCAGGGCGGCAGCGTGTTCCACCGTCCGCAGTGGCTCGCTGCCGTGGAGCAGGGCACAGGGCAGGTCGCCCATGGCATCCTCGCGGAGCGGGCTGGCGAACTCACCGGCTTCCTCCCCCTGACCGAAGTGCATTCGCCGGTCTTCGGCCGCGCGCTCGTGTCGAGCGGGTTTGCTGTCGAAGGAGGTATTCTCGCTCTCGACGAAGCAAGCCACGCCGGACTTGCACGGGCGGCAGAGGAACTGGCCATCCGCCTGTCGTGCGAGGAAGTCGAGCTGCGCGGCGGCGAAGCGCCTGCCGGGTGGCGCGTCCAGGACCAGGCGCATTGCGGCTTTGTGCGCGATCTTGCTGCCGACGACGATGCCGAACTCCTCGGAATTCCGCGCAAGGCCCGCGCCGAGGTGCGCAAGGGGCTGAAGAACGACCTGAAAGTTTCGGTCGGCGTCTCCGAGCGAGACCGGTCGGATCATTACCGCGTGTATGCGGAAAGCGTCCGCAATCTGGGAACGCCGGTGTTTCCGCGCAGCCTGTTCGATGCGGTACTCGATACGCTCGACGCCGACATCCTGACCTTGCGGCATGATGGCGCGCCGGTGGCGAGCGTCCTGTCGCTCTACCACGATGGTGCCGTCCTCCCTTATTGGGGCGGCGGAACGGCGGGGGCGCGGCCTTTGCGCGCCAACGACCGCATGTATTTCGAATTGATGCGGCACGCCCGCCGCCGCGGAATGACGCGTTTCGATTTCGGGCGCAGCAAGACCGGCAGCGGGCCGTGGCATTACAAGAAGAACTGGGGGTTCGAGCCGCAGCCGCTCGCTTATGCGAAGTGGACCGCGCCGGGCTGCAAGCCGCGCGACGTCGACCCCACCAGCGACGGCAATTCGGCAAAGATCGCCGCGTGGCAGCGCCTGCCGCTGTCCGTCGCAAACCGCATCGGCCCCTTCATCGCCCGCAGCCTCGGGTGAGGCGGGCCAATGAGCGAAATCCTCTTCCTCGCGCACCGCGTGCCGTTCCCGCCCGATCGCGGGGACAAGATACGTTCGCACCACATCCTGAAGGCGCTGGCTGCCATCGCGCCGGTGCATGTCGGCACGCTTGGTGAAAGCGATGACGACATGGCGCAGGAGGGCGAACTGGCGGCGATCGCCGATAGCTTCCACCTCGCGCGCCGGACCACGCCGCTTGCCGTCGCAGGCCTGAAAGCGCTGGCGAGCCGCGAGCCGGTCAGCCTCACTGCATTTCGCAGCGGAAGCCTGCACGACTGGGTCGAAAAGACCCTGCGAGACCGACCGATCGGCGCAATCTACGTCTTTTCCGGGCAGATGGGGCAGTACGTCCCGGCCGACTGGACCGGGCGGCTCGTCGTCGACCTGGTCGATGTCGATTCGGCCAAATTTGCCGCCTACGCCGACTATGGCAACGGCCCCCGCGCATGGATCGACGCCCGCGAAGCCCGCCTGCTTCACGGCGAGGAAGTCCGCCTGTGCGAGGCGGCCGATCATGCGCTGCTGGTGAGCGAAGCGGAAGCAGAGCTGATGCGCAGCCGATTGCCCGGTGGCAGCGCGGCCGACGTGCAGGCGCTCGGCAATGGTATCGATGCAGAGTTCTTTTCCCAGGGCAGCGCGACGCCCCAGCGGGACATTGCGGCCACGAAAGGCCCGCATTTCGTCTTCAGCGGACAGATGGATTACGCGCCGAATGTGGCCGCAGTGGAGCGGATGGCGCGGCGCATCATGCCCGCTATTCGCAGGGTTCATGCAGATGCCGCATTCCATATCGTCGGCCGCGCGCCCTCGCCGGAAGTGCAGCGACTGGACGGGTTGAACGGAACCCGCGTGTGGGGCGCCGTGCCCGACATGCGCCCTTTCCTTGCGGCAGCCGATATCGTCGTGGCCCCGCTTACTATCGCACGCGGAGTGCAAAACAAGGTGCTTGAGGCGATGGCGATGGCCCGGCCCGTCCTCGTCACGCCGGAGGCCGCGGCCGGGATCGAAGCGCAAGCGGGCGTCCATCTCGAGATTGCAGACAGTGACGAGGATTTCGCAGCATCCGCATTGGCGCTGCTGGTAGACGGCGAGCGCCGCAACGCGCTTGGCGCTGCGGGCCGGGACTATGTGCTCGACCATCGCAGCTGGCCCGCCATGCTCGAGAAGCTGCCCGCGTTGATGGGCTTCCCGGTCCATCGGGAGCCGGCGCGCGATGTCGGCTGAGCTGAGCCAGGCCCCGCTGCGCAACCGCGCATGGAACTTGGCGGGCCGGGTACCTGCCGCGTGGCAGCGGCCGCTCGTGGCGTTGGCCGGATGCTGGCTGGTGGTGTTTGCCCTGTTCTTCCCGGACTGGGCGCGCATGGCCGATCAGTGGTGGAACAGTTCGACCTACAACCACATCGTCTTCATTCCCCCGATCCTCGCCTGGCTGGTCGCCACGCGCAGGGACGAGTTGGCCAAGCTCGTCTCGCAGGGATGGTGGCCAGGCCTCTTCGTCGTCTTCGGCGCGGCTTTCCTGTGGCTGTGCGGCGCGCTCGCAGGCATCGACCTGTTCCGGCAAGCCGGGGTGGTGGCAATGCTGCAGGGCAGCGTGCTCGCCATCCTCGGGCCCCGCGTTGCCTGGGGCCTGCTGTTCCCGCTCGCCTACATGGTCTTCCTCGTGCCGTTCGGCGACGAGCTGGTCCCGCCGTTGCAGATGGTGACCGCAGCGATCACCATCCAGCTGACCGAATGGAGCGGCATTCCCGCCGTTATCGATGGCGTGTTCATCGACACGCCAGTGGGACTGTTCGAAGTGGCGGAGGCGTGTTCGGGGGTGAAATTCCTCGTCGCCATGGCCGCGCTCGGCACGCTGGTGGCGCATGTCGGGTTCCGCAGCTGGCCGCGCCGGATCACCTTCATGGCCTTCGCCCTCATCCTCCCGATCCTGGCCAACGGCATCAGGGCATGGGGCACGATCTACATCGCGCAGTCGCAGGGCGTCGAGTTTGCCGCCGGCTTCGACCATATTTTCTATGGCTGGATCTTCTTTGCGCTCGTCCTTGCGCTGGTTCTCGCGCTCGCGTGGCGCTTCTTCGACCGGGCTGCGGACGAGCCCGCGATCGACGCGGCAGCGATCGAGGCCAAGCCTGTGCTCACGCGCATCTCGTCCCCGTCCATGCGGCCATCGCTGGCGGCGGTCCTGACGGCGGCTATGCTCGCGCTCGCCGCGGCATGGTCGCTAGCGAGCGGGAATGCGCGCGCTACCGTGCCTTCGTTGATCGACTTGCCGGAAGTTGCGGGCTGGTCGCGGACCGATTATGCGCCGCGCTTCGCGTGGGAGCCGCAAGCCCCCGGCGCGGACCACCGCCTGCTAGGCAGCTACACCGACGCAGACGGCCGCCGGGTCGATGTGTTTGTCGCGCTTTATTCCTCGCAGGGGCCGGAGCGGGAGGCTGCAACTTTCGGCACCGGCGCGCTGGTGCCGGGCTCCGACTGGCGCTGGTTGGGCGATGCTTCCGGCGGCGCAGACCATTCGGCGCAATGGCTACTGATCGCGGGGGACCACAAGCGCTATGCCGAGACCAGTTACCTGCAAGGAGATAGCGTCACCGGCAGCGGGGCGCGGCTGCGGCTGCACACGCTGCTCGACAAGCTCGCCATGCAGCGAGAACGCACCGCGACGCTAATCCTTTCGGCGGAGGGCGACGACGCGAAAGCCACCGTGGTCGACTTCGCCGCAAGCATTTCCCCGCGCGGGGAATGGCTCGACGGCATCACCACGCCGCGCTAGGCGACGCGCCATGTGCGGGATTGCGGGCATCATCCATCCGGAAAACCCCCGTCCGATCGATCCGGCGCGGGTGGAGCGCATGTGCGATGCCATCGCACATCGCGGCCCCGATGGCGCGGGCGTGTGGACCGATCATGGCATCGCGCTCGGCCATCGCCGCCTCTCGATCATCGACCTGGAAGGCTCGCCGCAGCCGATGTTGTCCGCCGACGGGCGCGCGGTCATTGTCTTTAATGGCGAAATCTACAATTTCCGTGCCTTGCGCCGCGAGCTGGAAAAGGACGGCACCCGTTTCCTCACCGATGGCGACACCGAAGTCATCCTCGCCGCCTGGCAGAAGTGGGGCGAGGTCTGCCTCTCCCGCCTCGACGGCATGTTTGCCTTCGCGCTTTACGATCTTGAGAAGAAGCAGCTGCTGCTGGCGCGCGACCGTTTCGGGGTGAAGCCGCTTTTCATGGCACGGCTCAGCGACGGCGGGATCGCATTCGCTTCCGAACTGAAAGCCATCCTCGCCCACCCGTTGATGCGGCGCAGCGTCGATATGCTGGCGGTCGAGGATTACATAACCTGGGGCTATGTGCCTGATCACCGGTCTTTCCTCTCCGGCGTGGAGAAGCTGCCGGCGGGTCATTACCGCCTGTTCGACATGGGCAAGCCCGCGCCGCAACCGCGCCAGTGGTGGGACATCACTTTCGCCGAACGGCGCAAGGGCAAATCCGCCGATCTCGAGGCGGAATTGCTGCACTTGATGCGCGAAGCGGTGCAATCGCGCATGGTGTCCGACGTTCCGCTGGGCGCATTCCTTTCGGGCGGAGTCGACAGCTCCAGCGTCGTCGCGCTGATGGCGGAAGGGAGCGTGCAGCCGGTCACCACCTGCTCCATCGGCTTCGATGTCGAGGCGGTGGACGAAAGCTCTTACGCAGAGCGTATCGCTGCGCTGTTCGGCACCGACCACAAGTCACGCCGCGTCGATCCCAACGATTTCGGCGCGCTGGATGCGATTGCGGCAATGTTCGACGAGCCGTTCGCAGACGCCTCCGCGCTGCCGACCTGGCGGGTGTGCCAGCTGGCGCGCGAGCATGTGACTGTCGCCCTATCCGGCGACGGCGCGGACGAGGCGCTGGCAGGCTATCGGCGCCAAGTCTTCCAGCATCACGAGGATCGCCTGCGCAACCGCATCCCGGCGGGCATTCGCTCGGCAATCCTCGGTCCGCTCGCTAGCATTTATCCCAAGGCCGATTGGGCGCCGCGGCCCTTGCGCGCCAAGGCGACCTTGTCCGCCCTGTCGGTGAGCGGGGCCGAAGCCTATGCCGCTGCCGTCTCGATTACCGGGCCGGACCAGCGCGCCGCGCTGTATTCCGAAGCCTTCCTCAAGGCCCGGGGCGACTATCGCGCGGAGCAGCCGTTCGTCGAGACGATGGAGACCGCACCGGCGCGCAGCGGGCTGGACCGCGCGCAATATGCGGACCTCAAGTTCTGGCTGCCGGGCGATATCCTGACCAAGGTCGATCGCACCAGCATGGCGACCAGCCTGGAAGCGCGCGAACCGCTGCTCGACCACCGGCTCGTGGAGTTTGCCGCCGCCTTGCCGGAAGGGCAGCGGGTCAATGGCCGCGAGGGCAAGGCAATCGTGAAGCGCACGATGGAACGCTATCTGCCGCGCGACATCCTCTACCGCCCCAAGCAGGGCTTCGTGATGCCGATCGCCGAATGGTTTCGCGGACCGCTGGCATCGTCGGCCCGGCAGGTGGCCCGCAGCAAGACGCTGGCAGCGCTCGATTGGTTCGATCCCAAGGCGCTTTCCGATCTTGCGGACCGCCACATTTCCGGTCGGTCCGACCACGGGCGGATACTCTGGCAGTTGGTGATGCTCGAACGCAGCCTCTCCGCCTTGGGGATAAGTGACCGTAAATAGGGTTGCTTCGCGCCCCTGAGTGCGCGCACAATCGCCTCCGGAGAGGTTGCACATCCTGCGACGACAAGGGGGGAGGCTTGCGGTGGCAGGCAAGGCGAGGGGCGCATTGCGCAAAATCCTGATCGTGGCCGCGCTCGGCGCCGCGATCTTCTTCGCCGGTCGCGCCTTCGGATGGTGGGGTGCTGCCGAGGCCGAGAGCGAGCTCAAGATTTACGGCAATGTTGAAATCAACGAAGTCGAACTCGCCTTTCGCACGGGCGGCAGGATCGAGCGGCTGCTGGTGGACGAAGGCGACGTGGTTTCCGAAGGCGACTTGCTGGCACAGCTCGACCGGGGTCCGCTGGAAGCCCAGCTCGCCGGGGTGGATGCGCGGCTCGCGGCGGCGGACGCTGCGGTGCAGCGGGACCGCTCCGGCGCCCGCCCGCAGGAAATCGCCGGCAGCCGCGCACGTCTGGCAGATGCGCGCGCACAGCTGGAGGAAGCCCGGCGGCAGTACGACCGGCGCGCGGCGCTGATCGACCGCGGGTTCATCTCGAAGGCGGAGGTCGATACCGCCCGCGCCGCGGTGCAGGCGGCCGAGGCCCGGTTCGCGGACGCCGAAGCGGCCGTGTCGCTGGTGCAGGCGGGCGAGCGACCCGAAGACCGCGCGATGAGCCGCGCGGACCGGCAGGCCATCGAAGCCGAGCGCGCATTGGCGCAATCCGACCTGTCCGACACCCGCCTGCTCGCTCCCTCGCGCGGCCAGGTCATCACCCGCATGCGCGAGGCCGGCAGTATCGTGCAGGCGGGGCAGCCGGTCGTGTCGCTCGCCCTGACCGAACCCGTCCGGGTCCGCGCCTATATCGCGCAAGGCGACCTCGCCAAGATCACACCGGGAATGACCGCGCGCGTCCAAGTCGATGGCATCGAACAGCCGTTTTCCGCGACCATCGGCTCGATTGCCACGACGGCGGAATTCACGCCCAAGTCGGTCGAGACAGAGGCCATGCGCGCCGACCTGGTCTACCGCGTCCGCCTGACGGTGAAGGACCCGCAAGGCCGCCTGCGCCAGGGACAGCCGGTGACCGTGACCTTTCCCGACGCGCGCGGGGAGTAAAGCGATGCCGGCGGCCTTCAGGCTGCAAGGTGTTTCGAAAAGCTTCGCGGCGGCGCGCAAGAAGGGCGCTCCCGTCCAGGCCTTGTCGGACCTGTCGCTGGCGTTCGAGGCCGGGCGGCGGCTCGCCCTGATCGGTCCCGATGCAGCGGGGAAATCCACCGTGCTGCGCCTGCTTGCGGGGCTGGTGGAGCCGGATGCGGGAGCGGTCGAAGTCTTCGGCGAACCCGTGGCGGCGCTCGACAGGGGGCAGATCGGGTATTTGCCGCAAGGCGGGGCGCTTTACGATGACTTGCCGGTCGAACGTAACCTTGCGCTCTATGCCGAGCTGCGCGGCGTCGATATGGATGCAGAAAACGAGCGCATCGAGACGATCTACCGCCGCACCGGACTTTCGGATTTTCGCAAACGCCTCGTCGGGCGGCTGTCCGGCGGAATGCGGCAGAAACTGGCGCTCGTCTGCGCCCTCGTGGCTCGCCCGCCGCTCCTGCTGCTTGACGAACCGACCGTCGGGGTCGATCCCGTTTCGCGGGGCGAGATCCTGACGCTGACGCGCGAGCTTGCCGCGCCGGGCAGCACCATCGTGTGGACCACCACGGTGCTGGACGAGGCGGGTGAATGCGATGCTGTCGCGGTGCTGCACGAAGGACGCCTGCGTTTCGAAGGGACCCCGGAGGAGCTCGCGCAATTCGGGGCAGGCAGGGTGGAGACGCGACCGCTTCCCGCGCAGGGAAAGCGCGCACTCCTGGGAACGATCGAGCGCGACTCCGATGTTCTTGAGGCCCGGATCGAGCGCGAACAGGTGAGGGTGCTGCACCGCGAGCCCGTGCCCGACAGCGCACCGGCCACGATTGGCGATGGCTTCGCCCGGCTGCTCGACGATGGCACGGTTTTCGGCCCCAGCAAGCTTGCCGCACGCTTTCCGCAGCGGACGCAGGACGAAACGGTGGTCAGCGCGCTGGGTCTCACCAAGACCTACGGCGAATTCACGGCAGTCCATGATGTCGGCTTCACCGTCCGGCGCGGGGAGATTTTCGGCCTGCTCGGACCAAACGGCGCGGGCAAGTCGACGACCTTCGGCATGCTCTGCGGGCTCGTGCCGGCAACGGGCGGGACTGCGACCGTGGCCGGAAAATCGCTCCGCACCTCGGCCAGCGCCGCGCGCAAGGCACTCGGCTTCATGCCGCAGCGGTTCTCGCTCTACGGCGACTTGAGCGTCGCCGCGAACTTGCGCTTCGTGGCCGGTGCTTACGGCATGGGCCGCGCAGCGCGCGAGGATGCCATCGCGTGGATCGTCGATGCGCTGGAGCTGGAGGAGCTCATGCCGCGCGCGGCGGGAACGCTGCCGTTCGGCCAGAGGCAGCGGCTTGCCTTTGGGGCCGCGCTCCTCGACGCCCCGCCGGTGCTGTTCCTCGACGAGCCGTCCTCCGGCGTCGATCCGGTGGTGCGGCGCGAATTGTGGTACCACATCAACGCCATCGCCGCGCGCGGCACTGCGGTCGTCGTCACGACGCATTTCATGGAAGAGGCGGAGAATTGCGACCGCCTGTTGTTCATCAGCGCGGGTGAAGTCATCGCGCAGGGCACGCCGGAAATCATGAAGCGCGATGTCGGGCGCATCGCGGGCCGGCCGGTCACGTTGGAGGAAGCGTTCATCGATCTCGTCCAGCGCCAGAGGCAGTCCGGGGAACTTGCCGCGTGAGCCCCGGCGCGGCCATCCAGGCAAAGGAATGGGCGCAGATCTGGCGCGACCCGTCGACCTTCGGGCTCGTCGTGGTCCTGCCGTTGCTGCTGATGATGCTGTTCGGCAGCGCCATCTCGCTGGATACCGAACACACCGCAACGGGGGTTGTCGATCTCGACCGGACGGCCGCGTCGCGATCGTTCGTCCAATCGCTCGAGGCCAGCCGCTATTTCGCCGTGACGGAAGGGCAGTCGGTAGAACCGCAGGCCGACGAACTCGTCGCCGGGCGGCTGCGCGGCATCCTCGTCATTCCCAAAGGCTTCGGGCGGCAAGCCGGGGCCGGCCCGGTCCAGCTTGTAACCGACGGCTCGCAGCCCAACACCGCACGTTTCCTCGACGGACACATGCGCGGCGCGCTGGACAGCTGGAACAGGCAGCGGTTGCGGGACCGGGGCGGCGAGGCCGTGCAGGCGATCGGGCTGATCGATCACTTCCGCTACAACCCCGGCCTCGAGAGCCGCTTCATGCTGGTGCCGGGCGCGATTGCCATCGTCATGGCGATGATCGGGACGCTGCTGACGGCGCTGGTGATGGCCCGGGAATACGAGCGCAAGACGATGGAGGGTCTGCTGGCGACGCCGCTGTCGACCGGTGCGCTCGTTTACAACAAGGTGCTGCCATATTTCTTGCTCGGCCTTGCAAGTACCGGATTGTGCGTGGCGATGGCGGTGTATGGCTATGGCCTGCCGTTCGAAGGCTCGGTCTTCGCGCTGTTCCTCATCGCGGCAAGCTTCCTTGCCGCCGTGCTGGGGCAGGGCTTGTTGATCTCGGCTGCGACCAAGAGCCAGTTCGTCTCGACCCAGTTCGCCCTACTGTCGGGGTTCCTGCCATCGCTGCTGCTGTCCGGCTTCCTGTTCGAAATCGATTCGATGCCGGCAGCGGTGCAGTGGCTCACCTATATCGTGCCTGCGCGCTACCTCATACCATCGCTGCAATCGGTATTCCTTGCGGGCGACATTTGGCCGCTGTTCCTGCCGAACATCTCGATCATGGCCGGCTTTGGCGCGTTCTTCCTGTGGCGTGCCATGAAGGCAATCCGGCGGACCATCGCATGAGGCAGTGGCTGGTCCAGTGGCTCGCGATGGCGGTAAAGGAACTGCGCGTGGTGCTACTCGACAAGCGCGCGCGGACGACGCTTGTCAGTTCGCCGCTGATCCAGCTGTTCCTGTTCGGTATGGCCACCACGCTGGAAGTGACGAACATCGATATCGGGGTGGTCAATCGCGACAACGGCCGCGCGGCGGAGCAGGTGCTCGCCGGGCTCCAGGGCGCGAGCGTGGTGGACAAGATCCGCTATTATCCCGAGGTTGCAGCGCTCAATCGCGGTATCGAGCGGCGCGAAATCCTCGCCGGGATCGCCTTGCCGCCCGATCTCTCGGCCGATGTGGCTGCGGGGCGTACGGCGCAGGTCATGGCCTTGTACGATGGCCGGCGCATCAATGCCGCGCGCGTGACCGCGGGCTATTTCGACCGCATTGTCAGGCGGGCAGGCGCAGAGGTCCAACCGATCCAACCCCGCGCCGGCCCGCGTCTCGAAAGCGTCAGCTGGTTCAACCGCAATCTCGATTATCGCTGGTTCACCCTGCCGGGAATGATCGCGGTGATCACGACCGTTCTCGTGCTATCGGTATCGATCCAGTCCTTCGCGCGAGAGCGGGAATTCGGCACCATCGGCCAGCTGATCGTCCTGCCGCTGACGCCGCTTCAATTGCTGCTCGGCAAGATGGTGCCGGCTTTCCTTGTGGGGCTGGTCAACGCGGTGACTTACGCCATCCTGATCCCGCTCTTCTTCGACGTTCCCTTCACCGGCAGCTTCGCATTGCTTGGCCTCGGCATTGTGATCTTCGCATTTTCGATCGCCAGCATCGGGATGATCGTCTCGGTGCTGGCCGATAACCAGCAACAGGCGTTCCTTGGCGGTTTCCTTGTGATCGTGCCGCTGATCCTCCTCTCGGGATACGTCAGCCCGGTCGACAACATGCCCGACTGGCTGGCCGTCGTCGCCCGGATAG
Organism: Alteriqipengyuania flavescens; assembly: GCF_030406725.1. Taxonomy (NCBI): domain Bacteria; kingdom Pseudomonadati; phylum Pseudomonadota; class Alphaproteobacteria; order Sphingomonadales; family Erythrobacteraceae; genus Pseudoblastomonas; species Pseudoblastomonas flavescens. The sequence continues at coordinate 2,478,305 of NZ_CP129107.1, read as the reverse complement.
ACCCGCTCCAGCACATGGTCTTCATCTGCCAGGGCATATTCCTGAAGGATCTGGGATGGGGCACAGTATCTCCGCATCTTTTCGCGATGGCTGCGGTCGGTTTTTCCAGTATCTCGATTGCGTACATCTTGTTGCGACTTCGTCGCGGCTGAGCGCGATTGCGATTCGGTTCGCCCCGTTAACCGCGAATATTGCTTGCCAAGCATCCGGACCGGTGCGTAATTTTCGTTCATTCGCCCGGCACCCATGGGCGGAGAGGTCGCAACGGGGGGCATTATGGACAGGGTCGAAAAGCACGTCGACAGGGCGGAAACAGGCAATGACCAGCATATGGAAGAGGCCACCATCGGCCTTTCCCAGATGCGCGAAAGACTGGTCGAACAGTCGAAACGGCGGCTCCGGATCGACCCGAAGCTGTTCGAACTGCGCGAACTCGATACCATGTACGAGGACGAGAGCGAGACGCTGTGGACCTATATGCGTCCCAGCGGCCGGCCCAGCTTCACCCCGCCGATGCTCAACGATTTCAACGACTGGCAAAGGCTGATCCGCGCGAATTTCGGGCCGAACAAGGTGCCGCTGCGTTTTCTGGTGCTGGGCAGCCGGGCGCCGGGGGTTTTCTGCTTCGGCGGCGACCTGGAACTGTTCCAGAGCCTGATCCGCGCCGACAACCGCGAGGGGCTGGTCGATTACGGCTATGCCTGCGTGGAAATCCTCCATCGCAATCACCTGTCGTTGGACCTGCCGATGCTGACGATCGGCCTGGTAGAAGGCGCTGCGCTTGGCGGCGGGTTCGAAGCCCTGCTGAGCTTCGATTACATAATCGCGGAGCGTGATGCGACGTTTGGCTTGCCCGAAGTGCTGTTCGGACTTTTTCCGGGCATGGGCGCACATGCCATCCTCAGCCGCAAGCTCGGCAGCGCGATGGCGGAACGGATCATCGTATCGAACGAGACCTACACGGCGCAGCAGATGTACGACCTCGGCATCGTCCACCGCATCGCAGAACCGGGCGAGGGGCGGGCCGCCGTGCAGGACTTCATCGCCAAGTCCGCGCGTCGACACGCCGGTCTGGTCAATGCGCGCCGTGCGATGCGGCTGTCGCAGCCGCTGCCGCTGGAAGAGCTGAAGCGGATCACGGAGCTGTGGGCCGACGCGGCGCTGCAGCTTCGCGAACAGGACCTGAAGGTGATGAGCCGGCTCGCCAACGCGCAGGCCAAGCTCGCCAACGCCGCCTGATCCGCGTCCTACTGCGCGCCGTGGCCAGCGGCCATGTAGTCTTCGCTCTGCATTTCCTTTAGCCGGCTGACGGTGCGGTCGAATTCGAACGCGCCGTCGCCAGCCGTGTACAGGTCTTCCGGCTCGGTCTGTGCCGTGGCGAACAGCTTCACCCGGTTTTCGTACAGTGCGTCGACAAGCTTGGTGAAGCGAATCGCCTCGTTCCGGTTGCCCGGGCCCATCTCGGGAATCCCGACCACGATGACCGTGTGGAATGCGTGGGCGAGGGCGAGATAATCCGCCGCGCCGCGGTTTTCGCCGCACAGCCGCTTGAAACTGAAGACGCCGACGCCCTTGAAGGCCTTCGGCACGAACAGCGTTCTGCCGCCGCCGAGGTCGATCTCGCCCGACGGTACGTTCTCGGCATCTTCGGGGGCGTAGTCGGTCAGGCGGAAGAATGCCTCGCGCACTTGGGCAGTCGCTTCCTCGCCGAGGGGTGTGTGCCAGCTGTCGAGTCCGCCCAGCCGCTCCAGCCGGTAGTCGACCGGTCCGTTGAGCGGGACGACGTCGAGCTCGGCCTGGACCAGATCGATGAACGGCAGGAACAGCGAACGGTTGAGCCCGTCCTTGTAGAGGTCGCGCGGCGGCCTGTTGCTGGTGGTGACGACGACGACGTTCTCGTCGCGGATCAGGGCGGTGAACAGCCGGCTCATGATCGCTGCGTCGGCGGTGTTGTTCACCACCATCTCGTCGAAGGCGAGCAGGCGGACATCCTGTGCCAGCTTCGCCGCCACCGGGGCGATGGGATCGCCGCTTTCCCGCTTGCGCTCTTCGCGGATCAGCTGGTCGACTTCCAGCATGAAGGCGTGGAAGTGCACGCGGCGCTTGCGTTCGATGTCGAGCGTTTCGACAAACAGGTCCATCAGCATGGACTTGCCGCGCCCGACGCCACCCCACATGTAGACACCGCGTGGCCGGGCCGGCGCATCGCCGCCGAACAGCTTGCCTATGAAGCCGCGCTTGCGCGAGGTCGCCTCGAGTTCGCCTTGCAACTCATCCAGCCTCTCGGCCGCGCCGCGCTGGTCGGGATCGGCGCGCAACTCGCCTGCGCCGACCAGCGCATCGTATCGCACCAGTATCCCCGTCATTTGCGCGAATTCATCTTGCGGATGATACCGCTGAAGCTGGCGACGACATCATCGTCCTGCACCACTTGCCCGCGACAGAAGGCGAGGCGGCCGGTTTCACGAACGATCTCCGTCACCGCGTCGAGCGGCCGCTCCGGGTCGCCGGCGCCCACGAACTGCGTGGAAAGCTCCAGCGTGACCGAAGGCCCCGCCTCGCCTTTGCCAAGGACGTGCATGGCGGCGAACAAGGCGATGTCGATCAGGCCGAGCGTGGTCGCACCGTGGACCACGTCCTGCAGATTGGTGTGGCGTCGCTCCGGGTACATGCGCAGGCGACAGAAATTTCCTTCGCGCCGAACACGCATTTCGCCGAGCACCGCCGCGTTATAGCGGGTTTTGTCTTGCAGATTCCAGCCGCGCCAGCCGTCCTCGCCCGGGATCGGCTCGTAATCGAACGGCAGGTGATCGAATGCCAAGGTCAGATTTGCCGTTCGGCCATCATCTTCTTGGTTTCGGCGATCGCCTTGGCCGGGCTGAGGCCCTTCGGGCACACGTTCGCGCAGTTCATGATCGTGTGGCAGCGGTACAGGCGGAACGGGTCTTCCAGATCGTCAAGCCGTTCGCCCGTCATTTCGTCGCGGCTATCGGCGAGCCAGCGGTAGGCCTGCAGCAGGATTGCCGGGCCGAGGAACTTGTCGGAATTCCACCAGTAGCTGGGGCACGCGGTGGAGCAGCACGCGCACAGGATGCATTCGTACAGGCCGTCCAGCTGCTCGCGCTGTTCGGGCGACTGCAGCCGTTCCTTGCCGGAAGGCGTGGGGCTGACCGTCTGCAGCCAGGGGCGGATGCTGGCGTACTGGGCGTAAAAATGCGTAAAATCGGGCACCAGGTCCTTGATCACATCCATGTGCGGCAGCGGGGTGATGCGCAGCTCGCCCTTCACATCCTCGATCGCGCTGGTGCAGGCGAGGCCGTTCTTGCCGTTCATGTTCATGGCGCAGGACCCGCAGATCCCCTCGCGGCACGAACGGCGGAAAGTCAGGGTCGGATCAATCTCGTTCTTGATCTTGAACAGCGCGTCGAGGACCATCGGCCCGCATTCGTCGAGGTTGATCTCGAAGGTGTCGTAGCGCGGATTTTCGCCGCTATCGGGATCGTAACGATAGATCTTGAATTTCTTCACCCGGCCACCGCCGGACGCGGCATGGGTCTTGCCGTCCTTGCGGATCTTGCTGTTCTTCGGAAGGGTGAAGGTTGCCATGGTCGACCGGTCCTGTTTCGCTACGCGCCCTATCTAGCGATTGCGAAGTATGAAGCAAGGCTGGAGGCGAGCCTGTCGGCAGGCCATTCCAACGCGATGGAACACATGGAACACGTTCCAGGAGGAAAAAGTCCCGGACCGGGTTTTTGGCCGAATTGTGCGGACGAGAGAGAGAACCGGGTAGCCATGCGAGGGGTCTAGGAGATCATGGCAGATGTAGGAAAGGGGTTCCGCAGCGCAGCGGTCTTCGTCGCGACCGGAGGCATCGGGCGCGCCCTTGTCGACGTGCTGCTCGATGCCGGTACAGAGCGCGTTCATGCGGGCGGCAGGGCTCATCCTGAAACGAGCGACGCGCGTATACGCCCATTCACTTTCGATCTGCTCGACGAGGCTTCGATCGAAAGGGCCGTGCGCGAATTTGCCAAACCGCCCGAGCTGGTTATTGCGGCAACCGGCGTGCTGACGCTTTCCGGCGGCCGGGGACCGGAAAAGTCGCTGCGCGCTGTGGAGCCCGACGTTATGGCGACAGCATTCGCCCTCAACACCATCGGACCCGCATTGATCGCCAAGCATGTCTTGCCCACTTTCCCGCGGCAGGGGCGCCACGTCTTTGCCGCTCTTTCCGCCCGGGTCGGCTCCATCGGCGACAACCGGATCGGCGGTTGGCACAGCTATCGCGCAAGCAAGGCCGCGCTCAATATGCTGATCCGCAATTTCGCCATCGAGCTGGGTCGGACGCGGCCCGAAGCGGTGGTCGTCGGCCTGCACCCGGGCACCGTCGACACCTCCCTGTCGCAGCCATACCAGGGCAACGTGCCGGACGAGCAGCTGTTCTCGCCAGAGCGGAGCGCAGGGCACCTGCTCGATGTTCTTGGCAAGCTTGGCCCAGGCGATAGCGGCAGCGTATTCGACTGGAAAGGCGAGCGGATCGTGGATTGAGGGCGCCAATGCCGCGCCGCCGCTTGTCCGTTCCCCGCCGCGCCGCCATAAGCCGCCGCGTATGAACGCCGAAACCCCAGAAGGAAGCGCCCGGTTGCTCGGCGCGGTCCGGCCCGTTGCCAGCAAACCGGGCCTTGTCGCCCGCGCGTGGTCGGGCGGGCTTGCCCGGCTCGTCGACCGGATCGACGCGGGGATCGAGGCGGGCTCCATGCACGCGACCTTGCCCGACGGCGCTACGCGGGTGCTGGGCGGGCGCGGTCCGGGAATCGACTGTGAACTGACACTGCACGACTGGCGCGGGCTGCTGCGCCTTGCCACGGCAGGCTCCCAAGGGTGGTACCAGGCGTGGGAAGCGGGCGAGTGGAGCAGCCCGGACGAGGTTTCCGTGTTCGCCCATTTCGGTGCCAACGCGCGGACGCTGGGCGATGCCGGGCGGGCCAAGGGACCCTGGAGGGCGGCGGCGCGCGCGCTCCACTGGTTGAACCGCAATACGCGCGGCGGATCGGCGAAAAACATCCATGCGCATTACGATCTCGGCAACGCGTTCTACGCCGCGTGGCTCGACCGGACGATGAGCTATTCTTCCGCCCTGTTCGACACGGTGGAGATGCGCGGATCCGGACGTCTGGCGCTGGGGCAGGAACGCAAGATGGCGCGCTTGGCGGAGCGGGTCGGCGGCGCCAGATCGGTCCTGGAGATCGGCTGCGGGTGGGGCGCGATGGCCCAGACGCTGAGCGAGCGCGGCTGCTCGGTCACGGCGATCAGCCTGTCGGACGAACAGCTCGCCTATGCGCGGGCGCACCGCGACGGGTCGATCGACTTTCGCAAGCAGGATTACCGCGATGTCGCCGGCCAGTTCGACGGCATCGTCAGTGTCGAGATGGTGGAGGCCGTAGGGCGCGAGTTCTGGCCCGAATGGTTCGCGTGCATCGCCCGCAACCTAAAACCGGGCGGACGCGCCGCGATCCAGTATATCGCCATGCAGGATGACCTGTTCGATGCCTATGCCGCCAGCGCCGATTTCATCCAGGCCTATATATTTCCCGGCGGCATGCTGGTGCGCGAAAGCGAGTTCCGGCAGCTTGCCGCGGAACACGGCCTGGCATGGCAGGATCGCGAGGAATTCTCGCTCGACTACGCCGAAACGCTGGCCATCTGGCGCGCCAATTTCGAAGCTGCGTGGAAGGAAGGGCGAATCCCGGAAGGGTTCGACGAGCGTTTCGCCCGCCTGTGGCGCTTCTACCTGATGTATTGCGAAGGCGGGTTTCGCGGCGGCAGCATTTTTGTGGCACAGGTGACGCTGGTCAAGGAGGAGTAGAGCGATGAGGGCATGGGCGGCTTTGCTGGCAACGGCAGCTTTGGCGGGGTGCACCATGCCCTGTGGCGGTATCGGTGCCGCGTGCCTTCCTCCGCAAGATGCGGCGCCGGTCCGGCTGACCCAGCCGTCGCAGGAAATCCCGATAGCCGAACAGCAGGTGCTGTTCTGGGACGAGGCCACGAGGCGCGACCGTTTCTCCCATATGGAAGACTATTTCGCCGGGTTGGAGGTATCTCCCGCGCCGCAGCCCCACCGCTTCCTTCCGGGCGACGGGCTGCCGCGCGAAGTCTCGGATGCTATTGCGGCATATATGCGTGAGAGCGGCGCGGTCGGCATCATGGTCGTGAAGGACAACAACGTCCGCTACGCCAGCCGGTCCGACGACTTCGATCGGCAAACCCGCTGGACCAGCTTCTCCGTCGCCAAGAGCTTCACCTCGACCTTGCTCGGCGCGGCCATTGCCGACGGGGCGATCGACAGCCTCGACGACCCGGTCACGAAATACGTGCCGGCGCTTGCCGGCAGCGTCTACGATCCCGTCACCGTGCGCCAGGTCGCCACGATGACGTCCGGCGTGAAGTGGAACGAAAACTACACCGATCCCGACAGCGATGTCGCCCGCATGCTCGCCACGCCGCCGCGTCCGGGGGAAGACCAGAGCGTCACCTACATGCGCACGCTGGAGCGCGAGGCCCCTCCGGGCAGCAAGTTCGTCTACAAGACGGGCGAGACCAACCTGCTCGGTATCATCGTCGAGAACGCCACCGGGCGGAAGTTGGCGGATTATGCCTATGACAAGATCGCGGCGCCCGCAGGCTTCGCCGATCCGATGTTCTGGATGGTCGACCTGTCCGGGCGCAACATCGGCGGATGTTGCCTTTCGCTGACGCTCGAGGATTATGCACGGTTCGGCCAGTTCGCGCTGGAAGGCGGGGAGGGCGTGGTGCCCGATGGCTGGTTCGCCGAAGCCGGGGCGGCGTCGGTGAAACTTGACGGCGATCGCTTCGGCTATGGCTACCAGTGGTGGACTTACGAAGGACGCAGCTTCGGCGCGCAGGGGATTTTTGGCCAGTCGGTCACCATCGTGCCGGAAGCCGACCTAGTCGTCGCCATCGTCGGCAACTGGCCGACCGCCACCAGCGGCGACCTTGCGCGCAAGCGCAGCGAACTCGTCGCCCGCATCGCGGCAAGCGTCATCGACGAGTGATCAGCGGGCAGCGCCGTCGCCGCGATAGCGGGCGAGGATGTTGTCGTGGACGATCGGGTTGAGGAGCGTCTGGAACGCGCAGCCGACGAGGTTGCCTTCCCACCAGATCACTTCGGCCGCCAGCGATTCGAGGCCCGGCAGTGTCATCCAGCACATCGATCCCGGTTCCATCCGGTTGATCGATGTGGCGGAAAAACCGGACAGCGACAAATCGTGCACCACGGTCTGGAAACGGCGGCCGCCGCTGACCCGCATCTGCGCAGGGATGGCGAGCTTCGTGCGCGGCGCGCTGCGGTCTTCCTGCGCGGCGATTTCGTAACGTTCGGGGGAGCTGATCGTCATCATGGCGGCCGTCCTCAAGCTTCGGCTGCCACAACAACAAAGGATCGGGCGATCCGGCAACCGTGCTTAATATCGTGCTACCGCCGTTACACGGGGGTTTCCCAAGAGGGTTAAGGCGTATCAACCCTTTGCCGCAGCCCGGTCTCGAAATCGCTTTCCAGCAAATCCGCGACGTGGGCGGCCACGGTTTCCGGCGGTTTTACTGTCTGCGGATCCTCGCCGGGATATGCGCGCGCGCGCATTTCCGTGCGCGTTGCGCCGGGGTCGATCGTTGCCACCCGCACCTTCGAAATCTTCTCAACTTCGTCACCATAGGCGCTGAGAAGATTGTCGAATGCGGACTTGCTGGCCCCGTATGCGCTCCAATAGGCGCGCGGGGTTTCCCCGACACTGCTGGTCAGCCCGACGACACGGGCGTTGCCGCTGCGCTTCAGCATCGGATCGAACGCGGCGAGCAGGCTTTGCGTGGCGAGCACATTGACCGTCATCGCCTTGCTGAATTCCTTGCCGTCGATTTGGGTAACCGGTGACAGGTTCGGCAGGTAAGCTGCGCAAATCACGAGGATATCGAGCGTGTCCCAACGCCCGGCGATGGCCTGAGCCAGGCGGGCGACGCCATCGCTTTCGGACAGGTCGAGCGGCGCGATGGTCGCGCTGCCGCCGGCGTCGTGAATGGCCTGTTCGACCTCTTCCAGCCCTGCGGCGTTGCGTGCAGTCAGGATCACGTGCGCGCCGCGCGCGCCCAGTTCGCGGGCGATGGCGGCGCCGATCCCCTTGCTCGCGCCGGTGACGAGCGCGGTTTGCCCGGCCAGAGAGTCGCTCATGCCACCTTGCCCATCGGCAGGCCGAGTTGGTCGTCCGCGTGACGCTTTCGCTGGAGGTCTGTCAGGCTGGTGGGGTAATCGCCGGTAAAGCACGCATCGCAATATTGCGGGCAGCCGCTGTCGCGCCCCTTCCGTCCAACCGCGCGGTAAAGCCCGTCGATGGACACGAAGGCGAGACTGTCCGCCTGGATGAATTCGCACATCGCGTCGATATCCATCCGTGCGGCGAGTAGCTTGGAGCGTTCGGGCGTGTCGACGCCGTAGAAACAGCTGTGGTTGGTCGGCGGGCTGGCGACACGGAAATGCACTTCCTTCGCGCCTGCATCGCGCATCATCTGCACGATCTTGAGGCTGGTGGTGCCGCGCACGATACTGTCGTCAATCAGCACCACGCGCTTGCCTTCCACCAGCACGCGGTTGGCGTTGTGCTTGCGCTTCACCCCCGCGTTGCGGGCGCTGTCCGAAGGCTGGATGAACGTCCGCCCGACATAGTGGGAGCGGATGATGCCGAGTTCGAACGGAACGCCGCTTTCCTGCGCGTAGCCGATGGCAGCCGGGACGCCGCTGTCGGGTACGGGCACGACGATATCCGCCTCCACCGGCTTTTCCCGCGCGAGTTCGGCACCGATGGCCTTGCGTGCTTCGTAGACAGACTGGCCGGCGAAATAGCTGTCGGGGCGGCTGAAATAGACGTGTTCGAAAATGCAGGGGCGCGGCGCGGGGTTGCCGAAGGGACGATGGCTGCGGATGGTGCCGTCGAAGTCGATTTCGAGCAGTTCGCCGGGCTCCACCTCGCGTTCGAATTCCGCGCCGACGACGTCGAGCGCCACGGTCTCGCTGGCGAAGATCACCGCGTCGCCCATCCGTCCCATGACCAGCGGCCTGATGCCGAGCGGATCGCGGCAGGCAGCCATGCCGCGCGGGGTCATCACGACCAGCGCATAGGCGCCTTCGACCAGACGGAGCGCATCGATCAGGCGGTCGAGCATGGTGGGATAGCGGCTCGTCGCGACGAGGTGGATGATCACCTCGGTGTCGCTGGTCGACTGGAAGATCGCGCCCTTTTGCACCAATTCCTGGCGCAAGGTCATGGCGTTCGAGATATTGCCGTTGTGGCTGACCGCGAAACCGCCGCTGGCAAGCTCCGCATACAGCGGCTGCACGTTGCGCAGGCCGGACCCGCCGGTGGTGGAATAGCGTACGTGCCCGGCGGCCATGTGGCCCGGCAGTTCGGCAATCGCTTCCTCGGTGGAAAAATTGGCCGCCACGTGGCCGAGACCGCGGCGCGCGGTGAATTCGCTGCCGTTGTACGAACAGATGCCGACCGCTTCCTGCCCGCGATGCTGCAGTGCGTGAAGGCCGAGCGCGGTGATGGCCGCCGCATCGTCCGCTCCGATCACGCCGAATACGCCGCACTCTTCGTGCAGGCTGTCGCCGTTCTCGTCATGAAAGGGATGGTTGTTCGTCATCGGGCCGCCCGCGAAGCCTGTATCCAGCGCGGTTGCCAATGGGCGTTCCGGTGAGAGATTACAACCCTGCGCCAGCGCTTCGCCCGACTAGTTTTGCAGGGCCGGGCTTGCACCTTATGATATTTTGTATCATCTTCACATCCGGTTCATTTTCGCGCGCCGATTCAGTGCGGAACCGAACAGGGGAGAGTTCCATGCGTCGTTTCGTATCGCTCGTGTCGTTGGTGGCCATCGCCGGCAGCCTGCCGATCATGGACAGTGCACAGGACCAGCGCGCCTCGCCCGCGCTCAGTGCCCGCGTCGACGGGGTGGTGGGTGAGGACAGCAAACAGCTGCAGATCGCCTCGCTCGATATCGAAGTGACGCGCCGCGGCGGCCTCGCGATGACCGAGATGTCGGTGCGGTTCGAAAACCCAGGCAACGAGACGCTGGAGGGCGAATTCGGACTGACCCTGCCCGAGGGCAGCGTTGTCACCGGCTATGCGCTCGACGTTGGCGGGGAAATGATCGACGGCGTTCTCCAGTCGCGTGACCGCGCCCGCGAGGCGTTCGAGCGCAGGGTCGTCCGCCGGATCGATCCGGGCCTTGCCGAAGTCGATTACTCCGACCGGTTCGAAAGCCGGGTGTATCCGATCTTCCCACGGCAGGGACGCACCATCCGGATCCGTTTCTCCAGCCCGCTCGATGCGAACGGCGGATACATCCTGCCGCTAGATAGCGGACAGGTTGGTGCCATTACGATGCGCGTGCGCGGCGTGGACAGCGCGCCGGGCCGCGATTTCGCTTGGACGCAGGATGGCGGCGCGTGGGTCTATCGCGCCGGAGCGGGCGAGGTCGAGGGCGCCATCCGCTTCACCGCAGAGCCAGCCGACGGCCTGACCCTGAGCCAGCACCCGGGCGAGGGTCAGTTTTTCGAACTTACCGGCGACTTGCCGCCCGCACCGGAAGCCGGGCGCGACAACCTGGTGATCATGTGGGACCGCTCGGTTTCGCGGCTCGACGACGAGCTGGAGCGCGAAGCCGAATTGGCAGAGCGCCTCGCCCGCCGACTCGATGCGCGCAAGGTCACGATCCAATTGTTCGACAGCCGGGGCGAAGAGGCGATCGAAGTCGATGCGCGCAACGTGGCCGAGACGCTGAAAGCCGTCCGCTATGCCGGCGGGACGAGCTACGAATATCTTGCCACCCCGATCAGAGCCACGAGGGGGACCTGCGTGGTCTTCTCCGATGGGCGAGCAACCATCGGCCAGCGACGTGGGCTTGGCGGGACGCCGTGCCGCGTGAGCTTCGTGACTTCCGGCGGGGAGGCCGACAAGCCGTGGCTCGAAGCAGAGGCGCGGCGCATGGGCGGGGCCTTCGTGGACCTTGGCGCCGTGAACGATGACAAGGCGATCGACCTGTTGATGTCGCCGAGCGCCATCCCCTTGGTCACCGACGGAGAGAAAGTGGCGATCGAAACGCGCAGCCTGCCGGCCGGGGAAGGGCGCTATCGCCTGGTCGGGCCGATGCCGACCGACGGCCGCCTGCAGGTCAACGGGCGCCTGATCCCCGTGAACCGCATGGCAGTGCCGAACTTTGCCGCGCCCGGTGCGCTTTGGGCCGCCCAGCGGCTTGCGACGGTGCGCGATTCCATGACTATCGAGAAACTGGCCGGGGAAGCGCGGCGCTGGTCCGTCGCGACCCCGGGGGTGAGCTTCATCGTACTCGAAACGCCGGAAGATTATGTTGAGAGCGGGTTCACGCCGCCCGACTCCTATCCCAAGGCGCTCCGCCAGCAATTCGACGCGATCAAGCGCCAGCGCGCGGAATTCGATGCGCGGCGGGACCGGGCATTCTACGAAAACATCGTCGCCATGTGGGAACAGCGCAAGGAGTGGTGGGAGACCGGCAAGGCCCCTGCCGACATGGGCAATCCGGGCGTTCCGCCGCCGCCGGTGCCTGTCGCCGTCGTTCAAGACATGGCCCTGGAAGAGTCGGCAGTTTCGCCACCCGCGCCGCCGCCCCCGCCTCCTCCGCCACCGGCGCGCATGGCACCGCCGCCGCCGGTCGCTCCGCCTCCGCCGCAGGACGCCTCGAACATCGTCGTGACAGGCGGCGCGCGCACCCAGTCCGCAGTCGAGCGGGTCACCACAGTCGACGTCGCCGAGGCCGAGGCGGAATTCGGTTCCCCGCAGGCGATGGCCAACGGTGTCGAATATGCAGAGGACGGCGCTATCGAGACCGCGGAATGGGCCGCCGACCGGCCCTATATCGCGGCGTGGCAGGCTGCGGGAGACAATTGGGTCGATGCGGTGGCTGACACCGCGAAGGAGAGCGGCGATCTGCCTCTGTTCTACCTCGACCTCGCCGAATGGCACTGGTCGAACGGGCGCAAGCAGGAAGCCCTGCGTGCAGCGGAAGCCGCGCTCGAATTACCGGCGCGCGACAACCAGACGCTGTTCATCGTCGCCCAGCGCCTGCTGCGGTATGGCGACCCGGACCGCGCGATCTGGCTGCTGGAACAGCTGGTCGATCGCGAGGCCGAACGGCCCCATCCGCTGCTTGCGCTGGCTGACGCCTACGCCAAGCGCGGCCGGGCGATGAACAACCGCGCCAATTTGCAGAAGTCGCTCCAACTGTTCGTCGATGCAGGCATGAAGCGCTGGCCGGACGAGTACGGCCGGGTGAACGAATATGCCTTGGCAGAGGCGAACGCGATTATCGTCGCGCTCGGCGGCCGGGACCTCGGCGTGGCGCTGGACGACAAGTTCATCGCCGCCCTGCCGCTCGACATGCGGGTGGTGGTTCAGTGGAACACGCCGCGCACCGACCTCGACCTGTGGGTCCGCCAGCCGGACGGGCAGGAGATCGGATACAGCAACCGCACTTCGAAAGAGGGCGCGCGCTACCTGCACGACGTAACCCAGGGTTACGGCCCGGAAGAGTTCATGATCCGCAAGGCGCCCAACGGAACGTACCGGATCGAGCTGGACACCTACGCTGCCGACCGGCGCAATCCCAACGGCCCGTCAACCGCGACGGTGCGGATCATCCGCAACTTCGCCACCCCGCAGCAGAGCGAAGAGCTGATCGACGTGGAAATGCTCCCCAGCGACGACGGTCGCCGACTCGTCGGGACAGTCGAGATCGACTGATACGGAGAGATCGACGGGTTAAAAGTCGAGGAAATCGGCCGTGACGCGCGACATCAGCCGTGCGTCGCGGCCGTAGAAATCGTCACGGAATTCGATGCGGCCGTCGACCGGCGCGGCGGTCAGGTAGGTAATAAACACCGGCACGGGCTTGGGCAGAGGGACCGCGAGCGATGCCTCATCGCTGCCTTCGCCGGGTTTTTCCCCGTCATGCAGCCAGCGGGCAAGGCGCGGTGCATCCTGCAGCCGTACGCAACCCGCGCTGAATGCACGCATGTCCTCGGTGAACAACTCGCGCGACGGCGTATCGTGCAGATATATTCCGAGCGGGTTGGGAAACATGAATTTGATGTCCCCCATGCCATTGCCGGGTCCTGGCAACTGGCGGACACGCAAATCGAAGTCGCCATCGGCCACGGCCTGCCAGTCGACCTTCTTCGGATCCAATGGCTCTGCTTCTTCCGTCCAGTCCGAAAGGGGCTGGAAGCCGGTGCGTTCGATATAGGGCATGCCCTGGGCCAGCACTTTGGGTGCGATATTCCGCCGCACTAGGTCGGGCGGGACGTTCCAGTAGGGACGCACTTCGGAATAGCGGATCAGCCCGGCCATCATGGGGGTGGGATCGGTTTCCTTCCCGACGACGACGCGCATGGTGCCGACCGGCTTGCCATCCTCGTACATCGTCAGGATCTGTGCGGCGCTGTCGACGACGATATATCGTTCGCCCGGATCGGCGGGAATCGCCTCGAGCCGTTCGATGTTCAAATCGATCTTGCGCTTGTAATAGCTGTGTCCGCGATTGAGCGCGCGGATCATGTCTGCATCCACCACGGCAGCCGGCGGCAATCCGTGGGCCTTGCGGAAATCGCGGACGCGCGCGGCCAGTTCGGCATCGAAGCTGGTCCCCGCGGACAAGCCGAGGCGCTGGCGCAGCTGCGCCACCCGGACGGACCGGTCGCCAACCCGAAGGGCCTCGCCTTCGCTCAAGGTCGATTGGGGAAGGTCGCCCCAATCCGCATCAAATGCCTCCGCGGCGCGGCGCAGGTCGCGCAGGATCGCGTTGTCGCTACTCGCCGAAACGCGCGGCCCGGGTTTCAGCTCGCTGTCGACGTAATACATTTCCGTTTCGCCGGGCCGCGCTGCGGCATTGGAGGCATTACCTACGGAATCGGCAGAGGCCGGCGCACTCAGGAGCGCGCCGGCCAATGCTACGGTTATGAAAGTCTTGCGTTGCAAGTTTTACCTCAGCCGCGTTCGCCCACGCGAGGCGCGGGTGCCGGCATCGGTGCCGGTGCAGGAGCGGGAGCCGGCTGCGTACGGACAGGCGGCGGGGGCGGCGGGGCAATGTTGTTCACACCGAGGGCAGTCCACTGCGACGCGGCGCCGCAGCTGCTCGTCATCGGCATGGCCTGACCAGCCACGAATCGATTATTGTAGTCCCAGCATTCTTCGGCACCGCCGGCCATCAGGCACAGATCGCCACCGCGCACGGCCCAGGTCGCCGGCATGGACATGCCGTCCATCGAGCGAATCGTTGCGGTACCGTTCTGCATGAACATCACGTTGTTGGTGGTGCCGTCGGCAAAGCGGACCTGGACGGTCTGGCCGTAGATTTCAGCACCCATCGGTGCGGTCTGAGCGGCCGCTGCCGAAGAAAACGCGATACCCAGCGCACACGCGCCGGCTGCAAAAAGAGCTTTTTTCATTGTTATTCTCCTGTTGGGTTTCAATTCACCACGCAGCTGGATCAGGAAACCGCCTTCATCGCCCCAACAGTTTCTGCTCCCTCATGTTCCCAAACGGTAGAAGAAACTTCTGGATTCTCTTGTGTTGTGACAGCAAAACCACGGCTGAACGACCCATCGCAAATTTCTTGCGATTTTTCTGGAACTTTCACGCGTTTCTAGCTTTAGGAGGACTAGCACGCAGCTACCGCTTGCCCTGATCGTTCGTCTGAAGCGCGAATGCGGGTTGGATAAAGAGATACGATAAGGAAGGGATGGAATGACAAAGACAAACATTACAAGGGCTTCCGTAGCGGCAGCTTTCCTCGCCACCTCGACGCTGTTGCCAATCCAGGCAAACGCGCAGAGCCAGATTGAATCGCGCGTCAACTGTCAGGGTGCTGACGGCTGCGTCCTGCCGATCGGCGTGGAAGAAGAAGCTGCCGGCGTGAACTGGCTGCTTCCCGCACTGCTCGGCCTCGCTGCCATCGTGGGTGCGATCATCCTGCTGTCGGACGATGATGACGACGATGAAGTTCCCGTCTCCGTCTGATCGAACGGAATAACAAGTTTCGAAAGGCCCGGCAGCGATGTCGGGCCTTTTCCTTTTCGGTTTCTAGTCCTGCGCCGGTGTGAGGGTAACGGGCGGACTGTCCGTCAGGACCTTCCCGACCCGTCCGCGCACATCGACAACCGCCTTCAGCCTTGCGCCCAGCAACGCCGTTCCGCTGACCTTTCGCTGGACGAATACGGCCTCCGGGGGCGGCAGGTGCCAGCTCGCCTTGTCCCTCGCTATAGCCATGCCTTCGTCACGCAGGACGGCCACGAACGCACGATCGCCAAAATCGAACGGCTCTTTACGGGTCAACTCGGCCATGATGACATCAGTCATCCGCTCGACCCGGTCGGGATGTCTTTCGAGCACGACGCGGTTCACAAATCCGCTGTCGACGGCAGCTGCGACCGCCTTCTCCCGCTCTCCGGCAAATCCGTGAGTGAGCATCGCGCGATATGCTCCGGACAGGCGCGGCTCGACAGGTCGCGTCGCGCCGAAATCGAGCAGGACGATGTCCTGCGTATCGGCGCGGAACCGGAAGTTCGCGAAATTGGGATCGGTCTGCATGACGCGAAATTCGAAGAGCTCGCGCGCGACCAGCGACAGCAGGCGGCCGAAGACTTCGTCGATAACGTCCTGCGACTGCGTCTCGAGGTTCTCGATCGGCTCGCCGGCCTCGTAGCTCATGACGAGAACCTGCCTTGTGGTCATGTCTGGATAGAGGCGAGGGACCACGAACCCCCGCTCGCCGGCCAGCCTTTCCGCATAAAGGCGCATCTGTTCGCCTTCGCGCAGGTAATTCGCTTCTTCGTGCAACTGCTCCTTGGCGGCCGCGAGGAGCGGAGCGATATCGAGCTCCTTGGGCAGCAGCCCCGAGAGTCGCAGCAGGGACGCGACATTGTCGATATCGGCATCGATACTGTCTCGCACTCCGGGATATTGCACCTTGATCGCCAGCTCGTCGCCGTCGCGGGTGAGGGCGCGGTGAACCTGGCCGATGCTGGCGGCTGCGATCGGGTGGGGCTCGAAGCGAAGAAACTGCCTGCGCCAGTCCTTCCCCCATTCTTCTGCCAGAACCTTGTCGAGCTGCCTTGGCGGCATGAAATTCGCCTGGTCCCGCAGGGTGGCGAGGATGGCGGAAAGCTCCGGCGGCAGCAGGTCCCCGGCGTCGAGCGAAATCATCTGGCCCAGCTTCATCGCCGCGCCGCGCAGTTGCGATAGCTGGTTGGTCAATCGTTGCGCGTTGCCCGGCGTCAATGCCAGCTCCTGCAGGCTCGGCCGCTCCCCGGCGGCGAACTTTCGCGCGCCCTCAGCCAGCATTCCGCCGGCAACACCGCCGGCCAACTTGCCGAAGCCGGACAGGCGGGACAAACGCGAACTGGGAACCGCGCGATAGCGGTCCGGCTTTCGATCTTCGGACATGATGCCCGATATGGGGCCGTGACGGGGCGGAACAAGCGGAGTCGGCATGGAAGGCAGCACCGGACTCGACGGGGCAGCAAAGGCGCTCGGTTACGCAGGCCTTTTGCCGCAAGCGTTTGCCGCCGCCGTCGTGCTTTCAGGCAGCGAGTGGCGCTGGGTCGCAGCGGCCTGCGCGTTTGCCTACGCCGCGCTGATCTTCAGTTTCCTTGGCGGGGCGTGGTGGGGCGCTGCCGTGCAGGCGGCAGAGCGGCGTACATGGGTCTTCACCGTCAGCGTGGCCCCCAGCCTGATTGGACTTGTCCTCTATTTCCCCTGGACGATCGGTTGGGAATGGCCTGGTCCTGCGCTGTTGCTGCTGGGTCCACTTATCGCGCTTTCTCCCGTCATCGACCGGGCGCTGAGTTACGGCGGCGGGGACTGGCTAAGGCTCAGGCGCAACCTGTCGCTGGGCCTTGGCGCGCTGACGCTACTTGTGGGTATCGCGTTGCTTTGAAGCAGGGTGCGGTGTGTCCTAGCCGCGCGCCGCAGGTAGCAAATTGGTCGGGGAGAGAGGATTCGAACCTCCGGCCCCTGCCTCCCGAAGACAGTGCTCTACCAGGCTGAGCTACTCCCCGACCGGACGCGTTGCGAAGGCGGACCCCCGCGAGGCAGAGGCGGCCCTATAGGGGGGAGCGTGCGGGGTGGCAAGCGCACTTTTCGCCGCTATGGGTCATGGCATGGTCACACTGGCATCCGCGCCCGATTCACCCCTCGGTACTGCGGCCGACGCACATTACGAATTGCCTTACCTCCAGCTGATGCGGCACGTGTGGGAGAAGGGTGACGAGCGGCGCGACCGGACAGGTGTGGGCACACGGTCGGTCTTCGGCGCGACGCTTCGCTTCTCGCTCGCCGACGGGCGGATGCCGCTGATCACGACCAAGCGGGTTTACTGGAAAACCGCGACGCGCGAGCTGCTGTGGTTCCTGACGGGCAACACCAATATCCGGCCGCTGGTGCTGCAGGGCGTGGGCATCTGGAACGAGTGGCCGCATGCAAATTATGTCAGGGCCACGGGCGACGACATCGCGCTCGACACCTTCGTGGCCCGGATCGCGCAGGACGAGGATTTCGCCGCGCGCTGGGGCGATCTCGGCCCGGTGTACGGCAAGCAATGGGTCGACTGGCCGACATACGAGCCGGCAGGAGAGTGCACGTTCCGCGCCGGTCCGGGCATCAACCAGGTGGCACAGGTCGTGGAAAGCCTGCGGCACAATCCGGGCAGCCGCCGGCACATCATCGAAGGATGGAATGTTGCCGAACTCGACCGGATGGCGCTGCCGCCGTGCCACAAGACCTACCAGTTCCACGTCGCCGGCGACCGACTGAATTGCGCGCTATACCAGCGCAGCTGCGATGTCGCGCTGGGGCTGCCGTTCAACCTGTGGTCAGCGGCGTTGCTGACCGCGATGATGGCGCAGCAGACGGGCCTGAAGCCCGGCGAGCTGGTTTGGATGGGCGGCGACACGCATCTTTACCTGAACCACGCGGAGCTTGTGGAAACCCAGCTCGCGCGGGAACCGCAGGGCGAGCCGCGCCTTGAGATCACGCGCACGCCGCGGTCGATCTTCGATTACGCGATCGAGGATTTCGCGGTCACGGGCTACACCCCGCATCCGCCGATCAAGGCACCGGTGGCGGTGTAACTGGACTCGAGGCGCGAAATAAAATAACGCGCGCGGATAAGATTGATACCGAGCGCCGCCGCGGTTTTCGCCGGGCGCCCGACAGGGGAGAGAGCCATGGGCGACCAGCCCGAAAACGGCCAGAAGGTCGGCGACAACAGGCCGTCGCTCAAGCTTCATGTGCCGGAGCCGAAATTCCGTCCCGGCGACACGGTGGATTATTCGCACCTTGCCGTGACCAAGCCGGGCGAACAGCCCCGGCCGGACGAGGCCTGCGCCCCGGTCGAGACCAATCCGCTGACCGTCGATCTGGTCCGCGTTTTAGGCGACGACGACAAGGCGCATGGTCCTTGGGATCCGCGCCTCAGCCCCGACCAGCTGCGCGCGATCCTGTCCGACATGGCGCTGGTGCGCGCGTTCGACGAGCGTATGTATCGCGGCCAGCGGCAGGGCAAGACCAGCTTCTACATGAAATGCACGGGCGAAGAGGCGACCAGCGTCGCCGCCGCCCATGCGCTGGCGAGCGACGACATGGTCTTCCCGAGCTATCGCCAGCAGGGCATCCTGATCGCGCGCGGCTATCCGCTGACGGAGATGATCAACCAGATTTACTCCAACCGCGCCGACAAGCTGAAGGGTCGCCAGCTGCCGATCATGTATTCGAGCCGGGAGCACAGCTTCTTCTCGATCAGCGGCAATCTTGCGACCCAGCTGCCGCAAGCGACCGGCTTCGCGATGGCAAGCGCGATCAAGGGCGACAGCCAGATCGCGGCGACATGGGTGGGCGAGGGTTCGACCGCAGAAGGCGACTTCCATTCCGCGCTGACCTTCGCTGCCGTCTACAACGCGCCGGTCATTTTCAACGTAATCAACAACCAGTGGGCGATCTCCAGCTTCAGCGGGTTCGCCGGGGCGGAGCGCACCACCTTTGCCGCCCGCGCGGTGGGTTACGGCATTGCCGGCCTGCGCGTGGACGGGAACGACGTGCTGGCGGTCTACGCCGCGCAGCGCTGGGCGGCCGAACGCGCGCGGACCAATAACGGCCCGACACTGATCGAATATTTCACCTACCGCGCGGAAGGCCACTCCACCTCCGACGATCCCAGCGCCTATCGTAGCGCCCAGGAACGGGAGGAATGGCCGCTCGGCGATCCGATAAACCGGTTGAAGAAGCACCTGATCGCACTCGGCGAATGGGACGAGGCGCGGCACGAGGCGCTCGATGCCGAATGCGTCGACCGGGTGAAGAAAGCGACCAAGGAAGCCGAGAAGAACGGCATTCTCGGCCACGGCCTGCACCATCCCTTCCGCACCATGTTCGAGGATGTGTACGAAGAATTGCCGTGGCACCTCAAGGAACAGGCCGAGCAGGCGGTGCACGAGCGGGAAGTGAAGTTCCCCGGAGGGCTGCCGAAATGAGCGCGGACTTGAAAACCGAAACGGCCGAAGCGGGCGAGCGCCGCTTCAACATGATCGAGGCGATCAACGACGCGCTCGACATCATGCTGGAGCGCGATTCCGACACGATCATCATGGGTGAGGACGTCGGCTATTTCGGCGGGGTGTTCCGGGCGACAGCGGGCTTGCAGGAAAAATACGGCAAGACGCGTGTTTTCGACACACCGATATCCGAATGCGGGATCATCGGCGTCGCCGTGGGCATGGGCGCCTATGGCCTGCGCCCGATCCCCGAAATCCAGTTCGCCGACTATATCTACCCCGGCCTCGACCAGCTGATCAGCGAAGCGGCACGCCTGCGCTATCGCTCCGCCGGCGAATATATCGCGCCGATGACCGTGCGCAGCCCCTTCGGCGGCGGGATTTTCGGCGGTCAGACCCACAGCCAGAGCCCCGAAGCAATCTTCAGCCACGTGGCCGGCCTGAAAACGGTGATCCCGTCCACGCCCTATGACGCCAAGGGACTGCTGATCTCGGCCATCGAGGACAACGATCCGGTCATCTTCTTCGAGCCCAAGCGCATCTACAACGGCACGTTCGATGGCTATTACGACAAGCCCGTGCAGCCGTGGAAAAAGCACAAGGATTCCGTGGTGCCGGAGGGGTATTACAAGATCCCGCTCGGCAAGGCGCGGATCGTTACCGAAGGCGAAGCGATGACCGTGCTGGCCTACGGCACAATGGTCCATGTGGCGGAAGCCGTGTGCCGTGAAAAGGGCGTCGATGCCGAAGTGATCGACCTGCGCAGCATCGTGCCGGTCGATATCGAGACCATCGAGGCCTCCGTGCGCAAGACGGGGCGCTGCATGATCGTGCATGAGGCGACCCGAACCACCGGCTTCGGTGCCGAACTATCGGCGCTGGTGCAGGAACGCTGCTTCTATCACCTGGAGGCGCCGATCGAGCGCGTCACCGGTTTCGACACACCCTATCCGCATAGCCTGGAATGGGCATATTTCCCCGGTCCTGTCCGCATCGGCGAGGCGATCGACCGGCTGCTGAAAGAGTAATCCTATGGCACGCTATACCTTCAACCTGCCCGACATCGGCGAAGGCATCGCCGAAGCGGAAATCGTCGCCTGGCATGTCAAGGTCGGCGACATGGTCGAGGAAGACGACCAGCTGGCCGACATGATGACCGACAAGGCGACCGTGGAAATGGAAGCGCCGGTGTCGGGCAAGGTGCTGGAAGTCGCCGGTGAGGTCGGCGACACGATCTCCATCGGATCCATGCTGGTCGTGCTGGAAATCGAAGGCGACCCCGATGAGGTCGACGATAGCTCGCAGGAAGCCGCGGCGCCGGCCCCCAAGGCCGAGGCGGTGGAAGAACGTATCGAGGTCGAAACTTCGGATGCCAGCGATGCCGACGATGCGATGGCTGCCGATCCGGCTGCTCCTGCAAAGGCGGAACCGACACCCGCTCCCGCGCCCGCGCCGGCTCCCAAGCAGGATGCCAAGGTCCTGGCTTCACCTGCCGTGCGCAAGCGGGCGGAAGACCTCGGCATAGACCTGGCGCAGGTCAGGCCTGCGGAAGGCGGCCGCATCCGTCACGGCGATCTCGACCAGTTCATCGCCTACGACAGCGGCGGGATCGAGGCCCCGGGCACGCGGCGCGCGTCGGAAGAGGTAAAGGTCATCGGCCTGCGCAAGCGGATCGCCCAGAACATGGCCGCGGCCAAGCGGAACATCCCGCATTTCTCCTACGTGGAGGAAGTGGACGTGACCGAGCTGGAGCATCTGCGCGCGCAATTGAACGACCAGCGCGGCGACCGGCCCAAGCTGACCATGCTGCCGCTGCTGATCACCGCGATCACCAAGACCTTGCCCGACTATCCGATGATCAACGCGACCTATGACGACGAAGCAGGCGTGGTCACTCGCCACGGCTCCGTCCAGCTCGGCATGGCTGCGCAGACCGACAGCGGCCTGATGGTGCCGGTCATCCGCAATGCGGAAAGCAAGAACCTATGGCAGCTCGCGCGCGAGATCATGCGCCTTGCGAAAGGCGCGCGTGACGGGAAGCTGAAAAGCGAGGAACTGTCCGGCTCGACGCTCACCGTCACCTCGCTCGGCCCGCTTGGCGGTGTGGCGACCACGCCGGTCATCAACCGGCCCGAAGTCGCGATCATCGGCCCCAACCGTATCATCGAACGCCCGATGTATGTGAAGGGCACGGACGGCGTGGAGCGGATCGAGAAGCGCAAGCTGATGAACATCTCGATCAGTTGCGATCACCGCGTGGTGGACGGTTATGACGCGGCGAGCTTCGTGCAGGACCTCAAGCGCCTGATCGAAGCCCCGGCCCGCATCCTCGCCGGGTGAGGCTTATCGCACGGTGGCGCGGTAGCTGACCTGGCCGCGCCCGCGTGCGGCGTCGCCGGCGTTTATTGTCCAGCGCAGGTGCGTGATTCGGCCCGCGACATTGTCCGGGCCGCGAAATGTCGCACCGCCGTCCGTCGAGACGGATACCTGTCCGCTCGCGCGATCGAAGCGCAGGCCGGCGGGCAAGGCGCTCGTCACCGAAAAGCTTTCCAGGCTGGCGGATTCGGCACGCCAGCGCACGATCGTGACGATGGTCTCGCCGGGGCGGAAACTGTCTGCGGCAGCCAGGCTGCGCGCGCCGCCGTCGACCTTCTCGACGAAGACGGCGCTGTCGAGCGATATGGAGCTGGCACTGACCGGTCCCGTAAACATCGTCAGCATGGCCATGACGGCGAGCAATTTGCGCATCTAATCCCCCTGCGGCGCACGTTTTCCGCGTGCACGAACCCCGGCACGAGCCATGACGGGAAGGGGCGAAAATATGGTTAACGGCAGGGTGAAATCCGCGGTTCGCAAATGGTTCGAATTTTCCGCAAGAAGGTCAGTTGACAGCCCCGCGCCGCTGGCCTAGTGGCGCGTCTCCCAAGAGGCGCTACAGCGCAAATGCGCGGGTGTAGCTCAGTTGGTTAGAGTATCGGCCTGTCACGCCGAGGGTCGCGGGTTCGAGTCCCGTCACTCGCGCCACTTGGGACATTACCTTTAGAAATCAGGTGTCGGTATCGCTGCCTTCGGGCGGCCGCATGCTGCCCGTTTCCATCCACTGGAGGAAGCGGCCGAGCGGCAGCAGCCAGGCGAGGCCCAGCGCGATGTAGACGATCGTCTGGAAGGCGGGATGCCAGCCGCCGACAATGCCCGGCACATAGCGCGCGATGACGATTGCATAGACGGCGAGGCCGACCAGCAGCATCAGCATGCCGAAGGGAATGCGCCAGGTCGGCTCCGTCCTCATGCGAAAGGCCCGAAGAGGCGGGTGGGGGTGATGACGGCGTCCAGCCTGCGGTCGTGCTCTTCCATGGGCAACTCGTCGCGCAGCTGCACGTCCCACGCAAGTCCGATCGCTTTCGTGTCGGGATTGTCGGCCAGCCACCGGTCGTAATGACCGCCGCCCTGGCCCAGCCGGGCGCCGTTCGCCGTAAAGCCGACCAGCGGAACGAACAGCACGTCGGGGCGCATGGTCGGAGCATTCGCTTCCGGTTGCTCGATGCCGAAGGGGCCGATCTCCAGCCCGCTTTCCGCGAACGGATCCTCGAAGCGCGCGAACTCCATTGGCGAGGTCTCGCTGTCGAAACGCGGCAGCGCGACCGCGTAACCGGCCTCGGAAAAGAATCGTGCGTAGGCGGAGGCAGGCGCCTCGGTCGTGTTTTCGCGGTAAAGCCCGATGGCGGCGCCATCCGGCACCAGGTCCATCACGGCTGCAGGCGGGCGCTTGAACAAGAGTGCCCGTATCCGCGCGTCCTGCGCCTCCACATGCTCACGTCGGAGCGCAAGCAAATCGCGCCGCATCCTGGCTTTTTGAAATCCTGACAGGGCTGGTATCCTCGAAATTGCGCCACCGCGCTCAAGCAGCGAAGCGGTAGCGAGAAAAGGCGCGCTCAAGCAGCGAAGCGGTAGCGAAAAACCGCGCTCAAGCAGCGAAGCGTTAGCGCGAAAGGAACGGTTGGCGGAACCACCATGGGTCGGTGCCGTGAAATCCTCTGACGCCTCAACGTCAGGTGGGCGCCGTGTGCCTCGAAGCCGGACCCTATTGCAGATCCCGCGCCTCGGACAGGGACGGCTCCCTTGGATTGCTTATAGCCTCAGGGATATTCGGTCGGCTCGTGCCGGGCAGTCCCGCCGCGACCTATTTAGGTATGCTCGGGCTGCCGCTCAAGCGTGTTCGCGATATTCTCGAGCCGGTTGGCGATACGATCCAGCTCAGCGTCGATTTCGGGGTCACTGGCAGGCCGGGGTTCGGGTTCCGGCCGGCCTTTCAGTTCGTGGACCTCGTCGGCCAGCAGCAGCGCGGCGAACAGCAGCGTGCGCACCTCGCTTTGGTTGCCGGTGCCGCCCATTTCATCGAGCTTGGCGGAGATCATGCGGCCGAGGCCGGTGATGTGCGCTTCCTCCCCATCGGCGCAGGCAACCGTGTAGTCGCGCCCGCCGACATGCAGCGTGACGTTGCTCATCGCTCCATCCTCGCAATCAGGGAATCGAGCTCCGCCAGCGAGCCGCGCACGGTTTCTTCCAGCGCGCTGTTCTTCGCAGGCACCTGGGCCCGCGTGGCCGCCTGCTCTATCCGTGCGAGCGCCGCGTCGATCCGGGCGAGGGCCGCCGCGGCAGCGCTGCCCGGCGTTTCAAGGGGAAGACCGTCCGTCATGGCGCGGCAGATTATGGCGAATGTCCAATCTTGGCAAAAAGTTGCCGGACGGGCCTGTGAATAATGTTGCAGGGGCGGATGCGGGCAAAGTCGTGTTGACGGGCAGGGGACTGCCCTTGACGCGATGCGGGGCATTGGCAAAGCCGCTGGCGAGCCGATCGCACGCGCGAATCGCCAGCCAACATCGCAGCCAGGCCGCCCGATCCGCGGCGGCAGGAGAATATCCGAATGAGCCTCGACCACGCCCGCCTTACCCAGATGGCCAACGCGATCCGGGCGCTCAGCATGGATGCGGTGCAGGCGGCGAATTCGGGGCACCCCGGGATGCCGATGGGCATGGCGGATGTCGCCACGATCCTGTGGTCCGAATTCCTGAAGTTCGATCCGGCAAACCCCGATTGGGACGACCGCGACCGCTTCGTCCTGTCGGCAGGACACGGCTCCATGCTGATCTACAGCCTGCTCCACCTGTCGGGCTATGCCGAACCGACGATGGAGGACATCCGCAACTTCCGCCAGCTCGGCAGCCCGTGCGCCGGCCATCCGGAGAATTTCCTGCTTCCGGGCGTAGAATGCACCACCGGCCCGCTGGGGCAGGGGCTGGCGATGGCCGTGGGCATGGCGATGGCGGAACGGCATCTCAACGCCGTGCATGGCGACGACTTGGTCGACCACCGCACATGGGTGATCGCCGGTGACGGCTGCTTGATGGAAGGCATCAACCACGAGGCGATCGGCCTTGCCGGGCACCTCAAGCTCGGCCGGATGAACGTGCTGTGGGACGACAACAACATCACCATCGACGGGGACACGGAGCTGTCGACCAGCGAGGACATCAAGGCCCGCTATCTCGCCACCGGATGGCACGTGGTCGAATGCAACGGCCACGACCATGACGACATCCGCCGCGCCCTTTCCGAAGCGCGCGACCACCCGCTGCCGACGCTGGTGGCCTGCAAGACTGTGATCGGGAAGGGCGCGCCCAACAAGCAGGGCACCAGCGCCACGCATGGCGCGCCGCTCGGCGATGACGAGGTTGCCGCCACGCGCGCAACGCTGGGCTGGGATGCGGCGCCCTTCGAAGTGCCCGAACAGGTCCTGTCCGACTGGCGCGCCACCGGGGAACGGGGCAAGCAGGCCCATGCCGACTGGCAGGCCCGGCTGGGCAGCGATGCGGACCGCAAGGCCGGCTATTTCTCTGCGACGATGCATGCCGGCGACACCGCCGGCCCCGCGCTGGAAGCCTACATGGCCGACCTTGCTGCCAATCCGCAGAAGGTGGCGACGCGCAAGGCATCGGAAATGGCGCTCAACGTCCTGACCGCATCGATCCCGTCGATGATCGGCGGCAGCGCCGACCTCACCGGATCGAACAACACCAAGACCCCGTCGACCGATCCGATGACCGCGAACAACTACGCCGGCCGCTATGTCTATTACGGAATCCGCGAATTCGGCATGGCGGCTGCGATGAACGGCATGGCGCTGCACGGCGGCATCATCCCGTACGGCGGCACGTTCCTGATCTTCAGCGACTATTGCCGCAACGCCATCCGCCTGTCGGCGCTGCAGCAGGCGGAAGCGATCTACGTCATGACCCACGACAGCATCGGGCTGGGCGAGGACGGGCCGACGCACCAGCCGATCGAGCAGGTGATGAGCCTGCGCCTGATTCCCAATCTCAACGTGTTCCGCCCGGCCGACGTGATCGAGACCGCGGAATGCTGGGCGCTCGCCTTGCAGGCCAAGGGTACGCCGTCGGTGCTGTGCCTTTCGCGCCAGGGCCTGCCGCAGCTTCGCGGAGAGGGTGACGAGGCGTGGAGTGCGACCAGCAACCGCAGCGCGAAGGGCGCCTATCGCCTGCGCACCGCACGGGCGGACCGGAAGGTCATCCTCATCGCCACCGGCAGCGAACTGGCGCTGGCTTGCGAGGTTGCCGAAACGCTCGAAGGGCAGGGCGTGGGCGCGGACGTCGTTTCGATGCCGTGCATGGAATTGTTCGAGGCGCAGGACGAGGCGTACAAGCGCGACCTGCTGCCCGATGTCGACCCGTCCACCATCCTGCGCGTCTCGATCGAGGCCGGCAGTACGCTGGGCTGGGAACGATACACGATGGCGCACGGTCTCAATATCGGGATCGACCGCTTCGGCGCGTCGGCGCCTGAAGGCGACCTGTTTGCGAAATTCGGCTTCACTGCGGACGCTATCGTGCCGCAAATCATGAACAAATTGAACGGTTAAGCGAGGAGTATTGTCATGGCGACGAAGGTAGCAATCAACGGTTTCGGCCGCATCGGCCGGCTTGTCGCACGGGCCCTGCTGGAGCGTGACGATCACGACCTGGAACTGGTCGCGATCAACGACCTCGCCGATGCGAAGTCGAACGCGCTGCTGTTCCAGTATGATTCGACCCACGGTCGCTTCCCCGGCACGGTGGAAGTCGATGGCGACACGATCGCCGTGAACGGCAAGGCCATCAAGGTCACCAGCGAGCGCGACCCCGGCAACCTGCCGCACAAGGCGATGGGCATCGACCTCGTGATGGAATGCACGGGCTTCTTCCAGAGCGACGAGGCGGCCCGCCCGCATCTCGATGCGGGTGCCAAGCGCGTTGTCATCTCCGCCCCGGCGAAGAACGTGTCCAAGACGATCGTCTACGGCGTGAATCACGACACGCTGACGGCGGACGATGTGATCATTTCCAACGCCAGCTGCACCACCAACTGCCTCGCCCCGGTGGCCAAGGCGCTGAACGACGCGGTCGGCATCGAACGCGGCTTCATGACCACGATCCACAGCTACACCAACGACCAGCGCATGCTCGACCAGATGCATTCCGACATGCGCCGCGCGCGCGGTGGGGCGCAGAACATGATCCCGACGACTACGGGCGCCGCCCGCGCGGTCGGCCTCGTCCTGCCCGAGCTCAACGGCAAGCTCGACGGGTCGTCCGTCCGCGTGCCGACGCCCAACGTCAGCCTCGTCGACTTGGTCTTCCAGCCGGGCCGCGACACTTCGGCAGAAGAACTGAACGCCGCGCTTAAGGCAGCTGCCGAAGGCAAGATGAAGGGCGTGCTCGACTTCAGCGA
Source organism: Alteriqipengyuania flavescens (assembly GCF_030406725.1). Classification (NCBI taxonomy): domain Bacteria; kingdom Pseudomonadati; phylum Pseudomonadota; class Alphaproteobacteria; order Sphingomonadales; family Erythrobacteraceae; genus Pseudoblastomonas; species Pseudoblastomonas flavescens. The sequence goes on along the minus strand of NZ_CP129107.1, from coordinate 2,450,878 downwards.
CCAGCCGCTCGTTTCCAGCGACTTCAACCACCATCCCGCCAGCTCGACCGTCGACAGCTTGGAAACCAGCGTGATGGAAGGAAAGCTCGCCCGCATCGTCAGTTGGTACGATAACGAATGGGGTTTCTCCAACCGCATGATCGACACGTCCGGCGTCGTCGCCGGGCTGATCTGAGCCGATGACGTTCCGCACCCTCGACGATCTCGGCTCCGACCTCGGCGATGTGACCGGCAAGGTCGCGCTCGTCCGCGTGGATCTCAATGTGCCAATGCGCGAAGGATCGGTGGCCGACGACACGCGGATTCGCGCGGTGATGCCGACCATTCTTGAACTGGCCGACGCGGGTGCGAAGGTCCTGCTGCTCGCTCATTACGGGCGGCCGAAGGGGCAGAAGAACTCCACCATGACGCTCAGCTGGGTTCAGGGCGGGGTCGAGGACGTGCTCGGGCGTGAAATCATGTTCATTCCCGAGCTTACGGGGCCGGTCGCCGCGCAGGCCATCGGCATCCTCGGCAATGGCGACATCGGCCTGATGGAGAACACGCGTTTCTGGCCGGGGGAGGAGGCGAACGATGCCGATTTCGCCGCCGCCATCGCCGAGAACGCCGATTTCTACGTAAACGACGCATTTTCCGCCGCTCACCGGGCGCATGCGAGCACGGAGGGGCTGGCGAAGGTCCTGCCCGCCTATGCCGGCCGCGCGATGGAAGCGGAATTGAAGGCGCTCGACGCGGCGCTCGGTAATCCGGAAGCGCCGGTCGCGGCCGTCGTGGGCGGGGCGAAAGTGTCCACTAAGCTCGACGTGCTCGAAAACCTCGTCGGGCAGGTCCAGCACCTGATCATCGGCGGCGGGATGGCCAACACCTTCCTCGCCGCGCGCGGTGTCGATGTCGGCAAATCCTTGTGCGAGAACGACCTGACCGAGACAGCCAACGCGATCATGGACAAGGCCGACCATGCCGGCTGCACGATCCACTTGCCATACGACGTGGTCGTCGCGCCTGAATTTGCCGCCAACCCGGCAGGCTTGCGCACCTGCAACGTGCACGAAGTGGGCGCGAACGAGATGATCCTCGACATCGGGCCGCAGGCGACGGAGGCGCTGGCCGACGTCCTGAAGACCTGCCGCACGCTGGTGTGGAACGGCCCGCTCGGCGCGTTCGAGATCGAGCCCTTCGACACCGCGACGGTGGCTCTTGCCCGGACGGCGGCGGCGTTGAAGCAGGATGGCTCGCTGACTTCGGTCGCAGGCGGCGGCGACACGGTGGCCGCGCTCAACCATGCCGGCGTGGCGGACGATTTCAGCTATGTTTCGACCGCAGGCGGCGCTTTCCTCGAATGGATGGAAGGCAAGGAATTGCCCGGCGTAGCGGCGCTGACGGCGTGAGCGAAATCGTCGAGGCCGGGCACGGCCCGATCCCCGTTACCGAAGGCGAATGGGCCGGTTGGTCCTTCTGGCAATCCGATGCGTTCGAGCAGACTGCCGGGCCGTTCTACGAGCGGCGCGAGGATAACGGCGACTGGGTCTGTGCCTTCCGCACCGAAGACCGCCACATGAACGGCGGCGGGTTCCTGCACGGCGGGTGCCTCATGACCTTTGCCGATGCCGCCCTGTTCACCATCGCACGGGGCGAGATGCACGACAGTTTCGGCGTGACGATGAACCTCTCGGGCGATTTCCTGAACCCGGCCAAGCCCGGCCAGTTGGTGGAAGCGCGCGGCGAGGTTACGCGCGGTGGCGGGAAGACCGTGTTCGTGCGCGGGATCGCGACCGCAGACGGCACGCCGATCCTCAGCTTCACCGGCATCATCCGCAAGACCGGCAAACGGCCTTCGAGCCTCCCGGCCTAGCGGTATTCCGGATTGGGCGCGTCGAAGCGGCGCCCTTCCTTCCACAGGTCCACCGAATTTCCGTGGCAGGGTATGCCGCCTGCATCCTTCAGCATCCGTGCCATCTGCATCAGGTTCCAGGTCATGAAGGTGGTGTTGCGCTTCGTGAAGTCGTTGTCGAACCCGACATAGCCGTCGGCGTCCTCTTTCGGATCACCGTAGCTGGGGCCGGGACCGGCCTCGCCGATCCAGCCCGCGTCGGCTTGCGGCGGGATGGTGTAGCCGACGTGCTGCAACGAATAGAGCACTCCCATGCCGACATGCTTGATGCCGTCTTCGTTGCCGGTGACGATGCATCCGCCGACTTTTCCGTAGAACGCGTATTGCCCCTTGTCGTTGGTCTGGCCGGAATGGGCATACAGCCGCTCGATCAGGGGCTGGCAGACGCTCGATTTCTCGCCCAGCCAGATCGGCGTGCCAACCACGAGGATATCGGCCGCGCGCACCTTCTCCCAAATGACCGGCCATTCATCGGTGTCGGCCCCGTGCTCGGTCATGTCCGGGTAGACGCCGGGCGCGATTTCGTGATCGACCAGGCCGACTTGCTCGAGCGCGACATTGTTGCGCACCAGGATGGTCTCGACCACGCCCAGCAGCTTGTCGGTGTGCGAACCCTGCGGCGACGGCTTCAGCGTGCAGTTGATCGAGATCGCCTTCAGATCGCTGAAGTCGGTGGTGTTTTCATCGCACAACCTTGCCTGGGTATCGTCGAGCATCGGTCTCTCCTTCACCGCACATGCGCTTGGGCGGCGGAAAGGTTGTCCGCCGGTGTTGCGGACCATGGGCGGTCTGGCTAAAGCGCCGCGCATACGAATGCACGCACCGGAGGGGCGCGGGCCGCAAATGGGATCACGACGCATGACTTTCGATGAAATGAAGCAGCAGATGGCGACGAAGAAGGGCTTCCTCGCCGCACTCGACCAGTCGGGCGGATCGACGCCGAAGGCGCTGCAGGGCTACGGCGTGGCCGACGATGCGTGGACCGGCGACGAGGAAATGTTCGCCGAAATCCACAAGATGCGCTGCCGGATCGTGACCTCGCCGGCCTTCGGCAGCGGCGGCGTCATCGGGGCGATCCTGTTCGAAAAGACGATGGAAGGCTGCTTGGAGGACGGCTCGCCGATCCCGGAGCTGCTGTCGCGGCGCGGTGTGGTGCCGTTCCTGAAAGTCGACATGGGCATGCACGATACAGAAAATGGCGTGCAGCTGATGAAGGACATGCCGCGCCTGAACGAGATGTGCGCGCGGGCGAAGGAACTTGGTGTGTTCGGCACGAAGATGCGCTCGGTCATCCACGAGGCGAACCAGGAAGGCGTCGCCGCCAACGTTCGCCAGCAGATGGATTTTGGCCTGCAGATCCTCGACAACGGCCTCGTCCCTATTCTCGAGCCCGAAGTCAGCCTGAAAAGCGAAACGCGTCCGCAGGCCGAGGCGCAGCTTCTGGCCGCCATGCTCGACCAGCTCAATCGGGTGCCGGAAGGCGAGCACGTCATGCTGAAGCTCACCATCCCGAGCGAGGCCAATCTCTATCGCCCGCTGGTGGAGCACCCCAAGGTGCTGCGCGTCGTGGCCCTTTCCGGTGGTTACGGCCGCGACGAAGCGTGCCGCGAACTCGCGAAAAACGAAGGCATGATCGCCAGCTTCAGCCGCGCCCTGCTCGAAGAACTGCGCGTGCAGATGGACGATGCGCAGTTCGATCAGGCATTGGAGACCGCGATCGACGAGATTTCTTACGCCAGCGCGACCTGAGGGCGTCAGATTCCTTCGAAGGTGAAGCGATAGGCGGCGGGCAGGGGCTCGTCCTCGCCCGCCATCCGGCCCGGCTCGCCGCTCGCAAGCATGATACTGGCGCCGCGCACATCGCGCGCTTCGCCAAGCTCCAGCAGGACGCTTTCCCGCCATCCGGCACCGTCGATCCGCGCGTTGACGATCAGCCGGCCCGCCCAGACGCAGCGCGCGTTGATGGGGCAGCGGCTGTCTTCGACCAGCGAAAGCGGGGTGACGACGACCTCGCCAGCCTTTACCGCCTCCCCGAACGCCACCGGCGTGGCAGGCGCCGCGACCGGCGCTTCGGCAAGCGGGACGGTGCCCGCATTCGTAGCGCAACCGCCTGCCAGCGCAAGCGGTGCAAGGGCGAAGAGGACAGCGTGTTTCATGCCTGCGAATCTGCGCTCTGCCGCGTTGCTGCGTGCTGAATGTCGACGAATACTTCCAGCAAGGCTACCAGCGGCCCGATGACCGATTGCCAGCTCTACCTGATCTCGCCGCCCGATGTCGGCGGCGACTTCCCCGACCGTCTTGTCCGCGCGCTCGACGCGGGCCCGGTCGCAGCCTTCCAGTTCCGCGTGAAGGACGTGGACGAGCACGAGGCCGCACGGCTTGCGGAGCCGCTGCAGCGCATTTGTGCGGAGCGGGACGTGGCCTTCGTCGTCAACGACAGTATTGCCCTCGCAAAGCGCCTGAAATCGGACGGCGTCCATCTCGGTCAGGATGACGGCGATGTGAAGGACGCGCGGGAGCGGCTCGGCAAGGATGTGCAGATCGGGGTGACCTGCCACGCCTCGCGCCACCTTGCGATGGATGCAGGCGAGGCGGGAGCCGATTACGTTGCGTTCGGGGCCTTCTTCCCTAGCGAGACCAAGGATAGCGGGCACCGTGCCGAGCTCGACCTGCTGGAATGGTGGGCGAAGATTTTCGAGCTGCCGTGCGTGGCGATCGGGGGGATCACGCCTGCAAATTGCCCGCCGCTGATCCGTGCAGGCGCGGATTTCCTCGCCGTCAGCCATGCGGTCTGGGGCGGGGACGAAGCGGCCTCCGTTGTGGAGTTCAACCGCGTGATCGCGGACACCGAAGTTGCGATGGCGGAGGAGGAAAGCGAATAATTCGAACGCCTTCGGACCCCTAAAGGCCGCCGCGCGTTGGATTTCCCATTACGTCGCGGCGAATCGGCCCGACATTCGAGGGAGAATACCAATGCGTTTCCTGATCGCAGCAGCGCCCATTGCCCTGCTTGCCGCATGCGGCCTCAATGGCACCGACGGCGAGGCCGACACGGCCGATACGACCACGGCAGATTCCGAAGCGACCACGTCCGACAACGAAGCCGACACGATGGCTTCGAACGATCCGGCCAAGGGCGAAACCTATGACGCGGACATTCCGGACAGCGAGGAACGTCCGATCATGCAGGCGCAGGTCGTGCTCGACCGACGCGGGTTTGGGCCTGGGGTCATCGACGGCAAGATGGGCATGAGCACGGAAAACGCGCTGAACGGTTTTCAGGAGGCCAACGACCTCGAAGTGACCGGCAAGCTGGACGAAGCGACCAAGACTGCGCTGGCCGAGTGGTCGAATATCCCGGCAACCCGCGTCGTCACCATTCCCGAAAGCTGGGGCGAACAGAATTACGAGGATATGCCCGACGATGTGGCGGAAAAGGCGGAAATGAAGCGCCTCGGCTACAACTCCATCGACGAGCGACTGGCGGAGCGGTTTCACACGACAGTGGCCGTCCTCAAGGAACTGAATCCCGGCGGAAAGCCAGCGACCAGCGCCGAGGCGACGACCGGCACCGAAGCCAGCGCGTCGGCCAGCCCGAGCGCATCGGCCAGCCCCACCACATCGCCCAGCCCATCGTCGTCCGCCAGCGGGGCAAGCGAGAACCAGTCCTACTTTACCGCCGGCCAGCAAATCCGCGTGCCGAACATCGGAGCCGACCGCATCGCGCCAGGCTCGATCAAGGATGCAGGCTGGAAGCAGACGCTCGTCTCGCTCGGCGTGGGCAGCGACCAGCCGGAAGTCGACCGCGTGGTCGTCAGCAAGGCCGGCAAGACGCTGAAAGCTTACAACGGCGAGAAGCTGGTCGCGATGTTTACCGTCAGCTCCGGCTCGAGCGAATTCCCGCTGCCGCTGGGCGAGTGGGACATCGTCGGTGAGGCCTACAACCCCCCGTACAAGTACGATCCCGAAGTGCTTGGCAACGAAGACAGCGACAAGGGCACCTACACCCTGCCGCCGGGGCCCAACAGCCCGGTCGGGGTCGTGTGGATCGACCTCAGCAAGGAGCATTATGGCATTCACGGAACGCCCGATCCCGAAACCATCGGCCGCGCTCAAAGCAGCGGCTGTGTACGGTTGACCAACTGGGATGCAGCGCGGCTCGCCGGCATGGTATCGCAGTCGACACGAGTAATTTTCGAGGCCTGATTCGGATGAAAGCTGCCGAGCGACTGCTTACCATCGTCATCACCGCCACGCTGACTTCGGCCGCGTGGATCGTGTTCGGTGGCAGCATCCTCGGCGGCGATTTCCTGGCCGCGAATTCGAGCACCGATGCCGAGGTGCCGAGTGCGCGGGAAACTGGGACCGGCGATGCCCAGGAGCCGGCCGTGGCCGGGGCGGAAACGCGGACCCAGTCGCTCAACCTGGAAGATGCGGTCCAGATCGAGCAGGGTGCAATCGACCAGTTGATGATTCCCGTTCTTGGGGTGAGCGCAACCCAGCTGACCGATACGTTCGCGGATGCGCGCGACGGGGGCGATCGCATTCACGAAGCCATAGACATCATGGCGGAAGAAGGCACGTCCGTGCTCTCCGCCGCGCCCGGCCGGATCGAGCGGCTATTCGGGTCCGATGCCGGAGGGAACACGATTTACGTTCGCTCGGAAGACGGGCAGACGATCTATTATTACGCCCATCTCGACGAATATGCGCCGGGCCTGCGCGAAGGCCAGCGCATCCGCCGCGGCCAGCGGCTTGGCACGGTGGGTTCGAGCGGGAATGCCGACCCATCTGCGCCGCATCTCCACTTCGCCATCATGCGGACGACGGAGACGGCCAAGTGGTGGGAGCCCGCCAATGCGATCAATCCCTATCCGCTGTTGGCGCAGGGAGCGCGCGGCAGCGAGGCGCGCTAACGCCGGAGGCAGCGCAGCCGGCCGGGCGTGCCGTTTGCGTCGATTTCCTTAAGGAAGCCGCTACCCATCACGGCAAACCGGCTGCCCTGCATCGGGCCGCTGGTCATCCGTACGCGATTGCCGCGCATCAGGTAGGTGCCGCTGGCGCCCCCGGCCGTGTAGGTCGACGAACCTGTGACCGCGAAATCGCGATCTGGCTGCCGCACGCCCGCACGGCCCGCAGCATTGCCCGGAAGTTCGCAGTGATAGGTGCCCGTCGGCAGGGTGCCGATCGCACCGCCTGAGCTTTGCGCGAGCGCAGGTGCCGCCGTCAGGGCGGCGAACGCAAGTATGGGTGTCCAGAGTTTCTGCATTTCACATGCCTTGTACCGCATCCAGCCTGTGCTGGCCATGAACAAGCGCATCGGCCATCCGCGCGCCGTGCTTGCCGCCAATGCGCGAAAGGGCTAGGGCGCGCGCCATATCCGCAAATCTTAGCACGAACGGGCTATCCCATGAAAATCAGCGGCGTGGACATTCGTCCCGGCAACATCCTTGAATACGAAGGCGGCATCTGGAAAGTCGCGAAGATCCAGCACACCCAGCCCGGCAAGGGCGGGGCCTACATGCAGGTCGAGATGAAGAACCTGCAGGACGGCCGCAAGACCAATGTGCGCTTCCGCAGCGCCGACACGGTCGAAAAGGTGCGGCTCGACACGCGCGAATACCAGTACCTCTATGCCGAGGCCGACATGCTCGTGTTCATGGACAAGGAAAGCTACGAGCAGATCAACCTGCCGTCCGACCTCCTAGGCGATGCGGCGGAATTCCTGGAAGACGGCATGGACGTCCAGTTGGAGCTGTGGGAGGAAAAGCCGATCTCCGTCCAGCTTCCCGACCAGGTGGAAGCCACCATCGTCGAGGCCGATGCCGTGGTGAAGGGGCAGACCGCTTCCTCCAGCTACAAGCCGGCCATGCTCGAGAATGGCGTACGCGTGATGGTGCCGCCGCATATCGAGAGTGGTACGCGCATCGTCGTTGACGTGTATGAAAGAACCTACGTCGGAAAGGCCGGCTGACACGGCATAGCAAGGGGGCCGCAATGGGACAGGTGACGCATCCGAAGCTCGTGAATATCGATTTCGAGCGCAGTTACATCACCAGCGTCATCTATGATGATGAGTCCCTGACGCTGGAAATGGATTTCCTCTTGCAGGAAGCCCATTCGAAATACGCCGCGCCCCAGCAGGAAGGCGAGGGGCGTTTCAAGCCCGGCTTCATCCGCTTCAGCGCGCTGGAGGACTTGCGGCTCGCCAAGGCCAAGCCCGCAGCGGGCAAGGAAGTCGATTACAGCGACATCTACGAAGCGACGATCGACGGAAACTACGTCCACATCCACGGCGGGTGGGGCGAAATCGAATTGACCGCGCAATCGATCCAGGTTGCGTTCGACTGAACGGGAATTTCTGAATGGCTGCCCTATCCGGCCTTATCCGCGTAATGGAACGTGCCGCGCGGCGCGCAGGTGGCCGCCTGCGCCGCGACTTCGGCGAAATCGAGCACCTGCAGGTGAGCCGCAAGGGGCCCGCCGATTTCGTGTCCAAGGCCGACCGAATGGCCGAGCGCGCGCTTTACGACGATCTGCTGCAGGCCCGGCCGGGCTGGGGCTTCGTGCTGGAAGAAGCCGGCACCATCGAAGGCGAAGCCGACAAGCCGCGCTGGATCATCGATCCGCTCGACGGAACGAGCAACTTCCTCCACGGCATCCCGCATTTCGCCATTTCCATCGCGGTGCAGGAACCGCGGCTTGACGGGAAGGGCTGGGGCGATGTCATCGCGGCAGTGGTCTACCAGCCGATTACCGACGAGACTTTCTGGGCCGAGAAAACCCGCGGTGCATGGCTGCACGACGGGCGCCTACGCGTGTCCAGCCGCAACCGTCTGTCGGAAGCGCTGATCGCCACCGGCATGCCGTTCCAGGGACACGGCGATTTTGCGGAATGGGCGCGCATCTATGGCGCGATCGGGCCGGAAGTGGCAGGTATCCGCCGCTATGGCGCAGCTTCGCTCGACCTCGCCTGGCTGGCCGCCGGGCGTTTCGACGGGTTCTGGGAAAGCGGCCTCAACGACTGGGACACGGCGGCGGGTTGCCTCTTGGTGCGCGAAGCGGGCGGTTTCGTGACCGACTACCGCGGCCGCAGCGAGCCGGTCCATGCAAAGCAGGTGCTGGCGGGCAACGACCGCCTGCATTCGAAGATGCACAAGTTGCTGGCGAACAGCCTGAAGTAAGATGCTTGCGGGGCGGCGGCGGCACCGCTAGTCACCCGCGCGCACTGTGTCGGCCTCGCTCGGCCCCTGATGGGCCTCTGTGGCGGAATTGGTAGACGCGTTCGACTCAAAATCGAATTTCTTCGGAAGTGCCGGTTCGAGTCCGGCCAGAGGTACCACACAGTCGCGCCCCGTCTGTCCGCACAGGTTTTAATTGACCGGTTAAACGCGCTCGGCCACTTTCCCGTACGGGAGAGAGCATGGACGACGCCGAGTTCCGGGCACAGCTGACCGATTTCTGCCGCGCCAATTTCGGCGAGGGCGAGCTCGCGCGCTGCGAGCGGCTATCCGGCGGGGCCAACATGGCAAGCTGGGCTTTCGACTGGGGCGGCCGGGAATATATCCTGCGGCAGCTGCCGGAAGGTGCTGGCCATGTCGAAGGCGAAGGGGCGCTGTCGCTCGGGGCGCAGGCCGAGCTCATCGAAATTGCGCGGCGATCTGGCGTGAAGGCGCCAGCGGTGGTCGCGCGGCTCTCGGTTACGGATGGACTGGGTCAGGGCTTCGTGATGGACCGCGTCGCCGGCGAGACTATGCCCCACGCCATCCTCGGCCAGTCACGTTTAAAGGCTGCGGTCGAGGAGTTGCCTGGCGACTGCGCGCGCGAACTTGCGGCCATCCATGCGATGGACCTGGCGGGTTTACCCGGCGAAATCGTCGCCCGCACGCCGTCCGAACGGATCGAGCTTCTGGTCGCCGATTACGATGCGCACGGCGGCGCAATCCCCGTCTACGATGCGGCGGCAGGGTGGCTGCGCGAGCATTGTCCGGAACCGGCTGAAACCGTCCTGCTGCATGGAGATTTCCGGATGGGCAACCTCGTCGTCGACGAACGCGGGATTGCGACCGTGCTCGACTGGGAGCTCGCGCATATCGGCGATCCGCTCGAGGACCTGGCTTATCTCTGCACGCCAAGCTGGCGGTTCGGACACTGGGAAAAAGAGGCCGGCGGCTTCGCCTCGCGCGAGGAACTGCTGGAAGCCTACTGGCGCGAGAGTGGCCGAACAGTTTCGCGCGCGCGGTTCGACTGGTGGCTGCTCTACAACACCCTGTGGTGGGGCGTCTGCTGCCTGCGCATGGGGCAAAGCTGGCGCGACGGGAGCATGCGCATGCTTGAGCGACCGATCATCGGGCGACGCGTCTCGGAAGTGGAAATCGACCTCCTGTTATTGCTCGAACCGCATCGGGGCGCGAGCCGTCCCCTTTCGTGGGCCGAACCGGGAGCTGCGGAGTACGACGGCGAAAGCCACTACGGCGAACTGCTCGCCGCCTTGCGAGAGCGCGAAAAGGCTCGCTTGGGCGATGCCACTGGCCATTCACGGTTCGACGCGCTGATGGCGATCAACGCCCTCGGCATGGCGCAGCGGCAGGCAGAGCTCGGTCCGGCCTTCAGCACCGCGCACGATGCGCGGCTTGCGGCGATGGTCCGGAGCAAGGACCGGCTCCCTGCGCAACTGCGCGCCGACTGGACGCTGCTGCGTGACGATGCCGTGTGGGACCACTTGCGGCTTACCGCCATGGAGCGCCTGACTATCGACCAGCCGAAATATGCCGGCCTCGCGGTGGCGAAGGAGAGATGGACGTGAACCCGTTCGAAATCCCGCAATCGATCATGGATTACCTCGCCGAACTCGACGCCTTCATCGAGGCGGAAATCAGGCCGCTGGAGCAGCAGGACGACAACATTCGCTTTTTCGACCACCGCCGCGAGCACGCGCGGACGGCTTGGGACAACCAGGGCCTGCCCCGCAAGGAATGGGAAGACCTGCTCCGCGAAATGCGCCGCCGCGCCGATGCAGCCGGTCATTACCGCTTCGCCCTGCCGGAAGAATACGGCGGCAGGAACGGCAGCCACTTGGCCATGGCCTGCATCCGCGAACATCTCGCCGCGCGCGGGCTCGGCCTGCACAACGACCTGCAAAACGAAAGCAGCATCGTCGGCAATCTGGTCCAGCCGCTGATGGTGCGCGACTTCGGGACCGAAGAACAGAAAGCCGAATTCATTCCCGCCATGCTGCGCGGGGAGATGCTCTGGACCTTCGGCCTGACCGAGGAAGACCACGGCAGCGATGCCACGTGGATGGACACGCGCGCGGTGCGAACCGCGCGTGACGGCCGGCCGGGCTGGCTCATCAACGGCAACAAGATGTGGACCACCGGCAGTCATGCGGCGACGCATTGCATGGTCTTCGCACGGCATTCGGGTGAGGAGGGAGATGCCAAGGGCATCGGCTGCTTCATCGTGCCATACGATGCGCCGGGGGTCGAAATCGGCGAATATTTGTGGACCTTCAACATGCCCACGGACCACCCGAGGCTCTCCCTCACCGACGTCTGGCTCCCCGACGATGCCGTGCTGGGCGACGTCGATCGGGGCCTCGCCGCCGCGCAACATTTCGTGCACGAGAACCGCATCCGGCAGGCAGCAAGCTCGCTCGGCGCGGCGCAATATTGTATCGACGAGAGCGTGAAATATGCGAAAGAGCGCAAGCCCTTCGGCAAGCCTCTCGCGTCCAACCAGGCAATCCAGTTCCCGCTGGTCGAATTGCAGACCGAGGCCGCGATGCTGCGCCAGCTGATCCATGCCACCGCCGCCGCCATGGACACGATGCCGAAAACGGAGGTAGCGCGGCGATTGTCCGACAAGGTGAGCATGTGCAACTACCGCGCCAACCGACTCGTATGCGACGCGGCCGACCGCGCCATGCAGGTGCACGGCGGCCTTGGCTATTCGCGCCACAAGCCGTTCGAGCATATCTACCGCCACCATCGCCGCTATCGCATCACGGAAGGCAGCGAGGAGATCCAGATGCGCAAGATCGGCGGGGTGATGTTCGGCTATATCGGGGTGGAATGACCGGAATTCGCCGCTTTTCCGCGTGATTGCCTCTTGTGCGAAGGTGCTCCGCTGGTGCATTCGTGGGGCATGGACCTGCTGATTGACAGCGGCGCACGGCGCCAGAGCGCGCTTTACCTGTGATCGAAGCCCCATCCTACCACGCGATGGCCGCGATGGCCGTAACGATCGCCATGTTCGTCGCCTTCGTGCGCGGCAAGATGTCGATCGAGATCGTCTCGCTGCTGACCATCGCGGTCATCGCCGTCGGCCTCTATTTCTTCCCGCTGGAGGGCACGAGCCCGACCGACGGGCTGGCGCTCGCGTTCGGCGGCTTCGGGCACTACGCGCTCATCACGATCTGCGCCCTGATGGTGATGGGGCGGGGACTGGTGGTGACCGGTGCGCTGGAGCCAGCGGCGCGGTTCCTGGAAAGAGTGTTCAAGGCGAACCTGCAGGTCGGCCTGCTGGTTTCGCTGGTGGCGACCTTCGTGCTGTCGATGTTCGTCAACAACACGCCGGTCCTGGTCCTCCTGATCCCCATATTCGTGGCGCTGGCGCAGCGCGGGGCGATGCCGGCTTCCAAGACGCTCATTCCGCTCAACGCGGCATCGCTGCTCGGCGGGCTGGCGACGACCATCGGGACCTCGACCAATATCCTCGTGGTTTCGATTGCCGTGGATCTCGGTATGCGGGAGATGGGGGTGTTCCATTTCACGCCCATCGTGCTCGGCGCGTCGCTGATTGCACTGCCTTACATCTGGCTGGTGATGCCCCGACAGCTGCCGGACAACCGCGTGATCGACGAAACCGAAAAACGGCGCTTCCATGCCCGCCTCAGGATCGGGGCGGACAGCGCTTTCGCAGGCCAATCGGTGGCGGACATCCTGCCGCGCTTGCCACAGGACATCCGTTTCCACGACGATGTAACCGGCCCGCTACAACCCCAACAGCGGCTGCATATCTCCGGATCTCACGAAGCGCTGGAGGATGCGATGCGCGTCCTTCAGGGGGAGCTTGCGCCGGCCTGGGTGCTCGACCGCATCCGCCGCGATGCCGCTTCCAACGGCAAGGACATCCTCGCCGTGGAAATGACCGTTACCGCCGATTCGCGGCTCATCAGCCGCACATTGCCGACGTCCGGCGTCGCCGACCTTTACGGCGTCGCGGTCCTTGGCATCCACCGGCCCGAACGATTGATCGGCGCGCGGCAGGAATTCAGCGAAGTCGGCGACCAGCGCATCGCGGAAGGCGACGTACTGCTGGTGATGGGCCTGCCGGAAGACCTGCAGAATTTCGCCTCGACCGACAGCCTGCTGATGCTCGAAGGCGCGCGGGAAATGCCGCGCAAGTCGAAAGCGTTGCTGTCCGCCGTGATCATGGGTGTGGCGGTGTTTACGGCATCGGTCGGCATCTTCCCGATCGCCATTTCCGCGCTGGCAGGCGCGATCCTGATGTTCCTTACCGGCTGCGTGAAGTTCGACCGCGTGGGCCGTGCCTTGTCCGGCCAGGTCATCGTGCTCGTCGCCGCCAGTATCGCCATCGGCCGGATCATCCTCGACAGTGGTGCGGCCGGGTGGCTGGGCGAAGTCCTCTCGGCCGGGCTGCAGTACCTGCCACCTGCCGGAATCATCGCGGCGATCATGCTGTTCGTGACGATGCTCACCAACTTTGCATCCAACGCGACGGCGGCGACGGTTGGCACGCCGATCGCCTTCGCCATTGCCGCCCAGCTCAACCTGCCGGCAGAGCCGCTGGTGCTGGCCGTGCTGTTCGGTTGCAACCTGTGCTATGCCACGCCCATCGCCTACCAGACGAACATGTTGATCATGGGCGAGGGGTCGTATGTTTTCGCGGACTACATCCGCACCGGGGTGCCGCTGGTTCTGATCATGGTTACCTCGCTGTCGGTCTTGCTGGCGCTGAGTTACGGGATGTAGGCGCGGTTTTCTCGGAGAGGGGAATTGTCATGAAATCGCTTTTCGCACTGGGCGCGGCAGCGCTGGTCCTCGCACACGGTCCCGCCTCTGCAAACGACTTGCGCACGGACCTGGCCGAAGACATGCCGGCGCTGATGGAGCTTTATCGCGACCTTCATGCCAATCCCGAACTCAGTTTTCAGGAGGTGCGCACCGCGGCCAAACTGGCCGCCATGATGCGCGACATGGGCTTCGAGGTTACAGAGGGCGTCGGACGCACCGGGGTGGTTTCCGTGATGCGCAACGGCGACGGACCGGTGGTCATGATCCGCGCCGACATGGACGGGCTGCCGGTGACCGAACAGACCGGCTTGCCATTCGCCTCCACCCGGCGGGGTACGCCGGGTTCGGGCGTCGAAAGCGGGATCATGCATGCCTGCGGCCACGACACGCACATGACCGCCTTCATCGGTGCGGCGCAGCTACTCACCGAACGGAAAGACGATTGGTCCGGCACGCTGGTGATGATCCTGCAGCCGGCCGAGGAAACCGGCGAGGGTGCCAAGGCCATGCTCGAAGACGGGCTGTTCGAGCGCTTCCCCAAGCCCGACTATGCGCTGGCGATGCACGATGCGGCGCAGTTTCCCGCCGGTATGATCGGCTATGCCCCGGGTTTTGCGCTGGCCAGCGTCGACAGCGTCGACATCACGGTGCGCGGGATCGGCGGGCACGGAGCCTATCCGCAGACGACCAAGGATCCGGTCGTCCTTGCAAGCTCGATCGTGATGAAGCTGCAGACGCTGGTCAGCCGCGAATCCTCGCCGCTCGATCCCGCCGTGATAACGGTCGGCAGCTTCCATGCCGGGACCAAGCACAACATAATCTCGGACGAGGCGAAGCTGCAGTTGACTGTGCGCAGCTATTCCGACGAATCCCGCCAGCTGCTGCTCGACGGCATCGCCCGTATCGCCCGCGGAGAGGCCATTGCCGCCGGCATTCCGGACGAGCTGATGCCGGTGGTCGAAATGGCGGACGAGTTCACGCCGTCCACGTATAACGACGTCGATTTTACCGAGGCCACGATGGCCGCGTTCCGTACGCGCTTCGGCGAGGATCGTGTGATGCAGGTCCCCTCCGTCATGGGCGGAGAGGATTTCGGCCGCTTTCGCCGTTCCGACCCCGACTCCATCCAATCGCTGATCTTCTGGGTCGGCGGCGTGCCGATGGCGGAATTCCTTGCTGCGAAAGAGAACGGGACGGCCCTTCCATCGCTGCACAGTCCCTTCTGGGCGCCCGATGCGGAAAAGGTGATTGCAACCGGCGCGGAAGCGCTTGCGGCAGGCGCGTTGCGGCTGATGCCCAAGGGCAGCTAGGAGCGCTTAGCCCGGCGCATCTCCGCCGCTGCCGTAGTCGGCGCCGCCGGAACGCTGGCGGGATTCCTCGGCCATTTGCGCGGCATTTCTCTGGCGGTCGGCTTCTTCCTGTTCAGGATCGCGGCCGATCTGCTGGAGGAGGCGGATTTTCTGCCTATCGGAAAGCGCGTTCCATTCCGCGCGTGTGAGACCCAGCTTGGCCAGGGTCGCATCGTCGATATCGACGCCCCCGCCACCGCGTGCCGACACGCCCCCGCTGCCGTAGGGATTGCTGGTCGATGCTCCGGCCGCGCTGCCCCAGCCATCGTCGCTGGTGGGCATGGACTGGAAGATAGGGGCGCGCTTCACCACCCGAATTTCGCCGGACTTCTGGGCCTCCGCGCGCTCTTTGGCCAAGGTCTCCACCGCAGTGGCGCGCCCTTCCTCGCCATCCGCGATCAGCGCGATGACGAGCGTGATAGCAACCGTAGCCGCAGCGAAGTGCTGGTAGATCCGGAACTTGCCCTTGTTGGGTTGCTTCTTGCGCACCATGATGCGGGAGCGAATAGCGCGGAAGGGTTAACGATCCCGGCGCGGCGGATGGTTACGAAAATGTGGCGGCCGCCGAGCGCTTTGCCCGACGACCGCCGTCTCCTCCCCAGGAGATGGTTGGTTAATTGTAGGTGCCGAGCCGGTGATGCAGGTCGGTAATCTTGCGGAGGGTGGCCTGGTCCTCGATCGCCTTGGCGTGGCTTTCCAGCGCAGCGCGCAGCAGCTTGAAGTCGGCGGTGGAGAACAGCGCCCGTGCGCGGGCCGGTTCGCTCGTCGGCTTGGTTTCTGTGTCGGTCATCGTGTCTCTCCTCGATGGGCTGCGCTTACGCAGCCTCGAATTGGTTCATCGTGTTGTCCTTGCCGCCGGCCTTGAGGGCCGCTTCGCCGGCGAAAGCTTCCTTGTGATCGTCCCCGATGTCGGAGCCGGCCATGTTCTGGTGCTTCACGCAGGCGATGCCCTGGCGGATTTCCTCGCGCTGGACGTTCTTGACGTAGCCCAGCATCGCCTGGTCGCCGAAGTACTCCCTGGCCAGATTGTCGGTGCTCAGCGCAGCCGTGTGGTACGTCGGCAGCGTGATCAGGTGGTGGAAGATACCAGCCCGCTTCGCCGCGTCGCGCTGGAAAGTGCGGATCTTCTCGTCGGCTTCGGCTGCCAGGTCCGTACCGTCGTAATCCACGCTCATCAGGCGGTCGCGATCGTAGCCGCTCACGTCCTTGCCGGCTTCTGCCCACGCATCGTAAACCTGCTGGCGAAAGTTCAGCGTCCAGTTGAAGCTGGGCGAGTTGTTGTAGACCAGCTTGGCATTGGGCACGACCTCGCGAATGCGATCGACCATGCCTGCGATCTGTTCGATGTGCGGCTTTTCGGTCTCGATCCAGAGCAGGTCGGCGCCATGCTGCAGCGAGGTGATGCCGTCGAGCACGCACCGGTCCTCACCCGTTCCGGCGCGGAACTGATAAAGGTTGCTCGGCAGGCGCTTGGGCCGCAGCAGCTTGCCTTCGCGGCTCAGGAAGACGTCGCCATTGCGGATGTCGGCAGGGTCGACTTCCTCGCAGTCGAGGAAGCTGTTGTACTGGTCGCCGAGGTCGCCTTCTTCCTTGGTGTAGGCGATCTGCTTGGTCAGGCCGGCGCCCAGGCTATCGGTTCGGGCGACGATGATACCGTCGTCGACGCCGAGCTCCAGGAAGGCATAGCGGATGGCGCGGATCTTCTGCAGGAAGTCCTCGTGCGGCACGGTAACCTTGCCGTCCTGGTGGCCGCACTGCTTCTCGTCCGAAACCTGGTTCTCGATCTGCAGCGCGCAGGCGCCCGCTTCGATCATCTTCTTGGCGAGCAGGTAGGTCGCTTCCGCATTGCCGAAACCGGCATCGATGTCGGCAATGATCGGGACGACGTGCGTTTCGTGGTTCTCGATAGCGGCCTCGAGGCGCTTGGCTTCCATCTCGTTACCGCGTTCACGCGCCGTGTCGAGGTCGCGGAACAGTCCGCCCAGTTCGCGGGCGTCGGCCTGCTTGAGGAAGGTGTAGAGTTCCTCGATCAGTGCGGGGACGCTGGTCTTCTCGTGCATCGACTGGTCGGGCAGGGGGCCGAATTCGCTGCGCAGGGCCGCGACCATCCAGCCCGACAGGTACAGGTAGCGCTGCTTGGTCGTGCCGAAATGCTTCTTGATGCTGATCATCTTCTGCTGGCCGATGAACCCGTGCCAGCAGCCCAGCGACTGGGTGTAGTTCGCCGGATCGGCGTCATAGGCTTCCATGTCGCGGCGCATGATCTTCGCGGTGTATTTCGCGATGTCGAGGCCGGTGGCGAAACGGTTCTGCAGGCGCATCCGCGCTGCCGATTCAGCATCTATGGCACTCCACGGGCTGCCGTTCGCGCCAATGGTCTGGCCGAGTTCGTCGATTTTCGCCTGGTACGTCATAGTCGTTCTCCAAAGGGGAGGCGGCGGGCGACCGCTGCCGTTGGAGCCAATATTGCGGTCATGAGCCCGCAATGACAGGGAAAGTGACAAACTATCTTGTCGGCATGGGGTCAATCGTGGCAATATCTTTGTAACACTGTAAGGATATTGACAAACGAATGAGCGAGACCTCCATCCTTGCCGGCGCGGCCCTGCGCCGCTTGCGCAAGCGCGAAGGGCTGACCCAGGCTGCCATGGCCGAGCGGCTTGCCATTTCGGCCAGCTACCTCAACCTGATCGAACGCAACCGGCGGCCGCTGACCGCGCGAACGGTCCTCAGCCTCGTCGACGAATTCGATTTCGACCCCCGCACCTTGACGCAGGACGAAGCGGTCGGCGGTATCGACGGCATGCGCCGCCGCCTCGCCGACGCGCGTTTCGCCGATCTTGCCATCGACCGGGAGGACATCGTCGAATGGCTCGCCGCCGCGCCGCAATCGGCAGTGGCATTCGCCCGGCTGTTCGACGCGGCCGGCCAGGCATCCGGCGATGGGGCGCCGACCAGCGAACAGCTCGCGCGGCGCGAAATCGAACACTGGCGCAACCACTTCGCCGATCTCGACCAGGCGGCAGAGGAACTGGCCGATGAGGTCCGCCTGTCGAGCCAGGATCTGGGACAGGGCCTTGCCGAGCGATTGCGGCAGCGCCACCAGATGTCGGTACGCATCCTGCCGGGCGATGTCATGCCCGACCGCTTGCGCCGGCTCGACCTCCACGCCCGCCAGCTGCAACTGTCCGAAATGCTGCTGCCCGCAAGCCGGAATTTCCAGCTGGCCCTGCAAATCGGGCTGCTGGAACAGCGCGAGACCATCCGCTCGCTCGCGGCAGGCGGCGACTTTACCGACGAGGCCGCGCGCCGACTGTTCGAGCGTCACCTGCAAGCTTATTTCGCCGCTGCGGTGCTGATGCCTTACGACCGCTTCGTGCGGGCGTGCGAGGCGACGGGCTACGACCTGCCCATCCTTGAGCGCCGCTTCAACGTCGGCTTCGAACAGCTCGCCCACCGGTTGACGACCCTGCAGCGCGTCGGACGGCGCGGCCTGCCGTTCTTCATGGCCCGCATCGACCGGGCGGGCCAGTTCTCCAAACGTTATGCCGGGGCGAGCGGGACCCTGTTGCTCGATGCGCCGGCCAGTTGCCCGCTGTGGACGGTACACCGGGCTTTCGAGCAGGGCCACGCCCTCGTTACCGGCCTCGTCACGCTGGAAGGAAGCGGCGCGGGGCAGGGCACGTGGTTCACCATGGCGCGCACTGTCGCAGTGTCGGGCGCCCGGCCCGACGCCGGACAATTCGCGATCGTGCTGGGTATCGAAGCCTCGCTCGCCAAGAACCTCGCTGCGGCCCGCGGTCTGGCGCTGGATGAAGGCGCCGCCGTGCCGATCGGCCTTGGCTGCGTGCAATGCCACCGCACCGATTGCCGGCAGCGATCCCTGCCGCCGCGCGGCGTCGCGTTGCAATTCTCGGAACGGGAGCGCGGCCTCACGCCGTTCCATTTCGGCGTCTAGGCGGGAACTGCATCATCCCGATGGGAGTTTTCCTTCTCATCAGGGAGTTACACAATGACTGAAGAACGTATCACCGAAACCCGCGACGATGCGGGCAACACCCACACCACGCACACGGTGGTCCATGACGATGCGCCGCGCCGTTCGGGCGGCGGGATGATTTTCCTCATCATCCTCATCGCCATACTCGCAGTGGGCGCCTTCCTAATCTTCAACCAGACCAGCAATTCGGAAATGGCTGCCAACGAGGCCGTTACGGATGCAGCCAACAGTGTCGGCGAGGCCGCCAATTCTGCGGGTGAAGCTATCGACAATGCTGCCGACCAGATGGACGGCGAGTAAACGCGGCATTTACCTCCGCATCCGGTGATTTGCGCGCGTCTGGCAAAATCGTGTAAAATTTACCGACATTAAACGCCTTCGCCCTAAGCCGGGCCCTGCCGCAATCCCGCGGCGTGGGGCCGGCCGGAGCGATGATCCGACTATTCAAGCACTACATTCCGCATGCGGTGCTGCTGCTGTGGCTGCTCGACCTTGCGCTGCTGCTCGCGGCGGGAGAGGTCGCGTGGCGGCTGCGCACCCTACAGATCGACGTCGATAGCGGGCCCATCGGATCGCGCTTCGGCGTGATGTCGCTCTTCGTCGGATGCGTGAACCTCGCGATGATCGCGGTGGGCGTCTACGGCGCCGACGCGCTGCGGTCGATGCGCTATGCTGGCGCGCGTCTGCTGGTGGCCGTGAGCCTCGGCGTCCTGGCGCTGTCGTTTCTAGATTTCGTGATGCCCGGCACCGCGCCGTGGCGCAGCGTGCTGCTTTACGCCATGTTCCTCGCGATCGTGGCGCTGGTCATCAACCGGCTCGTCATGGGCGCATTGCTCGGCAACCACGCGTTCCGGCGGAGGGTCCTGGTGCTCGGTGCGGGAAAGCGGGCACAGCGACTGCGCGAGCTTGGCCGCAAACCGGAATCGGGCTTCGCCATCGTGGGCTTCCTCAAGATGACGGACGGAGAAAAGATCGTCGACGAGGCGATCCCGCGCGAAGCGATCCACGACCTGAGCCAGTTCGTCCAGAATCTGGGCGTCAGCGAGGTAGTGCTCGCACTGGAAGAACGCCGCAATGCATTGCCGTTGAAAGACCTCCTTCGCGTAAAGACCGCGGGCGTCCATGTGAACGACTTCTCGACCTTCGTGGAGCGGGAGACGGGCCGCGTCGATCTCGACACGGTCAATCCGAGCTGGCTGATCTTCTCCGACGGCTTCAGTTCGGGCCGCGCCCTGTCGAGCGCCGCCAAGCGCGTGTTCGACATCGCGGCGTCCAGCCTGCTGCTCCTCCTGACTTTCCCGCTAATCGCCGTGTTTGCCCTGCTGGTCAAAATCGACAGCAGGGGCCCCGCCTTCTATCGCCAGCCGCGCGTCGGCCTGTTCGGGCAGCATTTCGACATTATCAAGCTGCGCTCCATGCGCACCGATGCGGAAAAGGACGGCGTGCAATTCGCGCAGGCCGCCGACCCGCGCGTGACCCGGATCGGCAAGTTCATCCGCAAGGTCCGCATCGACGAACTGCCGCAGACGTGGAGCGTGCTCAAGGGCGAGATGAGCTTCGTCGGACCGCGCCCGGAACGTCCGAACTTCGTTGCCGAACTGGAAGAGCAGCTGCCCTATTATGCGGAGCGGCACATGGTGAAGCCCGGGATCACCGGGTGGGCGCAGATCAACTACCCCTATGGCGCCAATCTGGAGGACAGCCGGCACAAGCTGGAATACGACCTCTATTACGCCAAGAACTACACCCCTTTCCTGGACCTCCTCATCCTGTTGCAGACCCTGCGTGTCGTCCTGTGGAGCGAGGGCGCGCGATGAGCCTTTCCGCGCTCTTCTGGCCTTTCGTGGGTTTTTACGGACACCTCGTGGCGGCGGTTGCCTGCGCGCTGGTCGCCTTTTGGTACGGACGCGGGACAGCGGCACCGGGCAAGGCGCGCAAGGCAGTGTCCTTCGCCCTTGGTATCACCGCCTTGTGGTGCGTCCTCGTGGCGGCGACCGGCCCGTTCTCGGCCATCGCCGCATTGAGCGAGACAGCACGCAACCTTGCATGGCTGTGGGTAGTACAAGCCCTGTTCGCGAGCGACGGGCGGGACGAGACCGCCCAGCTGGTCCGTCCGGTCCTGGTGGTGCTGTGCGTGGTCGAGACCCTCCAGCCGGTCCTGCTGGTCGTCGCCAGCAACTGGAGCGCCTATCCTGAGGTGCTGGCGTTGACGCAGCAGGTCTCTTCGCTGTTCCGCCTGCTGGTGGCGGTGGGCGGACTGGTGCTGTTGCACAATCTCTATGCCGGTGCCGCGCCGAGCACGCGCAGCGCCCTTCGCTGGCCGGCCGTGTCGCTTGCCGCGCTTTGGGCATACGACCTCAATTTCTACACCATCGTCCACCTCGTGGCGGAGCCGCCGGTTGAGCTGGCGGCGCTGCGCGGCCTGTTCGTGTCGATCGTGATCATCCCGCTGGCAATCGGCGCGACCAAGGCAGGCAGCGACCGGCCTTTCAAGCCATCGCGCAAAGTTGCCTTCCAGACGCTGTCGCTGATGGTGATCGGGGCCTATCTCGTCTCGATGGTCGTGATCGCGCGCGGCATCGCCACTTTCGACGGCAACCTCGCGCGGCTGACGCAGGTCGGCTTTACAGTCATCGCTGCGCTCGTCGCGCTGCTCTGGCTGCCGTCCTCACGGATGCGCAAGTGGCTCAAGGTCACGGCGACCAAGCACCTGTTCCAGCACCGCTACGATTACCGCGAAGAATGGCTGCGCTTCACCCGCACCATCGGCCGCGACGACGAGATGGCAAGCCTGGAAGAGCGCGTGGTGCAGGCCATCGCCGACATCACCGACAGTCCGCGCGGCCTGCTGGTCATGCCGGGCGAGGACGCGGCACTGTCGCTGGCGGCAAGCTGGCGCTGGCCGGGCGTGGCCGTGCCGGCCGAGGCGTTCGACACCGCCGCCGCGCGCTTTTACGAGGACAGCGGGTTCATCGTCGAGCTTGACGAAGTGCGCGATGGCCGCAGCCGCCACGGCGAGGATGCGCATGTCCCGGCCTGGCTCGACGAACTGGCTCCCGCCTGGGCGATCGTGCCCCTGATCCACTACGGCCGGTTGATCGGCCTCGTCGTGCTGGCCCGGCCCGACGGGGAACGCAATCTCGACTGGGAAGACCTCGACCTGCTGCGCGTGGTCGGCCAGCAGTCCGCCAGCTATCTCGCCGAACAGAGCGGGCAAAAGGCGCTGCTGGAAGCGAGTCGGTTCGACGAGTTCAATCGCCGCATCGCTTTCGTGATGCACGATATCAAGAACCTCGCCAGCCAGCTCGGCCTGCTCGCGCGGAATGCGGAAAAGCACGCCGACAATCCGGATTTCCGCGCCGACATGCTGGTTACCTTGCGCAACAGCGCGGACAAGCTGAACGGCCTCCTTGCAAGGCTCGGGCGCTATGGCCAGGGCGGCGAGGCACCGCTCGCGCCGGTTTCGCTGGGCCGGGTTGCGGGCGATATCGCGCGCCGGTTCCAGTCGCAGCACCCGGTCACCTTCATCGCCGGCGGCGAGGTTCAGGTGCTGGCCCAGGCAGAAGCGCTCGACCAGGCGCTAACGCACCTGGTGCAGAACGCCATCGATGCCTCGGAAGCGGAAGCGCCGGTCTATATCAAGGTCTCGCAGTCGGGCTTGCAGGGCGAGCTTGAAATCGTGGACCAGGGCAGCGGGATGACTGCGGACTTTATCCGCCGCGACCTGTTCCAGCCCTTCCGTTCGTCAAAGAACGACGGCTTCGGCATCGGTGCTTTCGAGGCGCGCGAACTGGTCCGCGCGATGGGTGGGCAGCTGACCGTCGAATCCCAACCCGATCTCGGCGCGCGCTTCTTCGTGCGCCTGCCGCTTGCCGCAACCGGCTCGCTATCCAAGAAGGAGGTGGCCTGATGGCCGAGGACAAACCGCGCCTGCTGATCGTCGAGGACGACGAGGGGCTGCAAGCCCAGCTGAAATGGGCTTACGAGGATTTCGATGTCACGATCGCCGGCGACCGGGCGAGCGCCCTTGCGGCGCTGCGGGCGGAAGAGCCTGCGGTCGTCACGCTCGACCTGGGCCTGCCTCCCGATCCCGACGGCACGACGGAGGGTTTCGCGATCCTTGACGCGATCCTGTCGCTCAAGCCCGACACGAAAGTTATCGTCGCCAGCGGCCACGGCGCGCGGGAAAGCGCGCTCCATGCCATCCAGCGCGGGGCGTATGACTTCTACCAAAAGCCGATCGATATCGAAGCGCTCGGCCTGATCGTGCGGCGCGCTTTCAACCTCCACCAGCTTGAGAGCGAGAACGCGCGGCTCGCCAGCAAGTCCGACGAGGGCGAAACGGTGCTTGGCGGGCTCATCACCGCTGCGCCGGAAATGGTGAAGGTTGCCCGCACCATCGAGCGCGTGGCCAACACTTCGATATCGGTCATGCTTCTGGGCGCGAGCGGGACGGGCAAGGAATTGCTGGCGCGCGGTGTGCACGATTCGAGCGACCGCAAGGGCGGGGCATTCGTCGCCATCAATTGCGCGGCAATCCCGGAAAACCTGCTCGAGGCCGAGCTCTTCGGGCACGAGAAGGGCGCGTTCACCGGCGCGGTCAAGACGACCGAGGGCAAGATCGAACTGGCCGATGGCGGCACGCTCTTCCTCGACGAGGTGGGCGACATTCCGCTGCCCCTTCAGGTGAAACTGCTGCGCTTCCTGCAGGAACGCACGATCGAGCGGATCGGCGGGCGCAAGTCGATCTCCGTCGATACGCGCATCGTGTGCGCGACGCACCAGAACCTCGAAGAAATGATCGCCGACGGGCGTTTCCGCGAAGACCTGTTCTACCGCCTCGCCGAGATCGTTGTGAAGATTCCGACGCTGGCCGAACGCCCGGGCGATGCGACGCTGCTCGCCAAGGCTTTCCTCAAGCGGTTTGCGGCCGAGATGAACCCGCAGGTGAAAGGTCTCGCCAGCGATGCGCTCGCCGCCATCGACGCGTGGCCGTGGCCGGGGAATGTCCGCGAGCTGGAAAACCGCTTGAAGCGTGCGGTCATCATGGCGGACGGCAAGCTCATCCATGCCGAGGACCTCGATCTTGAGGCCGGGGACGAGGAAGATGCGCTGCCGCTGAATATCAAGGCCGCGCGCGAGGAGGCCGACCGAAAGGTCATCCGCCATGCGCTCGCCCGCAGTGAAGGCAATATCTCGAATACGGCGCGCCTGCTCGGCATCAGCCGCCCGACGCTCTATGACCTGCTGAAGCAGTACGACCTGCAAAGCTGAGGCGGTGCGGTCGCGGGCGCTCCTTTTCGCGGCACTCTTGTGCGTCGCCCCTGCCGGCCTCGCCGCGCAGGGCGGCGAGGCCTTGCGGCAGGCCGAGGCTGCGCTGGTGCGCGGAGATGCGGTGTCGGCGAAGATTGCGCTCGAACATGCCGCGTCGGCGGGCGCGTCCGCCGCCGATCTCGCCGCCCTTCGCGGCGAAGCGGCGCTGATGACGGGCGACATGGAAGAGGCGCGAAAGTTCCTGTCTCCCGCCAGGCTTTCCGGCACTTACCGCGTCAGGGGCCTGCGTGTCCTTGCCCGGCTCGAGCAGGCGGAAGGTAACATTCCAGCGGCCGCGAATGCGCTCGAACTGGCGCTCAGGGCGGGCGGCAACAAGGCCGACATCTGGACCGACGTTGCGCGGCTGCGTTACGCTGCGGGCAACCATGCGGGCGCGTTCGACGCCATCGACTATGCCGCCGGGTTGGACGATGCTGGCACAGGCACGCTGCTCTACAAGGCGCAATTGGTCCGCGATGGGCAAGGCCTGCGATCCTCCCTCCCATGGTTCGAACGCGCGGTCGAGCTTGCGCCCGATGACGCGACCGCGCTGGGCGAATACGCGGCGACGCTGGCAGACATGGGACGCGCGACGGATGCCGTGACGGTCACCCGGCAAATCCTTGCGCGCGACCGGCGCAATCCACAGGCGTTCTTCATCCAGGCGGTAGTCGCGGCGCGCGCGCAGAAGCATGGGCTTGCCCGGCGGCTGCTGTCGCGAGCGGGTGACGCGCTGGAGAACCGGCCGGCGACGTTGCTGGTCGGCGGGCTGCTCGAGAACCGGGGCGGCGCGTCACGCCTTGCGACGGAGCGCCTGTTCGACCTGTTCGAAATCGCGCCGGACGTAGCAGCGGCGGAACTGGCCGATGCGTTGCTGGTGGACGGTGAGGGGGTAGAACTGGCCGCGCGCTTCGAAGGCGACGTTGCGGTTCGCCAGGCAAGCCCGGCCCTGGCATGGCGCCTCGTGAGAAGCGCGGAGCAACAAGGCGACGTGGCAGGCGCTGCCACCGCCTTCGACACGGCGGCGCAGTGGAACTGGGGCGGGGCGGTCCGGCGGGGGAGCGGCGCGGCGATCGGCAGGCTTGCCGCCGCCAGTGCAGCAAGCCCGGGCCAGATCGACACATCCACGAACTACATCCGCGCGCTGGTGGCGGGAAGGCAACCCGCGCGCGCGCTGGAGGTCGCCCGCGAACTCGGTCGCCGCCATCCGGGCAATTTCGATGCGCGGCTTGCGTTGGGTGACGCGGCCTTGGCGAGCGGAAACGCGGCTGAGGCCGTGGAGGCCTACGCCGCTGCCGCCGCAATCCGGCGCGGGCCGCAACTGGTCCGCAAGCTTGCGCTGGCGCATCTCGACAACGGCAACGCCATGGCTGCCAAGGCGGTGCTGGCCGACTACATCCGCGAATACCCGCTCGATCGCGATGTCCCGACCTTTCTCGGCACGCTTCTGGTGCGGGAAGGCGATGCAGGCGGCGCCGCGGCCTTGCTCAAGGCCACCTGGCCCGAAGCGAGGCGCGACCCGCTGGGCCTCTGCCGCCTCGCCTGGGCGCAGCTTTACGCAGGGGACGGGGAGGCTGCCTTGCGCAACGCGCAAACCGCCTACCGGATGCAGCGCAGCAGCTTGCCTGCCGCGATGGTGCTGGCGGCTGCGCTTGAGGAAGCTGGCGGGAACGCCGACACGGTTCGCGCCCTGCGCGCCAAGGCCGGCGACCTATCGGTCGACGAGGCCCTGCGCCCGCTGTTCGCGCTTTAGGCTTCTGCCGTGCCTGTGTCGGCGCGCGCATCCTTGCGGTTGTGCCGGATCGACCACCACAGCGACAGGCCGATGAGCACTGCTCCGATCAGGCCGGTGATCGTCTCCTCGATATGGATGACGGGGCTGACGAGCATGATCGCGCCAAGCACGATAATCGCCCAGAAGGCGCCGTGTTCGAGGAAGCGATACTGCGCCAGCGTGCCTTGCTTCACGAGGTGGATGGTCATTGAGCGCACGAACATAGCGCCGACCGACAGGCCGAGCGCGATGACGATCATGTTGTTCGACAGGGCGAACGCGCCGATCACGCCGTCGAAGCTGAAGCTTGCATCCAGCACTTCGAGATAGAGGAACCCGCCCGCGCCCGAGCGCACGATTTCGCCGGCCGCTTTCTTGCGCGCTTCCGACTGTTCGATAATCGCGCCCAAGGCATGGACGCCGATAAACGTCGCGAGGCCGAGCATCGATGCGGTGAGGAAGGTGAGCGCCTCCGCATCCGGCAGGAAAGTCGAGATCGCATAGACCAGGATCAGGACGAGGCCGATCTCGGCTGCCGGAATGCTGGAGATCTTGGCGATCCGTCGCTCGATGGACCGGATCCAGTGCACGTCCTTTTCGCCATCGAAGAAGAAGGTGAGGCCGACCATGGCAAGGAAGGCACCGCCGAACCCCGCGATGCCGATGTGCGCGCCCTGGACAATCCGCTCGTATTCCACCGGATCGTTCAGCGACAGCTGCACTGCCTCCAGCGGGCCCAGGTTTGCGGCAATGGCGACGATGGCGATCGGGAAGACAATCCGCATGCCGAACACGGCGATCAGGATGCCCCACGTCAGGAAGCGGCGCTGCCAGACCGGGTCCATGTCGCGCAGCACGGTGGCGTTGACCACGGCGTTGTCGAAGCTGAGCGAAACCTCCAGGATCGACAGGACGATGACGATCCACAGGATCGACAACATGCCGCCCAGCGTGCCGGTGCTCGACCAGCCGTACCAAGCGGCCAGAACGAAGCAGATCGCCGTGAAGGCGAGCGAGAAGGTGTAGAACTTCAAAAGCGTCTTCATGAATGTCGCTCAGGCCTTGGGCTGGTAGGTCTGCTCTTCGCCGGGGAAGCTGCGGGCGCGGACTTCCTCGGCATATTGGGCGGCGGTCTGCTCGATGGTTTCGGCGATATTGCCGTATTTCTTCACGAAGCGCGGCACCCGTTCGAACATGCCGAGCATGTCTTCGGTGACCAGAACCTGCCCGTCGCACTGCGCGCTCGCGCCGATGCCGATGGTGGGGCAGGCGACGGATTGCGTCACCTCGATTGCGATCGGCTCGACCACGCCTTCGACCACGATGGCGAATGCGCCCGCTTCGTCGAGCGCCTTGGCATCTGTGACGATCTTTTCCGCTTCCGCATCGCTGCGCCCGCGCGCCATGTAGCCGCCCAGCATGTTGACCGCCTGCGGGGTCAGGCCGACGTGGCCCATTACCGGGATGCCGCGCCGGGTGAGGAAGGCGACCGTTTCCGCCATCGCCTCGCCGCCTTCCAGCTTCACCGCCGCCGCGCCGCTCTCCTTCAGCAGACGGGCGGCGCTTTCGAAGGCTTGCTGCGGGCTTGCCTCGTAAGCGCCGAACGGCATGTCGACCACCACAACGGAATGATACGACCCGCGCACTACGGCCGCGGCATGGTTGGCCATCATGTCGAGCGTGACCGGCACGGTGGAAGGCAGGCCGTAGATGACCTGCCCCAAGCTATCGCCCACCAGCAGGAGGTCGCAATGCGCGTCCAGCAACTGCGCCTGTCGCGCGGTATAGGCGGTCAGCATCACGATCGGTTCTGCCGTCGTCCCGTCCACCTTGCGCTGCCGGATGCGCGGCACGGTGAGGCGCTTCATCGGCGCCGGAGTAGGGTTGGCGCGCGATGTCGAAGTGTCGATCTGGAAGGTCGTGGACATGGCCGTCTTCTAGCGAGGTGGCGGGATAGCGCAAACCGCGCCCTTCCAATGCGGCGGAAAAATTGCAAAGAGGCGCGCAACAAATTTTCGGGACGAGGGATTTTGAATGGTTGCGATTTCAAACGGGCAGGGCGGCGAACAGGGCTGGTCCTCGCGCTCCGCCTTCATCCTCGCGGCAATCGGCGCCGCGGTGGGCCTGGGCAACCTGTGGCGCTTCCCGACGCTGGCGGGGGAGAGCGGGGGCGGTGCCTTCGTCATCTTCTACATCGGCTGCGTCTTCCTGCTCGGCTTGCCGCTGTTGCTTGCGGAAATCTTCATCGGGCGCGCTGGCCAGACCGATGCGGTCGGCTCGATCCGCCGCGTCGCGGAACAGTCGCGCGTCTCGAAGCGCTGGTCGCTGTTCGGCGGGCTGGGCGCGCTGGCCGCTTTCCTGATCGTCTCGTTCTATTCGGTCGTGGCGGGTTGGGTGCTCTATTACGCCGGCGTGTTCGCCGCCGACTTCGGTAGCGCGGTCCTTGCCGGCGATCCGTTCCGCGGTGCGCTGGCGGGCGAATCGCAGGAACAGATTGCCGGCCGCATGGGCAACCTTTTCGCCGATCCCATGCTACTGCTGTCGATGCATTTTTTGTTCATGGGCGCCACTCTGTTCATCGTCGCGCGCGGCGTATCGGGCGGCATCGAGAAAGCAGCGACCTGGCTGATGCCGGCTTTCTTCGTCCTGCTGATCGCCATCACGATTTATGGGGCGTTCGTCGGCAACCTAGGCGAGGCGGCCGCGTTCCTCTTCACGCCCGACTGGAGCAAGCTGACGCCGGAAGTGATGAACTCCGCGCTCGGCCAGGCCTTGTTCTCGCTTTCCCTCGGTGTGGCCGGGATCATTACCTACGGCTCCTACATTCGCGAGGGCACCAAGCTCGGCTCGACTGCCGCAGCGATTGCCTTTGCAGATACGGGCGTCGCGCTGATCGCCGGCCTGATGATCTTCCCGATCGTGTTCGCCGTGGGCCTCGACCCGGCTGCCGGGCCGACGCTGGTGTTCCAGACCCTGCCCTTCGCGTTCGAATCCATGCCGGCGGGCTCCCTCATCGGATTGCTCTTCTTCGTGCTGATCCTCGTGGCCGCCATCACCAGCTCGATCTCGCTGCTGGAAGTGCCGACAGCTTGGGGCGTGGGCGAACTGGGCTGGTCGCGCACGACATCGGCCCTGGTGTTCGGCGCGGGCGCGTTTGCCATCGGCGTGCTCTGCCTGCTCGGCTACAACGTCCTTTCCGACGTCCGCCCGCTCGGCTTCTGGTCGATCTTTGCGGAAACCGACATCCTCGACACGGTGGACGGTTTCACGGGCAAGATCATGCTGCCGCTGGGCGCATTGTTCACCTCGCTGTTCATCGGGTGGCGGGCCGACCGGCGCCTGCTGGAGACGACGACCGGCCTTTCCCGCGGGATGTTCACGCTGTGGCGCTTCCTGCTCGCCTGGCTGTGCCCCATCGCGGTGACGATCATCCTCGTGACCGGCCTGTTCCCCAGCCTGCTCGGCGCGGAGTGATTTCGCTTTTCGAATCTTTGCGTCGGGCGTAATCCGCGCGTTGCGGCAATCGGCCCGCGGGCAGTCCGCGGGCGGGCCGTGGAGGCCTGACGGTCCATGATTTTCGACAGGGTAAAGCCGCTCGACGCCATTCTGGCGACGGCGGAGAAGAAATCGCTCCACAGGTCGCTGGGGGCGTTCCAGCTGATGCTGTTCGGCATCGGTTGCATCATCGGCACGGGCATTTTCGTGCTGACTGCCGCAGGCGCGCAGAAGGCCGGTCCCGGCCTGATGCTGGCCTTCGTCATCGCGGGGGCGGTCTGCATCGTCGCCGCGCTCTGCTATGCGGAGATCGCCTCGATGATCCCCGTGGCGGGGTCCGCCTACACCTATAGCTACGCTACGATGGGCGAATTCCTCGCCTGGACCGTGGGCTGGGCGCTGGTGCTGGAATACGCCATCGCCGCATCCGCCGTGTCCGTGGGCTGGTCGGGCTATTTCACCGGCACCATTTTGAACGACACGTTCGGGATAGCCCTGCCACCATGGTTGACCGCCGGGCCATTGGCGCTGGGCGGCGCCCCGGGTGGGCTGATCAACCTGCCGGCGCTGATCATCGCCCTGCTGGTCACCTGGCTGCTGATGATCGGGACGAGCGAGAGCGCGAAGGTCAACGCCGTGCTGGTGCTGGTTAAGGTGACGGCGCTGACGCTGTTTATCGGCCTCACGCTCACCAGCGGCGAGTTCGACACCGCGCGCTTCAACCCGTTCCTGCCTGCCGGCGTGTTCGGCGGATGGGGCACCGGGGTGGGCGCGGTGGGCGCGGCGGCGACGATCTTCTTCGCCTATGTCGGCTTCGATGCCGTCAGCACCGCGGCAGAGGAGACCAAGAACCCGCAGCGCAACGTGCCGATCGGCCTGATCGGGTCACTGCTGTTCTGCACCGTGTTCTATATCCTCGTGGCGGCAGGGGCTATCGGCACCATCGGCGGACAGCCCATCATGGGGCCGGGCGGCGTGCCGTTCCCGGCAGGTTCGGAAGAGCTCGCCCGGCAATGCGCCATGCCGCAGTATGCCGACGCGCTGGTCTGTTCGAACGAGGCGCTGGCCCATGTCCTGCGCGAAATCGGCTTCGGGGCGATCGGCAACATGCTGGGCTATGCGGCGATCCTGGCGCTGCCTTCGGTCATCCTGGTGCTGCTGTTCGCGCAGACCCGCATCTTCTTCGTGATGAGCCGCGACGGGCTGCTTCCCGATGGCCTGTCGAAGGTCCACCCGAAGTGGAAGACACCCTATGTCGTCACCGCGATCACGGGCATCCTGGTGGCCATCGGTGCGGCGTTCTTTCCGGTCGGCCAGCTGGCGGACATCGCCAATGCGGGCACGCTGTATGCGTTCCTGATGGTGGCGGTGGCGGTGATGGTGCTGCGCCGTACGGACGGCGGGCGGCCGCGCAGCTTCCGCGTTCCGGGTGTCTGGATCGTGGCCCCGCTGACCGTGGCGGGCTGCCTGTTCCTGTTCCTGAACCTGCCGGCGGCGGCGATGCTGATGCTGCCGATCTGGTCGGTGATCGGCTTCGTGATCTACTTCGCCTACAGCCGCAGCCGCAGCCATCTGGGCAAAGGCGTGGTCGAAGTGGTCGATGCCATCGGCGGCAGCGAACACGATTTCCCGATCGACACGCCCTCCAAGCCGGATTGAGGGCAAGAGGAAGGGGCCGTCTCCATGCCGGAGGCGGCCCCTTTTCATTCCATACGCTGTTCAAGGCACCGGAATGATTTCGTAACGGGTCAGATTGCCGTTTCGACGTGGTTTTCCGCGGCTTCCTCGCGCACATCCTTGCCCAGCAGCATCTTGGCATTGTTGATGAGGCCGAGGTCGCTGTTCCAGATCTCCGCCTCGGCGAGGTCCATGCGCAGCATGATGAGGTTGGGATCGTCCTTGCCGCCCGGGAACCAGGCTTCCACGATCTTGCTCCACTGCTTGTCCAGGCGCTCGCGGCTCGTTTCTTCGGTCAGCGTGCCTTCGACCCGGGCGAATATCTGGTTGTCCTTGCCGGCATAGGTCACGATGGCCGGGCCCATCTGGGCGAGGTGGTTGTCCTTGGTGGTGAAGAACCAGATCTCGCTGTCGGCATCCTTGTCGAGCTGCGCGGTCATGACCACGGCGCCATCGGGCTGGGCCTTGCGTTCGAGGAAGCAGAAGGGCGAATCGGCAAACGCCTTCCAGAATTTGGTCTTCAGTTCGTCTGCATCGCCTTGCTCGTAATTCATGGTTTTCTCCTTTGCCCGTCCAATGGGCGGGGAAGGGGTTTTGTTCCGGCGATTGCCAAGCCGCGAATGTTGGAACATAAATAGAACATAGAAATTGATTCGCCATGACCGATGCCGCTTCCATCCCGGCTCCGGCGCCCCGTGCGGGGATTGCCGGCGTGCCTGCCGTTCCCTGTCGCAGCCTGCCCGGTTCGCGCAGCCCGGACTGGCAGCCGGGGCGCGGCGACATGGCGCTGCACAGCGAGATTTTCGCGTCCTCGCGCGATGGCACGGGCGGGGCTGCCGCGCTGGCGCTCGCGCTCGACCAGCTGCGCAGCGCCCGGGCCGAACCGGGGCCGCTGGCCGAGGCGGAGGATCGGCGCGCGGTGCTGTGGGTGCAGGAACGCCGCGCCATCCGGCTGACCGGGCGCCCCTATCGCCCCGGCCTGCCGGAAGGGCTGCGCCACCGGCTGATCCATGTCGAGGCGGAAAATGCGCAGGACGTGCTGTTCACGCTGGAAGAGGCGGTGCGCTGCCGCGACCTTGCCGCGGTGATCGGGGAGCTGGCGGGCAATCCGCGCGCGCTCGACTTCACCGCCTCGCGCCGGCTGAGCCTGGCGAGCGAAAGGCACGGCGTGCCGCTGTTCCTCGTCCGCCTCGATGCCGAACGCGACCTGTCTTCCGCCCGCATGCGGTGGGAGGTGGCCAGCCACGCCTCGCCGCGTCCGCGCTGGAACGGCGATGCGCCCGGCGCGCCGAGCTGGCAGGCCGAACTGTTCCGCGCCCGCCGCCATCGCCCGGCCAGTTTCGTGCTACGGGAAGAGGAGGGAGGCCGGCTTGGTGCGCGTCCTTCGACAGGCCCGGGACGAACGGATTTCGGTAGTTCGGCGATGAACGGGGCCATGATGAGTGGGGAGCGTATCGGCAGCTTCCTCGCCAGGTTTTCCCGCACCCGCACGGCCTGAAGGGCGGCGCTCGCATGTCCCCGCCGCCCGGAAACCGCTCTCCGCGCCGGATCCTGTCGATCTGGCTGGCGCAGCTGTCGCTCGATCGCTGGCGGCAGGCGGCAGGCTGCGCGCGCGGGCAGGGGGAAGACGCCGGGCCGCTGGTGCTCATTACAGAAACTGCGCACGGGCCGCGCATCGATGCGGTCAACGATGCCGGCCGTGCTGCCGGTATCCGCCCGCGCTCCATGCTCGCCGATGCGCGGACGCTGTGCCCGCAGGTGGCGGTCCATCCCTCTGATCCGGCAGGCGATCTCGACTTCCTCGAACGGCTTGCCGCGTGGGCGCAGCGCTGGGGCCCGTGGACGGCGATGGACGCGCCCGATGCGCTGCTGGTGGATATCACCGGCGCGGCGCACCTGTTCGCGGGCGAGGAGCGGCTGCTGGCCGATGCGGCGGCGCTGTTCGCGAAGCGCGGGCTGGCGGCGCGCCTCGCCATCGCGCCCACGGCAGGCGCGGCCTGGGCGCTTTCCCACTACGGTCCGGACCGCGTGATCCTGTCCCCCGATGACGATGCGGTGGCGCGGCTTTCCGGCCTGCCCGTGGCGGCCCTGCGGCTCGACGAGGATGTGCTGGTCATCCTGCGCCGGCTCGGTCTGAAGCGGATCGGCGACCTGACCGACCGCTTTGCCGAGCGCGAGGGCCGCGATGCGCTCCACCGCCGGTTCCGCAACCGCCGCGCGCCTGCCGCGAACCCGCTGGTGCGGCTCGACCAGCTGCTCGGCAAGGTGCCAGAGCCGCTGCTGCCGGTGATCCCGCCGCAGATGCCGCTGGTGCAGCGCCGCCTGGTCGAACCGATCCGCCACCGCGACCTGCTCGACCAGGTGGTGCGCGACCTTGCCGCCGACATGGCACGCGAGCTGGAGGCGAAGGGAGAGGGCGCGCGCAGGCTGGAGGTCGGCGTGTGGCGCGTGGATGGCGAGGTGATCGTCCGCCGCCTGGAAATGGCCGCCGCCACCCGCGATGCCGCGCATATCTGCCGCCTGTTCGCCGCCAAGCTCGACGATATCGACGCCGGCTTCGGGATCGAGAGCGTGCGGATGCGCGCCTCGTGGTCCGAACCGCTCGACCTCGGCCAGCGGGACCTGGAGGCAGCGGCGGAAGACCATGGCACCAGCCTTGCCGCCTGCGTCGACCGGCTGACCGTGCGGCTCGGCCCGCATGCGGTGCGCCGCCCGGTCCCCTTCGCCAGCCACATCCCGGAGCGCGCCCAGCGCTGGCAGCCACCGCTTGAGGCCGAACCGCCCAGTCCTCATGGTTTTCAGGAGCAATTGGCTTTCCACGCCCGCCCGCTCAAGCTGCTCGACCGGGCGGAACCTATCGCCGTGCTCTATGCCACACCCGACGGCTTCCCGCAGAAGTTCCGCTGGCGGGGGGAAGTGCACGAAGTCGCGCGGGTCGAGGGGCCGGAGCGGATTGCGCCCGAATGGTGGCGCGAGAAATCGACCGTGCGCCTGCGCGACTATTACCGGATCGAGGACGGGGCGGGCCGGCGCTACTGGATCTATCGCCACGGCCTGATCGGCGACGGGCGAGGCGGCATGCCGGACTGGTATTTGCAGGGCCTATGCGCCTAGGGTGCGCCTAAGGGTGTGCACCCAAAGGAGAGCGCATGAGCAAGACCTGCCCCAAGTGCGACGGCCGGATGGAAACCGGCTTCGTCCTCGATTCCAACTACGGCAGCGGCTCCGCGATGGTCAGCCACTGGATGGCCGGGAAGCCGGTCAAGAGCATCTGGACCGGCCTCAAGACGAAAGGCCGCAAGAAGATCGAAATCCGCACCGAGCGGTGCACCCGGTGCGGATATCTCGAAAACTACGCCGCCTGATCGTCCACCTGCGCGGCCGCCTTGCGGAACAGGTAAGCCGATACCATCCACGCGCCGAACCAGATGCCGGTGAACACCCAGGTAAAGTGGCCGTAGGACTGGACGATGATGCCCACGACCAGCTGGAATACCGCGGTCGCCGTCATCGCCGCTGCCATGCCGCGTGCCTTGAACCGGGCCCCGATCGCCCCGAACAGCGCCACCAGCGGGACGAGGTTGAACCACAGGTTGATCGCGTTGCCCTCGTTCCCGACGATGCCGACCGCGCCGTTGGCCCACAGCAGCAGCAGCGCCGCACCCAGCGCAACCGCCGCGCCGCCGCGATAGGCCCAGCTGCCGCTTGCCCGCATGGCCATCTCGAACGCCAGGCCCACGCCGCCCAGCATGATGATCGCGGCTACGAAATCCTCGCCAGTCCATCCGGTGAAGCCGAAGAACAGCGTGGCGACGGCGGGAATGGTGATCAGCGTCGCGGCGATTCCCCAGCCGAGCAAGCGCCACGGGTTCAGCAGGGCGGGGCGGGTAATCTCTTGATTGGTCATGTCTTGCCTCATTCGTATGTGGAGGCCTATCCCTGCCGGGGCCGGCGGTGAAAGCCATGAGGGGAGCCTGAGGAATTGCTGAAATGCGCGACATGCCGCTGACTTTCGGCGATTTCACGCTCGATCCGGCCAACCGCACCCTGCTGCGCGGGGGACAGCCGGTGGAGATAAGCGCACGCTATCTCGATGCCCTGGTGCTGCTGGCGCGCGAGCCGGGCGAACTGGTCACCAAGGACCGTTTCATGGACGAGGTCTGGCGCGGCGTGCCGGTGACGGACGATGCGTTGACGCAGGCCATCCGTGCGCTTCGCAAGGCGCTGGGCGACGATGCCGCATCGCCGCGCTTCATCGAGACGGTGCCGAAGCACGGTTACCGCTTCGTCGCCCCCGTGCATGCCGCGGCGAAGCCGCAAGTCGCCCATCACCAGCCCGCTTCGACGCGAGCCGGACTACTCCGCACCATGACCTCTGGCGCCCTGGGCGCCGCCTTGGCCGGAGTGATAGTCGGGCTGTTCTACGGCGCGCAGGCCGGTTCGGTCGATAGCGGACGCGGATCTGCGCTTTCGATCGTGCTGGTGGTCGTGGTCGCGAGTGTAGCGGCAGCGGCAATCTCGGGCATGGGCATCGCCACCGGAGTAGCGGCGTCGCGCTTCGTACAGCCGCCTGCGGGCTGGTGGGCCATCGCCGGCGGGGCCGTGGGCGGTATCGTGACAGGGGCACTCGCCAGCCTCGTATTGTCGGACGGTTTCGCCTTGCTCACGGGAAGCGCGCCGACGGCCATGACCGGCGTGCTCGAAGGTGCGCTGATCGGGACGGCGACCGGTCTGGGGGTCGCCGCTACCGGGGGCCTTTCGATGGGCTATCGCGTTACGGCATGCGCAGTCATCGGCGGATCGGCCGGGCTGCTCGTCCATCTGGCTGGCGGCGCGTTGATGGGCGACAGCCTCGCCGGCTTGCTGCGGTCCTTTCCGCAAGCCCGGCTGCAGATCGGCTCGGCCTTGCCGCCGTCGGTGAATGCCGCCCTCGAAGGAGCCGTATTCGTCGCCTGCGTCGCCGCCGCCATCCTGCGGTCGGAGGCGAAGGAAAAGGCGCGTCCCTTTGCGGAACGCGCCTCTCTGTCAGGCTCGATCTAGCCTGCGTCTTTCTCGGCGCTTGAGGAAGGCGAGGATATCGTCGCCCACGCGTTCCGTCTGGGTGGCGAAGACGGCGTGCGGTTCGCCCTCGTATTCGATCAGTTCGGCGCTATCGACCTGCTCTGCCACCGCGCGGCCCGTCGCGTCGATCGGCACGGTCACGTCTTCGGTCCCGTGGATCACCAGTGTCGGCACGGTGAAGCTGGGGAGGTCGGGGCGAAAGTCGGTAGTGGCGAATGCAGCGGCCGATTGCAGCGTGCCGTACTGGCTGGCGTGCATGGTGGTCTGCCATGCCCAGTGACGTTCCTCGTCGCTTACGCCGTCACCGTAGAAATCCTTGAAGAAGCCGGTGAAGAACTTGCGGAAATCGGCCTTCGCCGTTGTCGGCCAGCTTCATCATGATCGGGTCCCAACTGTCGGTCAACAGGGACCAGCCGTGGATGAGAATGACTGGGCGTCCCTCGCCGAGCTCCTTCCACCGCAGCCGTGTTCCGTTCCGAGTGGTGATACTGGACATGGATGATCTTTTTCGTTCTGTCTGCCTCCCGAACGGCGCGACGGCGCGGGATATTCCAAGACTTCAATCATTTACCAGGCAGGTTGGAATCCCCCTAGCCAAGTCCGTCCTGTGAACATATATAGAACACATGGGCGCGCTGACGACGATAGAAAAGCTGGAGATTCTTGCCGATGCGGCGAAATACGATGCCTCCTGCGCGTCGTCCGGCACGGCGAAAAAGAACTCGCTGGGCGGAAAAGGCATCGGCTCGACCGAAGGGATGGGCATCTGCCACGCCTATGCGCCCGACGGTCGCTGTATCAGCCTGCTGAAGGTGCTGCTGACCAATCACTGCATCTTCGATTGCCACTATTGCATCAACCGCAAGAGCAGCAACGTGCGCCGCGCGCGCTTCACGCCGCAGGAAGTGGCGGATCTCACGCTCAGCTTCTATCGCCGCAACTACATCGAAGGGCTGTTCCTTTCCTCCGGTATCATCAAGAGCTCCGACCATACGATGGAGCAGCTGGTGGAGGTCGCGCGGATCCTGCGCGAGGAGCACGATTTTCGCGGCTACATCCACCTGAAGACGATTCCGGAAGCCGATCCGCAGCTGGCGCACCAGGCCGGACTGTATGCCGACCGGGTCTCGATCAATGTCGAACTGCCGACCGATGCGGGGCTGACCCGCCTCGCGCCCGACAAGAATGCGCGCCAGATCGAAGGCGCGATGGGCGGGATGAAGATGGCGATCCGCCAGTCGAAGGACGAACGCAAGCGGTTCCGCCACGCGCCCCGTTTCGCGCCCGCCGGTCAGTCCACCCAAATGATCGTGGGCGCCGACGGGGCGAGCGATGCGGACATTGTCGGCAAGGCCAGCCGCCTGTACGACGGATACCGCCTGCGCCGTGTCTATTACTCCGCCTTCAGCCCCATCCCCGATGCCAGCGCGGTGCTGCCGCTAAAGCGCCCGCCGCTGATCCGCGAACACCGGCTCTACCAGTCGGACTGGTTGATGCGGTTCTACGGTTACGAAGCTCGCGAGGTGATGCAGGCGACCGAGGCGGACGGCAATTTGCCGCTCGATATCGATCCCAAGCTCGCCTGGGCTTTGAAGTTCCGCGAACGCTTCCCGGTTGATGTCAACCGCGCCCCGCGCGAGGCGTTGCTGCGTGTTCCGGGGCTGGGCTGCGGGCGGTGAACCAGATCATCGCCGCGCGCCGCCACCGGACCCTCAGGCTGGAGGATGTCGGCAAGCTGACCGTCTCGATCACCAAGGTGCGGCCTTTCATCTGCGCGCTCGACTGGCGGCCCACGATGCTGACCGACCGCGGCGACTTGCGCGCGCTGCTCGCCCCGAAGCAGGAGCAGCTGGAGCTGTTCGCGGCATGATGGGTTTGCGATGACTGGGCTTCAGCACGTAAAGTTCGGCACCTATTACGTGGTGAACCTGCCGGAGCATGACGATTTCGCCTTCTGGCGGGAACGGGCGCGCGCGCTGGTGCAATGCGACGTGCCGCCGGACCGGATCGCCTGGGTCGGCCCGGGCGGCAGCGGGGACCTGTTCTCGCATGGGGAGCGGCGGATGCCGGTGCCGGACGATCCGGCGCGCATCGTGCGGGCGAGCAAGCGCTTCGTGAAGCTGGCGCGCAACGCCATCCTCCATTCCGACACCGATCGCTTCGCGCTGCTCTATCGCCTGCTGTGGCGCCAGCAATCGAACCCGCGCGTGCTGGAAGACCGCACCGACAACGACGTGCGGCGGCTCGAAGAACTCGACCGCACCGTGCGACGCGACAGTCACAAGATGCACGCCTTCGTGCGCTTCCGGCTCGTGGAGGATGGCGCCGGAGGGGCTGAGGGCGACGGGGAGGGCAACGGGGAAGGTGGGGGGCACTACGTCGCCTGGTTCGAGCCCGACCACCATATCGTGCGCGCCAACGCGAGCTTCTTCAAGCGCCGCTTCGCCAACATGAACTGGTCGATCCTGACGCCGAAGGGCTGCCTGCACTGGGATGGCGAGACCATGCGCGAAAGCGGGCCCGCGCGTCGCGAGGATGCACCCGGCGGCGATCCGGTCGAGGCGCTGTGGCGCAAGTATTACGCATCCATCTTCAACCCCGCGCGTTTGAAAGTGGGGGCGATGCTGAAGGAAATGCCGCGCCGCTACTGGAAGAACATGCCCGAGGCCGAGCTCATCCCAGAACTCATTGCGGGCGCGCAGAAAAGGGAAAGCGCAATGGTGGCCGCCGGCGAACTGGAATTCGAGGAGCGCCCCGATACGCTTGCCGCCATCGACAAAGCGATCCACGGCTGCCGCAAGTGCCCGATCGGCGAGCTGGAGAACGAGGCCGTGATGGGCGAGGGGCCGGACGATGGCAGTGATTTTTCTGGTCTCATGATTGTCGGCGAGCAGCCCGGCGACCAGGAGGACATGGCCGGCAAACCCTTCGTCGGCCCCGCCGGGCAATTGCTTGACGCGCAGCTCGAACGCGCCGGGATCGATCGGGGTGCGGCCTATGTCACGAACACGGTGAAGCATTTCAAATACGTGATGCGCGGCAAGCGGCGGCTGCACCAGAACCCGAACGCGAAGGAAATCGACACCTGCCGCTGGTGGGTGGAGGCCGAACGCGCGATCGTGAAGCCGAAGCTGGTGCTGGCGCTGGGCGCGAGCGCGGCGCGTGGAATGCTGGGCAAGACGGTCAGCATCTCGAAGGCACGCGGCGCGCCGATCCCATTGGAAGACGGAAGCGAGCTGTGGATCACCGCCCACCCGTCCTACCTGTTGCGGCTCGACGGGCCTGCGCGCGACGAGCAGGAGCGCCTGTTCCAGGCCGACCTTGCCGCCGTGCGGCAGCGGCTGGAGGAGCTGGCCGGGTGACATGCCGGAAAGCGATCTCCAGATACCCAAGCGGACGATCGAGCTCGATCCGGACGGCATAGACGCGCCGCCCCGCGCGCCCTTCGTCGAACTCGGCCTCGTTTCCTGTTTCAGTTTCCTGCGCGGCGCGTCCGATGCGGTGGACCTGGTGCTGGCGGCGCGGGCGGCCGGCTACGATGCGATCGGCATCGCGGACGTAAATTCCATGGCCGGCGTGGTCCGCATCCATACCGAGGCGAGCACGCTGAAGCTGCGGCCGGTGATCGGCTGCCGGATCGAGACGGTCGAAGGCCTCGCCTTCCTGGCCTATCCGGAAGGCCGGGCCGCCTACGGCCGCCTGTGCCGCCTGATCAGCGCGGGCCGGATGCAAACGCTGGACGGCGAATGGCAGGCGAAGGGGGAATGCGACATCGACCTCGCGCTGCTCGCCGCGCACAGCGAAGGGGTGCAGTTGATCGCAATCCCGCCGTGTAATCTGGACGCAAAGTTCTCGATAGAGGTCGAAAGCAATGTCGTCCCTTTTCGTCAGCCCGGTCTTCGAGCCGGGGTCCCGCTGTCTTCGGAAGAAAGCGGGACCCCGGATCAGGTCCGGGGTGACGTAGAGAGAGTGGAGATGGAAGGAAGCTTCGCCGAAATCCTCCCCCACCTCGCCGCGCAACTTCCCACCCTGCGCCATCTTGCCGCCAGCTATCTCTACACCGGAGACGATATCGCGCGGATCGACCGGCTCGATGCGCTGGCAAAGGCACACGGCCTCGCGCTGCTCGCCACCAACGACGTGCATTACCATGCACCGCAGCGCCGCCCGCTGCAGGACGTGATGACGGCGATCCGGCACAAGACCACTGTCGCGCGGGCCGGGCACCTGCTCCACGGCAATTCCGAACGCTACCTCAAGCCGCCGGAAGTGATGGCAAAACTGTTCGAGCGCTGGCCCCATGCCATCGTGGCGGCGCGCGCGGTTGCCGATGCGTGCAACTTCGCCCTGGACGAGCTCGCCTACGAATACCCGCAGGAGATCTATCCCGACGGGATGGGCCCGCAGGAACACCTGGAGATCGAGACGTGGTGGGGCGCGCAGGGGCGGTATCCTGCAGGTGTGCCGGAGCACATCGCCGACACGCTGGAGCGCGAGCTGGCGCTGATCGGCAAGATGGACCTCGCGCGCTATTTCCTCACGATCAAGGACATCGTCGATTTCGCGCGGAATGACGTCGATCCGCCGATCCTGTGCCAGGGGCGCGGTAGCGCGGCCAATTCGGCGGTGTGCTATTGCCTCGGCATCACCAGCGTCGATCCGGTCCACCACCAGCTGTTGTTCGACCGCTTCATCTCGGAAGACCGCAAGGAGCCGCCCGATATCGACGTCGATTTCGAGCACGAGCGGCGCGAGGAGGTGATCCAGTACCTCTATCGCAAGTACGGCCGCCACCGTGCCGGCCTGACCGCAACTGTCATCCACTATCGCCCCCGCATGGCGATCCGCGAGGTCGGCAAGGCGATGGGCCTGACCGAAGACGTCACGGCGGCGCTGGCGAAGACCGTGTGGGGCGGGTGGGGCAAGGAAATCGGCGAGGGGCATGTTGCGGAAACCGGCATGGATATCGCCGATCCGCACTTGCGGCGCGTGCTCAAGTTGACGCAGCAAATGATTGGAATGCCTCGCCATTTGTCGCAGCACGTCGGCGGCTTCATCCTTACCGAGGGCGCGCTGACCGAAACCGTGCCGATCGGCAACGGCGCGATGCCGGATCGCAGTTTCATCGAATGGGACAAGGACGATATCGAAGCGCTGGGCATACTGAAGGTCGACGTGCTCGCGCTCGGCATGTTGACCTGTATCAAGAAATGCCTCGATCTTCTTGAAAACCATTACGAAAGACCGCTGGAGCTCGCCACCGTCCCGCGCGAGGATCCGGAGACCTATGCCATGCTGCGCAAGGGGGATTCGCTCGGCGTGTTCCAGGTCGAAAGCCGGGCGCAGATGAACATGCTGCCGCGCTTGCGCCCGCGCGAATTCTACGACCTCGTGATCCAGGTGGCCATCGTCCGCCCCGGGCCGATCCAGGGCGACATGGTGCATCCCTACCTGAAGCGGCGGCGGGGGGAGGAGCCGGTCGTCATTCCCGCACCGGGCCGCGATCACGGCCCGCCGGACGAGCTTTCCAGCATCCTCGAGCGCACATTGGGCGTGCCCATCTTCCAGGAGCAGGCGATGAAGATCGCTCTCGATGCAGCGAAGTTTTCCAGCAAGGAGGCGAACCGGCTGCGCAAGGCGATGGCGACCTTCCGCAGCCGCGGCATGGTGGACGAATTGCAGGACATGATGGTGGAGCGGATGGTGGACCGCGGTTACGACCGCGACTTCGCCCAGCGCTGCTTCAACCAGATCCGCGGCTTCGGCGAATATGGCTTTCCCGAAAGCCACGCGGCCAGCTTCGCGCATCTCGTCTACGTATCGAGCTGGCTCAAGTGCCACTTCCCGGCCGCCTTCGGCTGCGCGCTACTCAACTCGCAGCCCATGGGCTTCTACGCGCCTGCGCAGATCGTGCGCGATGCGAGCGAGCACGGGGTCGCGGTGCTGCCGGCGGACGTGAACGGCAGCGAATGGGATTGCACGCTGGAAGACACGCGGACGTCGAACACCCACCCCAACCCCTCCCTCAAGGGAGGGGCAGTGAAGCTTGGCGAACCGCAGGTGAGCCTTAGCGGAGCGGGGTGGGTTTCCGAACGTCTGAATGACGAGGTGAAGGGCCGCCTCGACCGGCACCTCGCGCTGCGTCTCGGGCTGCGGCAGGTGGACGGACTGCCCGAGCATGTCGCCGCGCGGCTGCTGGCGGAACGGGCGGAGAACGGCCCCTATCGCGACGTGCGCGACCTGCGCGATCGGGCCGGGATCTCGCCCGCGCATATCGAGCGCCTGGCCAGTGCGGACTGCTTCACCTCGATGCAGCTGTCCCGACGCCAGGCGCTGTGGGATGCCCGCAGCCTGGTCGGTGCGCCGGACCTGCCGTTGTTCGCCGCCGCCGCCGCGCGGGACGAGGGGGCGGAAGGGCGCGCGACCGCACTGCCTTCGATGCCCTTGTCGGAGGAAGTGGTGGCCGATTACCAGACCACGCGCCTCAGCCTGAAAGCCCATCCGATGGCCTTTCTGCGACCCGGCCTGGCCGAACGCGGCTTCGTACGGGCATGCGACCTGCGCGCACGCAAGTTCCGCTCCATGGTCCATGTCGCGGGCGTGGTCCTGATCCGCCAGCGGCCGGGCAGCGCGAAAGGCGTGTGCTTCATCACGCTGGAGGACGAGACGGGGGTCATCAACCTCGTCGTGTGGCCGGACCTGAAGGAAAAGCAGCGCACGGTGGTAATGGGCGCGCGGTTGATGGAAGTGCGCGGGCGGGTGGAGTATGACGACGAGGTGATCCACGTCATCGCCCACCACATGACCGACGCCAGCCACGACCTGTATCGCCTGTCCGATGACTTGCTCAGCGCGCCGCTGGCCCGTGCGGACCATGTCAATTCGCCGCTGCCGTCGGGCAAGGCCAATCCCCGCAACGATTTGCGCGAAGGGGCGGAGGATCCGTACAAGCCGGTCGAGCCGTGGCAGGAACCGCCGCCCGGCAACCGGGAATGCGGCTTCCACGGCCCGCAATCGGGCGGCCACCCCCGCGACGTGCGGATCATTCCCAAGTCCCGCGACTTTCACTGACAATGCAAATTTCCCGCCGCATCGGTCGCTTCACGCTGGACCGCAGGATCCTCGTCATGCTCGCGCTGGCCGGGGTGGTGCTGGCGGGCCGCGCTTGGCTGGGCGACCATCCCCAGCACGATCCGTGGGCACCGCTCGACCTGGGCGATCCGCCGGGCTGGGCGACGCAGGCCAAGCTGGTCGCACTGCGTAGCGATCCCGCGCAATGCCGCGCCGTGCTGGAGCGCAGCGGCATCGAATTTCGCGCGCTCGATCCGGCCGGGGAGGGGGAGTGCCGCAGGGATGACCGCACCGTGCTCGCAAACGCGCCGCTCGCGCCGGGGCCGCCAGCCAGCACCTGCCCCGTCGCCGCGGGTTTCGCGCTGTGGCAGCGCCGCTCGCTGGAGCCTGCCGCGCGCGACATCCTCGGCTCCCCCATCGCCCGGATCGAGCATTTCGGTACCTATAGCTGCCGCCGGATGTATGGCGCTTCGGAAGGCCGGTGGAGCGAGCACGCCACGGGCAATGCC
Source organism: Alteriqipengyuania flavescens (assembly GCF_030406725.1). Taxonomy (NCBI): domain Bacteria; kingdom Pseudomonadati; phylum Pseudomonadota; class Alphaproteobacteria; order Sphingomonadales; family Erythrobacteraceae; genus Pseudoblastomonas; species Pseudoblastomonas flavescens. Next base: position 2,406,700 of record NZ_CP129107.1, on the reverse strand, counting down.
ATCGACATTGCGGCGTTCGTGCTGGAGGACGGTCGCCGCGTCAGCGTGCTGGGGGATTGGCAAGGCGACGGTGAGGCAGCGCATTTCTTGCGCAAAGTGCGTGACGATGCATGCGAAATCTTCGCAACCGTGCTATCGCCCGATTACAATGAAGCCCACGCCGATCATTTCCATCTCGACCAGTCCGGCCGCTATACCGGCGTGTGCCGCTGACGTGGCTTCCGGCACGGCATCGCGCGCATGAAGGAAGTGCTGGAATTCGTGCTGTCGCTGATGCTGGCGCTGGTTACCGCGGCCATCACCGTGGGCGGCGTCATCCTGCTCGGTTGCGCGCTGGCGGCCGGGGGATGCTATTGGGGCTGGAAGCGATGGCGACGCCGCGCCGGACAGCGGCTCGCGCCCAAGCTGCCCGGCTCACCCGACGAATAGCCGGCCCACCGCATCGGGCACTGTCCCATCGACGGGATTCCACGCCATGCGCCCGAAATCCTGTTCCAGAACGCGGCCGGATTTGCCTACGACGCCCCACACCCGGTCATGGTGATCGTCCGGCACCGCGACGAAGATCGACAACCGATCGTCCGCGTCGGGAATGGTCGGCAGGCCGATCGCGGCCTTGGCGGGATAGCGCGTGGTGGCAATGACCTTGCGATTGCCGAGATCGAAGTCGTGCGGGTAGTGGATGTAATTGACGAGGAAACTGGCGTTCGTCGCCGTCAGGCCGGACCGGAAATCGATGGATTAGATACCGTCGTCAGGTGGCGTCAGTTTCGCATTGCCCACGCCGTACATTTGATCGAGCTTGGCGAGGATCGCCTGCAATTCCGCTTTGCGCCAACCAGACACACGGATCGCGAGCGATGGCAGCGGCAATTCGGGCTTACGCTCCATCCGTTGCCGTATGGCGGACATGAAGACCGCTGCGACCAATCCAGCTCAGCTCAATGCCAGCAGCGCATAAATGACCGGCTGCATCAGCCGCCCACCGGCTCCAATGCATAACCAGCTGCGCGGACGGTGCGGATGGGGTCGTCGCTGTCGTCGATCTCGATCGCCTTGCGCAGGCGGCGGATGTGGACATCGACCGTGCGTTCCTCGATCTCGCTACCGGTCCCCCAAACGCCGTCGAGCAGTTGCGAGCGGCTGAAGACGCGGCGCGGGCTTTCCATGAAGAACTTGAGCAGGCGGAACTCGGTCGGGCCTAGGTGCAGCGCTTTGCCGCGCCGCTCCACGCTGTGGGCCACGGGATCGAGCACAATGTCGCCCACCGACAGCGATTCCCCTGCCAGCGCAGGGCGTACCCGGCGCAGCACGGCAGAGACGCGGGCCAGCAATTCCCGCGGTGAGAAAGGCTTGGTGACGTAATCGTCGGCGCCGGTGTCGAGCCCGCGGACACGGTCGTCCTCCGCCTCCCGCGCGGTCAGCATGATGATCGGCACGTGGGCGGTGGCCTGCTCGCGCCGAAGGCGGCGGCAGACCTCGATCCCGCTAGTGCCTTCGATCATCCAGTCGAGGATGACAAGATCGGGCGGCGTTTCGGCGGCGAGCAGCAGCGCATCGTCGCCGTCGGCCGTGCATACGACCTCGTAGCCTTCCGCCTGGAAACGGAATTCCAGCAATTCCGACAGGCCCGGATCGTCTTCTACAAGCAGCAGTCGGGGGCGGGCCATGGCGTGGTCCTCAGTCTTCGTGCTCGGGCGGGTACTCGCCGGTCGCGGAGTAATAGACCATCTCGGCGATGTTGGTCGCGTGGTCGCCGATGCGTTCCAGGTTGCGGGCGATGAACAGCATCTGCGCCGCGGTGCCGATCGTGGCCGGGTTTTCGACCATGTGACTGACGAGGTTGCGGAAGATGCTGTCGTAAAACGCATCGACCTTGTCGTCGCGCTCGATCACTTCGGCGGCCATGGCGGGATCGCGCGCGGCGTACGCGGTCAGCACGTCATGCACCATTTCCGCCGCGATCTCGCCCATCGCGGGCAGCAGCGTCAGCGGCTCGAAGTGCGACTTGCCCTCGATCCGGCCGACGCGCTTGGCGATGTTCTTGGCGTAGTCGCCGATCCGCTCGGTCACGCCGGCGATCTTGATGGCGGCGATGATCTCGCGAAGGTCGTCCGCCATCGGCGCCCGCAGGGCGATGACGCGCACGGTCAGCCGGTCGACGGCGTTTTCCAGTTCGTCGATTTTCTTGTCGCGCTCGATCACGCCCTTGGCGAGATCCTCGTCACCCTTGACCAGCGCATCGAGTGCTTCCTGAATGGAGAGTTCGGCAAGGCCGCCCATCTCCGATATCAGACCGCGGAGCTTGGTGATGTCTTCGTCGAACGCCTTTACTGTATGGTCGTTCATTAACCGTAACGTCCTGTAATATAATCCTTCGTACGCTCTTCGCGCGGATTGGTGAAGATGTCGTCCGTCGGCCCGTATTCCACCATCTTGCCGAGGTGGAAGAAGGCCGTGCGCTGCGAGACGCGGGCCGCCTGCTGCATGGAGTGGGTGACGATCACGATGGCGAAGCGGTTGCGCAGTTCCGCGATCAGTTCCTCGATCTTGGCCGTTGCGATGGGGTCCAGCGCGGAGCACGGCTCGTCCATCAGGATGACTTCGGGGTCGACCGCAATGGCGCGGGCGATGCACAGGCGCTGCTGCTGGCCGCCCGACAGCGCGGTGCCACTATCCTCGAGCCGGTCCTTCACCTCTTCCCACAGCCCGGCACGGCGGAGCGATTTTTCGACGATGCGGTCGAGGTCGCCCTGGCTTTCCGCAAGCCCGTGGATCTTGGGGCCATAGGCGATGTTGTCGTAGATCGACTTCGGGAACGGGTTGGGCTTCTGGAACACCATCCCCACGCGGGCGCGCAGTTCCACCACGTCCATCCCGCCGGTGTAGATATCCTCGCCATCGAGGCAGATCGTGCCTTCTACGCGCGCGGAATCGATCGTGTCGTTCATGCGGTTGAGGGCGCGCAGGAAGGTCGATTTCCCGCAGCCCGACGGGCCGATGAAGGCGGTGACAAACTTGTCCGGAATGGTGATCGACACGTCGTCGATCGCCTTTTTCTGCCCGTAATACACGGAGACATTGTCCGCCGTCATCTTGGCATCGAGGGCTTCCATGCCCTCGTGCGCGGCGGCGTTGTCGATCACTTGGCTGTCCATCACCATCTCTTCTCGAAGCGGTTGCGAAGGTAGATCGCGGCCGCGTTCATGACCAGTAGCACAATCAGCAGGACGATGATCGCGGCAGAGGTACGCTCCACGAAGCCGCGGTCGATTTCGTCCGACCAGAGAAATATCTGCACCGGCAGCACCGTGGCCGGCGCGGTCACGTCGCTCGGCGGGGTGGCGACGAAGGCGCGCATCCCGATCAGCAGCAGCGGGGCGGTCTCGCCCAGGGCGCGGGCCATGCCGATGATCGTGCCGGTCAGGATGCCGGGAAGGGCGAGCGGCAGTACGTGGTGGAACACGGTCTGCATCTTGGAGGCACCCACGGCGAGCGCACCGTCGCGGATGCTCGGCGGCACCGCCTTGATCGCGTTGCGGCCCGAAATGACGATGACCGGCATCGTCATCAGCGCCAGCGTCATCCCGCCGATCAGCGGGGCGGAGCGGAAATTGGGAAAGATCGTCAGGAACACGCCGAGGCCGAGCAGGCCGAAGATGATCGACGGGACCGCGGCAAGGTTGTTGATCGAAACCTCGATCAGGTCGGTCCAGCGGTTCTTGGGCGCGTATTCCTCGAGATAGAGGGCTGAAAGCACGCCAATCGGGAACGCCAGCAGCAGAGTGACCAGCATCGTCAGCAACGTGCCCTTGAGTGCGCCCCAGATGCCGACCAGCTGCGGGTCCGTTGCGTCGGAGCGGGTCAGGAAGTCCGGGTCGAAATTCTTGGCCAGGCGGTCCTCGCTGTCGAGCTGGCGGGCCAGCGCGACCATTTCCGGCGTACCGCTGCCGTCGAGACCGGCGGCCAGGTCGTCCGACACCGGCAACCAGATGGAGCTTTCGGTCCGCAGGATGGAGGGGTCCGCCACGATGCGGCGGGCCGCGACGCGCCACGCCTCGCCATTCAGTTCGGTTGCGGCAGCACCGAGCTGCTCTTCGGCGGAGAATTCGACGATCTCGCGCAGGCCCGCGGTTTCCAGCTGGGGCACGGCCTGCGGGCTGGCGAGCGTGTTGTCGTCCATCGCAAGGCCCAGCGTCGGGAAATCGAAGTCCACGCGCGCCTCGGCCCGCTGGAAACCGCCGATGCCGTTCCACGTCATCGTGCCGAGCAGGAACAGCAGCATCGCGACAGAGAAGATGATGGCGCCGAGGCCCAGCAGCTTGAAGCGCCGTTCCTTGCCGTAACGGGTCTTCAGCCGCGCACGATAGGCGTCGGTCCGGGTCGGGGGGAGGGCGGCCTTACTCATAGGCTTCGCGGAACCTCTTGACGACGCGCAGGGCGATGAAATTGAGGCCGAGGGTGACGAGGAACAGGACGAAGCCCAGTGCAAACGCGGCGAGCGTGGCGGGGTGGTCGAAACTGTTCTCGCCCGTCAGCAGGGCAACGATCTGGTACGTGACCGTGGTCATCGCTTCGAGCGGGTTGGCCGTCAGGTTGGCGGCAGCGCCGGCGGCCATGACGACGATCATCGTCTCGCCGATCGCGCGACTGACGGCCAGCATCACGCCTGCGACGATACCCGGCAGGGCGGCGGGGACGAGGACCTTCTTGATCGTCTCGCTTTCCGTCGCGCCCATCGCCAGGCTGCCGTCGCGCATTGCGCTGGGCACCGCGGCCATGCTGTCGTCGGCCATGGAGGAAACGAAGGGGATGATCATCACGCCCATCACCAGGCCTGCAGCAAGCGCGCTTTCGCTCGAGGCGTTCTGGATGCCGACCCCGTTTGCAAGGTCGCGCACGAACGGCGCCACGGTCAGCGCGGCGAAATAGCCGTAGACCACCGTGGGAACCCCGGCGAGGATCTCCAGCGCGGGTTTCAGCCACTTGCGCGTGGCCGGGCGGGCATATTGCGTGAGGTAGATCGCGCTCATCATTCCGAGCGGGATGGCGACGATCATGGCAATAATCGCACCGATGAAGATGGTGCCCCAGAACAGCGGGATCGCGCCGTATTCGGTGGGGTCGGGGGTGGTCGATGCGCTGCCGAGGTTGGGGCTCCACTGCGTGCCGAACAGGAAATCGATCGGGCCGACCATGCCGAAGAAGCGCAGCGTTTCGAAGATGAGCGACACGAAGATGCCGAGCGTCGTCAGGATCGCGACGAGCGAGGCGACCAGCAGCAGCGCCATGACGCTGCGCTCCACCCGCGTGCGGGCGGCGAAATCGGGGCGCAGGCGCAGGAAGGCGAAGACGCCGGCAAGAAAGGCGATGACGATGGTCGCGGTGATACCGATCAGGCGGTATTGCGCGATCGCATCGCGGAAGGGCTGCACCAGACCCTGCGCTTCGTCATTGAAGACGGCATTGGCGGAGCCTTCCGCAACGGCGCGGGCTTCCGACAGGATCGTGTCCCGCTGGATGCCGAATTCGGGCAGCGAAGAAGCGGCGGGGTGGGCGAGCACGGACCGGTTGACCAGTTCCGGCGCCAGCGCACCCCACAGCGCAACGAAGAGGATCGCCGGAACGGCGATCCACAAGGCAAGATACCACCCATGATAGTTCGGCCGGGCACGCAATCGGCGCCCGGGGTCCGCGCTCTGGAAACTCCAGGCGCGGGCGCGGCCGGCAAGCCAGCCCGCGACCCCGAGACCCAGAGCGAGGAGAAAGAGGATGGTAATCGACATTGACGCGGCTGTTGTTACTTCAACTCGGTCCCGTCAAGGGTAGGCAGGGCGGTTAGCCGCGACGTCATGTCGGCGCCCTTGTCGTCCGGATTGGCGATCAGGCCGATCGAAGTGAGCGGGCCGTCCTTGCCCCACATCTGGCCCCACTGAGCGAGGAAGCCTTCGAGGCCCGGGATCGCGCCGATGTGCTGCTTCTTCACGTAGATGAACAGCGGGCGGGCACCCGGATAGCTGAAGTCGGCGATGTTCACGTACGTCGGCTCGACGCCGTTCATCGCGATGCCCTTGAGCGAACCGAGGTTCTCTTCGAGGTAGGAGTAACCGAACACGCCGATCGCATTCGGTGTCTGGGCCAGTTTCTTGACGATCAGGTTGTCCTGCTCGCCCTGCTTCGAATAGGCGCCGTCGGTGCGCAGCGAGGTGCAGATTTCCTCGTAACGCTCTTCATCGCTTTCCTTCATGGCTGCCATGTCGGCATTGGACTTGCAGCCCGGCATCAGGATCAGTTCCTTCAGCGCATCGCTGGTGCCGGAGGTTTCCGGCGGACCGTAGACGAGGATGTCGATGTCGGGTAGCGAGGGGTCGATGTCGGACCACTTGGTCGCGGTCTGCTTCTTGCCATAGGGGTTGGCGGCCAGCGCCATGTACACCTGCTCCGGCGTCAGAGCGATGTCGATGCCGTCCTTGGCAGCGGCAAAGGCGATTCCGTCCAGGCCGACTTCGATCTCGGTGATCTCGGTCACGCCGTTCTTCTGGCAGGTTTCGAATTCGCTCGCCTTCATCCGGCGCGAAGCGTTGGCGATGTCGGGGTGCTGGGTGCCCACGCCGGCGCAGAACAGCTCGATGCCGCCGCCCGTGCCGTTCGATTCGATGATCGGGGCCTTCAACTCGGGATTGGCGCGGGCATATTCCTCGGCCACTTTCTTGGCGAAGGGCAGGACAGTCGAGGAACCGACGGCGCGGACATTGTCGCGCGAATCGCTGCTGGAACCGCAAGCGGCGAGGGACACTGCGGCGACAGCCAGCAGGGAAGTACGAAGTACGAATTTCATGTTACGCTCCAATCGGGAAGTTTGGCTTCGTTAGGGTTGTATTGTGACGCTTGTGCGAAAGTCGCGTGACCGCCGCAAACCCGCGTCATCGCATCAGAAATCGACCTGCGCGCGGGCACCGAAGACATCGATGGCATAGTCGCGGTCACCATTGGCGGCGGGCACGGCGGCATCGCCATATTCGAGGCGGCCGTAATTCAGCATCAGGCGGGTGTAGGCGGTCGGCGACCAGACGAGCGAGGCGTAATAGCCATCCTGCGTGCCGCCCACGATCCCGTCGTCCGACAGGTCGAGCCGGTCGTAGCGGACATTGAACTGGACCGCGCCGAAACCGCCTTCACCGACGGGGCTGGACGGCTTGATCCGGTCGAACGTGCCGCCCTTGTAGCCGCGCGAATCGCCCGGGGTCAGGAACACGCCGGCTTCGACATAGCCGCCGAAGAAAGTCGGGTCGGATGCGGCGGCGACGAGCTCCGGCTGCTGGCAGAAAGCTTCGCCCGCAAAATGGAACGGGCCGCTGATCAGGGCCGCTTCCGCGCCATAACCGAACTCGCCGGTCGCCGCGAGCGAGCCGGTGTTGACCGGGCGCACGGCGGTGAAGTTCACCAGCGGACGCTGGCGATAACGGACCGTCTCGCCGTTATCGAGATCGGTCTGGTGGACCGACGCGCCGAGGTGCAGCTGGCCGAACGACGTCTTCGGCATGAAGACGATGCGGGCGTCGTAAGACCGGCTGCCGTCGGGCAGGGTCTCGCTGTTGTCGGCAAAGGCACCGGCCTGGACCAACACGTCACCGCCGGACCACTGCCCGCCGACCCCGACCTTGCGGCGGAAGCCGAAGGCGTCGGTGAAGGCGGCGCGCTCGATGAAGGAGGTGTGGAGGCCGCTCGTCAGCTCTTCCAACGACTGGAAATTGTTGAACTGGCCGGCGCGAACTTCGAACCCGCCATCCTCGTAGGACAGGAAGGCATCCGTCAGGTCGACTTCGTTTCCGGCGAAGTCGGCTTCCAACTTGTAGCCGAAGCCGCCCGGCATATCGCCCTGGACGCCCAGGCGGACACGGCGCAGCGTGCTGCCGAAACCGTCGTCGATCCCTTCGGGGGCGGAGATGGTCCCGGCGTCCACCATCACGCGGCCGCGGGGCTTGAAGGTCCAGCCACTGTCGGAGGAGACTTGCGGCGCACCCTTGAAAGCAGTGATCGTGGTCGGCGCGGCTTCGACTTCCGCGATGGCGGTGCGGATTTCCTGCTGGCCTTCCGCCTGCGCGGCGATGCTGCTTTCGGCGGCCTGGGTGCGGCCTTCCAGCTCGTCCTCACGGGCGCGTAGGGCGGCGAGTTCGGCGCGCATCTCGGCGATGATCTCGGCATCGGTGGGCGCAGTGGCATCCTGTGCCTGGGCGACGGTCGGCGACAGGACGGTACCGGCAAGCAGCGCCCCGGCAAGAAGCGAACGACGCATTATCAAACCTCGAATTGACGTGTTAGTGACGAATGTGACGCCCTTGGCGACGCGATGTTGCTCTTTTGTGACAAGCGGCATCGATGGGGAAATGAAGGGGTGGAAAACTGCGCTTTCCGCGCAGCCGTCAGAGAAGGGGCAGCCGCACGGAAACGGTGGTGCCTTCACCCTGTTTGCTGTCGATATCGAGCCGGCCGCGATGGCGCTCGACGATATGCTTGACGATCGCGAGGCCGAGGCCGGTACCGCCCGCAGCGCGGCTGCGCCCCGGATCGGTGCGGTAGAACCGGCGGGTGAGGTGCGGCAAATGGTCACTGGCAATCCCTTCGCCCCGGTCGACCACGCGCAGGCTGGCGCGGCTGCCATCCCCGGTCAGTACGACCGAGACAGGTTGGTCCTCTCCGCCGTATTTCAGCGCATTGTCGACGAGGTTGCGCACCAGCTGTTCCAGCTGCTGCCGATCGCCGCGAATGATCATGGGCGCATCCGGCAGCGAAACCTTGACCCGGTGGCGCTGTTCGATCTTGCCGCTTTCGCTAGCCGCCTTGCGGACCGTCTCGACCAGGTCGATCGACTGTTCGGGCAGTTCGTGCTTTTCCGCCTCCACGCGGGACAGCGACATGAGATCGCTGACCAGTGCCTGCAGCCGCCGCGCCTCGCGCAGGGTGGTGCCGAGGAACTTGTCCTGCATCGCGGGATCGATCTCGCCGTCGGTATCCAGCAGCGTCTCGACATAGCCGATGATGTTGGCAAGCGGGGTGCGCAGCTCGTGGCTGGCATTGGCGACGAAATCGGTATGCGCGCGGCTGACGTCGGCCTCGATCGTGCGGTTGAGCAGCTCGATCAGCCAGAACCGCCCGTCTACCGACTGGCGCGTCATCTGCCACACGCTCTTGCGGCCGGTCAGGCCGGTGATCATGTCGGTCCCGCCCTCGCTCGAATCGAGAAGGGCGACCGCGGCGGGATGGCGCAGGCCGATGCGCGGATCCTGCCCGACGACATGCTGGCCGAGAATCTCGCGCGCAGCGGCGTTGGCGATCACGATGCGCCGCTCGTCCACCAGCAGCAGCGGGGTTGCCATGTTGTCGAGCAGGCGGCGGACATTGTCCTGCGTCAGGCTGAGGTCGCTGCGCTTCGACTGGGTTTCTACCGCCTGCACCGGTACCAGCCAGAACGTGCAGGCCCACAAGCCGAACACCACGAGTGCCAGCCACGCCTGTTCCGAAGCGACACCGACTGCCACCGCGCCGATGGCGGCGAGGATCAGCGGGACGATCGGCAATTCGCGGCGAGGGCGCATGAAGGCCCCTTAGCGGCGAGGTTCGCCGCCGCACAAGCCAGTGTTGCCGACAATGTTGGGGAGTGCATCGGTGGTGACCCCTACGGGAATCGAACCCGTGTTTCAGCCGTGAAAGGGCCGCGTCCTAACCGCTAGACGAAGGGGCCATCCGATGCGGTGACGCGCCTCTAAGGGGCACGGCGGGGCGGGTCAACCCGGTTGATGGGCTTTTTTCGCCCCGCGGGCGATCAGTCGGCCCAGGCGGCGTCTTCCAGGTGCAATTCCGCTGCCGGGCGGGCGCCCCAATCGTCGATCTTTGCGCGGCCCGCCAGCCACAGGCGGCGGCCTCCGGGCGCGGACAGGATCGCCTGTCCCATGTCCGATTCGGCGGCGCGGAAGGCGATCGCCTTGATGCGGGTTCCGTCGTCGCCGGCCGCGATCAAGCGCAGGTGATCAGTGCCCACGATGTCGGCCTTGACCAGGCGGACGGGCCCGATGGCCACCTTGGGTCCCGGCCAGCCCATGCCATAGGGTCCGGCCGCTTCCATGGTCTCGATCAGTTCGGGGGTGAGGCCGCCGGGTGCCAACGAGAGATCGAGCGCGAGCTTGCGCCCCGCCATCGCCGCCTCGACCTGACGCGACAGCGTGGCATCGAGCCAGTCGCGGAAAGCCTCGAGCCGGTCCTCCGCAATCGTGAGCCCGGCCGCCATCGCATGACCGCCACCCGCGACGAGCAGGTCGTTCTCGCGCGCGGCGATGATGGCGGCGCCCAGATCCACGCCCGCGATGGACCTGCCCGAGCCCTTGCCCTGTCCGGCATCGTCGGCGTCGAGCGCGATGACGATCGTCGGCTTGCCGGTCTTTTCCTTAAGCCGCCCGGCAACGATGCCGATCACCCCGGGATGCCAGCCCTTGCCGGCGACCACCGGAACGGCGCGGTTGTGCTGTGCGGCCAGCTGGTCCTCGGCGGCTTCCTGCACCGCCGCCTCGATCGCGCGGCGGTCCTCGTTCAGCTCCGACAGCTGGCGGGCGATCTGCGCCGCCTCTTCCGGGTCGCGCGTAGTCAGCAGGCGCACGCCCAGCGTCGCTTCGCCCACGCGGCCACCGGCGTTGATGCGCGGGCCGAGCGCGAAGCCGAGGTCGCTGCATTGCGGCGCGCGCTTCAGGCGGCTCGCATCGATCAGCGCCGCCATGCCGATATTGTCGCGGCGCGCCATGACCTTCAGGCCCTGCGCCACGAATGCCCGGTTGAGCCCGCGCAGCGCCGCTACATCGGCCACCGTGCCCAGCGCCACGAGGTCGAGCAGGCCGCGCAGGTCAGGCTCCTTGCGATCGGAAAAGAAACCGCGTTCGCGCAAGGTGCGGACCGTGGCAATGGCGAGCAGGAAGGCGACGCCCACGGCGGCGAGGTGTCCGTGCGAGGCGCCGATATCGCTCTCGTCGAGCCGGTTCGGGTTCACGAGCGCCACCGTGCGCGGCAATTCGGGCGAGCATTTGTGGTGGTCCACCACGATGACGTCGAGCCCGGCATCGTGCGCCTGCCCCAGTGCGTCATGCGCCATCGCCCCGCAATCGACCGTGACGACCAGGCTCGATCCGCTTTCGCCCAGCTTTACCAGCGCCTCCCCGCTGGGGCCGTAGCCTTCCAGCAGGCGGTCGGGGATGTAGTGGTCGGCCTCGGTCCCGAGCATGCGGAGGAGGTGGATCAGCAGCGCCGCGCTGGTGGCGCCGTCGACGTCGTAATCGCCGTAGACGGTGACCTGCTCGCCCGTCAGCACCGCCTGGGCAAGCCGCTCCGCCGCCGTGTCCATGTCGCGGAATTCCGACGGGTCGGGCAGGAAGGCGCGCAGGGTCGGCTGCCGTTCCTTCTCGATATCACCCGGCTCCACCCCGCGGGCGAGGAGGAGCTGCGTGACGATATCCTCTTCCGCGCCGCCTGCCATGCCAAAGGCGTTGTTGCCGCCGCGCCAGATCCAGCTCTGGCCGGACAGCGAACGGGAAACGCCAAGTACGTGCGAGGAGGTCAGCGGGTCGGGCATGGCGCGCAGTCTAGCCGCGGTACGCGCGTTGCGGAAGCGTGCGGGATTGACAATCGACAGCCATGGGCGACTGTCCCTGCATGTCGGATACTCCGCACCTTCTCGTTGCCTGGCACAGCCGCACCGGCGCCGCCCGCGCTCTTGCCCAGGCCGCGTCGGACGGGGCGGGTGACGGTGCCCGCCTGCTGTCGGCGGACACGGTCGAACCGGGCGATCTGCTGGATGCCGGCGGCTATTTGTTCGTGTGCCCCGAAAACCTTGCCACCATGAGCGGCCTGATGAAGGAAATGTTCGATCGTTGCTATTACCCGGTGCTCGGCCGGATCGAGGGCCGCGCTTATGCCACGATCATCGCTGCCGGATCGGACGGGGCGGGCGCGCAGGCGCAGATCGACCGAATCGCGAGGGGCTGGCGGCTGCGCCGCGTTGCCGAACCCGTCATCGTGAATTTCGCCGCCCAGACCCCGGAGGAAATACTCGCTGCCAAGACAGTGCCCGAAACGGCGCTGGCGCAGGCGCGTGACCTTGGCGAGGCGCTGGCCGAGGGACTGGCCATGGGCGCGTTTTGAATAGAATGCTCCGTAATGGAGGCTTTAATCCTGTAAACTCTGGACCGATTTGGCAGTTCTGGCCATCAAGATAGCGACTACGACGGGAACGACGCTATCTCTTCTGCGACACACAATTTGGCTGCGAGCGATGTCGGCCTGGCGTTTCTTTTCGCGCCGGGGAATCGGCCCTGTCTCGCGCAAGTGAAGCGGATGGCCGCGGGCGGTGCGTTCCAGGTTTCGCACGAGGGTGGCGGCGACAATGCCGTTGCCGGGCAGGGGCAGCCGGTCTGGGCAGAGCTCTTGACAGACGGGCTGACCTACGACCTCGTCGGGCTCGCACCTGGATCCGGCGTCGGCACGATGGACGGCGCCCAGCGGTTCGGCCTGCGCGAGGAACAGGGCCTGCTCGATTGCGAGGCGATCGAACTGCGCCCGGGGCCGCATATCGTCGACGGGATCGGCTTGCCGCCGGTTTATCGTTCGCTGATGGCAGTCGGACTGGCGTTGGCCGAGCTGGACGGTGTCGTCGCCGTGGGCTGGGGCGGGGCAAATACGCTCATGGCGCCGGCCTGGTTCACCCGTGTCCTGGGCGAATGGCTGGCGGGCGGCGTGTTCCCGGCGCTTGGCCTCACCGCCATGGTGGGCGAGGTCGACGGCGGGTTGCAAACGCGCGGGCTGGCGATGCTGGCGGGCCACGAATTGCGGGTCGAGCCCTCTGTGGCAGAGGACGCGAAAGCACGGGCCCAGGTCGCGGTCCGCCTAGTGGACGAGCTGGTCCGGCAAGGGGTGTTCGTGCCGGAAGACGGGCGCCGGAAAATCGGCGAGCACGCCCTCGACCTGTGCCTGTCGCGCAATGGCCGCTTCATTCGCGCATTCCCGGCCAGCACCGAAACGGAATGACGGGGAGCGCGTGAATCGGCGCGGGGGCGGCCCGTGATACACATGGCCGTTCGGTCCTGCCTTTCCGCAAGGTCAACGTCGCCGGGACACCCGCCTATCGCCCGTACCTGCAACGCCACCATATCCTGCCCGTCCAGCTGCGCTGGACGCGCGCCTTCCGCGGCCTGTTCGAGGCGGTGGAGCCTTGTGGCCCGCGCTTTGAGGATTTCCGCGCCAACGGTATGCTGCTGCCATGCCGGGAAAGCGCGGTGCCGCGCCTGCAATTGCCGCACCATCGCGGCCCGCATCGCCTCTATTCGGAAATGGTAGCGGAGCGGCTCGGCCGGATCGAGGCCGCGTGGCAGGCAGTACGTTTGCAGGACGAAGAGACTGCGCTCGACACGGCACGCATGCGGATCCGGCTGCTGCAGCGGGCCTCGCGCAAGCGTCTGCTGGCGGGCGGCGGGGCGGTGCAGCTGAACCGCCGCGATCCGCTGCGGCTGATGGGCGATTTCACGACGCTCGACGCGATGGTCGAGGAGCTGTGGGCCGCGATCTAGGTGGAAAAGCGCGCGGCCGCCTCTGCCAGGGCAGCGCGCGCTTCATGGTATTCGCGCTCCAGCTGGTCGACCCGGTCCGCGACGCTCTGCACGGCCTTCACTGCGCCGACGCCCTGGCCCGATCCCCAGATGTCCTTCCACGCCTTGGCCTTGCTGTTCCCGCCGGAACCGAAGTTCATCTTGCTGGGATCGCTTTCGGGCAGGTCGTCGGGATTGAGCCCCGCTTGCTCGATCGAGCCGCGCAAGTAGTTGCCGTGCACGCCGGTGAAGAGGTTCGAATAGACGATATCGTCCGCGCCGCTGCCGACGATCATGTCCTTGTAAGGCTGGTCCGCATTGGCTTCGTCGGTCGCAATGAAGGCGGAACCGATATAGCCGAAGTCGGCCCCCAGCGCCTGCGCGGCGAGGATCGAGCGGCCATTTGCGATGGAGCCCGACAGCGCCACCGGCCCGTCGAACCATTCGCGGATTTCCTGCATCAGGGCGAAGGGCGACTGGGTGCCGGCATGGCCGCCCGCGCCGGCTGCCACGGGGATCAGGCCGTCGGCGCCCTTTTCGATCGCCTTCCTGGCAAAGCGGTTGTTGATCACGTCGTGCATGGTGATGCCGCCCCAACCGCGCACGGCCTCGAAAATCTCTTCGCGCGCGCCAAGCGAGGTGATGACCATCGGCACCTGCCACTTGGCACACACCTGCATGTCTTCCTCGAGCCGACCATTGGTGCGGTGGACTATCTGGTTGACCGCGAAAGGCGCGGCGGGCCGGTCCGGGTTGTCGCGATTGTGCGCGGCCAGTTCCTCGGTGATTCGGGCCAGCCATTCGTCGAGCACGCCGGAGGGGCGGGCATTGAGCGCCGGGAAGCTGCCGACGATGCCTGCCTTGCACTGCGCAATGACCAGCTCCGGCCCCGAAATGATGAACAGCGGGGAGCCGATGACCGGCAGGCGGAGATTGTCGAACAGGGCGGGCAGGGTCATCGGCGGATCCTTTGTTAAGCGATCGGTTAAGCCGCCCTATGCAAAGCCGCAGCGCTGCTGTCGAGAAATTTAGCGGCGGACGGGGGGATTTCGGCGCTGCAGGAATAGCGGGCCCAAGAGCAGTCCGACGAGGAAGCCGCCGAGATGCGCTTCCCACGCTATCGGCATGACAAGACCGGCCAGGCTTAGGATGCCGATCAGGAACAGGTTGCGCAGCAGCAACTCGCCGGTCAGCGGGCGGATGCCGTTCGCGTCCACCTGCGGCATGGGTTGCCCGGGGCGCATGAAGGGCAGCCGCGCCATCAGCCCGACGAAGCCGAATACCGCGCCCGACGCGCCGACGGCGGGGATGATGGATGCCGGGTTCAACGCGACATAGAGGAAGGCACCGCCAAGGCCGCAGGCGAGGAAAAAGAGCATGAAGCGAGCCCACGCCATCGCCCCTCGTCCCATCCGCACGAATATCGGTCCGCCCAGGAAGAAGAGGACCAGCGCGTTGAAGGCGAGGTGAATGAGGCCGGCATGGGCGAACATATGCGTCACCAGCGTCCACCAGCGGCCCTGTTCCAGCGCGAGCGGCGACACGCCGAGATCGATGGGATCCGCCACGCCGAAATAGGCGGCGATCATCAGCAGGGCCAGGAGGCCGGCGGGCCGGAAAGCCGTTTGCGGCACACCGGGCAAGGGTTCGCGGTCGATTGTATCCATGTCTGTTCGAGATGGCGCTGCCGATGTGCGCGTTCAAGCGGCGGCGGGCAGGATGCGCTCGATGCCGTAGATTCGCGCCGCCGTGCCCGCGAAGAGCGCGCGCTTCTCGCTATCGCTTGCGCCCGCGGCAAGGCGCTTGAAGGCGTTCCACAGCACCGGATAACTCGCGCCCCAGCGATCGACCGGGTAATTCGATTCGAACATCGCACGATCCGGCCCGAAGGCTTCGATGCAATGGTCGATGTAAGGCTTCCACAAGGCGGCCAGCTCCTCAGAGCCGAGGCCTGCGACAGGTCCGCGGTCGGGCAGCTGGCAGAACGCCATCGCGAGACCGCCCAGCTTGACGGTCACGTTCTCGCACGCGGCGAGTTCGCTTATGCGTTGTTTCCAGCGCGGGTAGTGATGCGGGTCGATGATCGGCAGGTCGGGGTCGAGGATCGATTCGGTCATCGGGTCATTCCTCTTTCAGCCACGGCATGAGGCCGCGAACGCGCGCGCCGGCGGCTTCGATCGGGTGGTCGGCCTGCCGGGCCCGGTCGGCCTGGAGCGCCGGATTGCCCGCCCTGGCATCGGCAATGAAGTCTTCGGTAAAGCGTCCGTCGCGCACTTCGGCCAGCACGCGTGCCATCTCCGCTTTCGTATCGGGCGTGACGAGGCGCTTGCCCACCGCATTGCCGCCGAATTCCGCCGTGTTCGAAATCGCGAGGTTCATCGCCGCGATGCCGCCTTTCTGCAGTAGGTCGGTGATCAGCTTCGTTTCGTGCAGGCACACGATATAGGCGAGCTCGGGCGGGTAGCCGGCTTCGACCAGCGTTTCGAACGCGGCGACGATCAACGCCGGCATCCCGCCGCAAAGCACGGCCTGTTCGCCGAACAGGTCGGTTTCCGTTTCGTCCTTGAAAGTGGTCTCCAGGATCGCCGCGCGCCCGGCGCCGATCCCGCCGGCATAGGCGAGCGCGAGGCCCTTGGCCGATCCGCTGGCATCCTGCGCCACGGCGAGGAGGGCAGGCAAGCCGCGTCTGGCAACATATTCCGCGCGCAACCCTTTGCCGGGACCGAGTGGCGCGGCCATGATAACATCGATGTCCGCGCGCGGCTCGATCAGGCCGTAATGGACCGCAAAGCCGTGCGCGAAGCCCAGTGCCGCGCCCGGCTTCATCGCATCGCGAATATGGTCGGCGTAGATTGCCGGTTGCGCCTCGTCCGGGGCAAGCAGCATGACGATATCGGATGTTGCCGCCTCGGCTACCGGCAGGACGGTAAAGCCCGCCTGCCGTGCCGCATCGCCGCTCGGCGAATTGTCTCGGGCGCCGATCACGACCTCGCAATGGCCGCTATCGCGCAGGTTCAGCGCGTGGGCGTGTCCCTGGTTGCCGTATCCGACGATGGCGACGCGCTTGCCGGCCAGGACCGAGTAATCGACATCGTATTCGCGGTAGATCGTGATCGGCATGCTCTCTCCTCCGGGGCCGCGCTATCAGAGCGCCATGGCGGCGACAAACGCTTCCGGATCGGGCGCTGCTTCGGCGCGCGGCCAGTCAGCGGGGGGCTGGCGACGGAACCAGGTGTACTGGCGCTTGGCATAATTGCGCGTCGCCTGCGCGGCGCGGGCGATGCATTCCTCGCGCGAAATCTCGCCGCGCAGCAGGGCCGCGATTTCGGGAACGCCGATGGCGCGCATGACGGGCAGGTCGGGCGAGAGGCTGCGCGCGAGCAGCGCCTCGACTTCGCTGATTGCGCCTTGGTCCAGCATGAATGCAAAACGCGCATTGCACCGTTCGTACAATATGTCGCGGGGAGGCAGCAGCACGAAGGGGCAGAGTGCTACTTCCGCGCCGATCCCGCCTTCCTTGCTTGCCTGCCACTCCGCGAGCGTGCGCCCGGTGGAGCGGATGACTTCGAGGGCGCGGGCAATGCGCTGGCTATCGCCAGGCGCGAGCCTAGCGGCGCCCTTCGGATCCTCGCGCTGGAGGGCGGCGTAGGCATCGGGGGTGGGCATGTCCCGAACCGCGTTGCGCACGGCGGGATCGATCGGGGGAATGGGCGCAATGCCTTCGAGCAGCGTCTTCAGGTAAAGCCCCGTCCCGCCACACAGGATCGGCACCCTGCCGCTCGCATGCGCCTCGCCGACGACGTGTCTGGCCGCTTGCGCCCAGTCGGCGGCGGTGCACGCCTGTGCGCCATCCCATGCGCCGAACAGGCGATGTTCAATGCCGCCCATCTCGGCATCGTCCGGCCGCGCACTCAGCACCTGCAAGTCGGCATAGACCTGCGCGCTGTCGGCGTTGACGATGACCGCGCTGCCACCCCGCGCCTTTATCGCCTGCGCCGCGGCAACCGCGAACGCGCTCTTGCCGCTCGCCGTCGGCCCTGCAATGAGCGCGAGCGGCGGCTTGTCCCGCCGGTTTTCCGGAGTGCCTGCAATGCCCATCGCCCGCCTGATAGCAGACATGGACGGCCTGTCAGCACGCCTCGACGCGGCGCTGGCCGAATTGGAAGCCAGCGGCATCAAGGTGGCCCGGGCGGGCTTGCTGGACGCGAACGGCGAGGTCGTGCAGATCGCCGCGACCGGCGGCGATGCGGCGCAGATGCGCAGCGTGATCGATAAAAGCTTCGGCAGCGCCGATGTCCTCGTCGCGGACGAACCGATTGCCGCGCCGCAGCTGTTCGTATCCGACATGGACTCCACGATGATCGGGCAGGAATGCATCGACGAGCTCGCCGATTTCGCCGGGGTGAAGGACCGGGTTGCGGCGATCACCGAACGGGCGATGGCGGGCGAACTCGACTTCGCCGGCGCCCTGCGCGAACGGGTCGCGCTGCTGGAAGGGCTCGACGAAAGCGCCATCGCGCAATGCCTGGAAGAGCGTATCCGACCGATGGGCGGGGCACGGACGCTGCTCGCCGGGCTGAAGGCACGGGGCTGTCGCTGCGTGCTGGTAACGGGCGGCTTCCACCATTTCGCCGATCCGGTCGCCGAGATGCTCGGCTTCGACCGCGTGGTCGCCAACCGGCTCGGCGTTGCAGGCGGCAAGCTGACCGGCGAGGTCGTCGGCCCGATCTGCGACAGCGCGACCAAGCGGGACACGCTGGAAGAAGAGGCCGCAGCCATCGGCGACGCTGCAATCACGCTCGCCATGGGTGACGGGGCGAACGACATCCCCATGCTGGAAGCCGCGACCTACGGGATCGCGTACCATGCCAAGGCCAAGGCGCGCGCTGCCGCGGATGGCTGGATCGAGCGCGGAGACCTCACCAACGCGCTGGCCTTGCTCGGCCTGTCGCAGCACGATGGTGCCAATGCGTGATTTCGGGAACGCTACGGCTCACCCGAAATTAGAATCCGCAGGCAAGGCCGGCGCTTTCGTTGACGTAATAGTCTGGGTTTCCCCGTCTTCTTCGATCCCGCCGGTGCGCTGCGCGAAACAGACGATCAACCAAGGCGCGGTTTCAAGGAACGGCTTGGCCGCATCGGTGCCGATGGGATCGAGCGCGCCGAGCCATTCTTCGCTAGCCTTCGGCTTGTACCCGTCCGCGCCGTAGAACTTGCGCTCCTCGGCTTCGGCTGCCTCGCGGATCGCGCGCTTCGTTTCGGGGGATGAGACGGCGACGAAATGCCACGGCTGGTGGTTGGCGCCGTTGGGCGCGGTGCCGGCGGCGCGAATGCCGTATTCGATGATGTCGCGCGGGACCGGCGCGTCATTGAAGTCGCGACAGGATCACCGGGTCTTCAGTCGTTCGAACATGACGCGGGCGCCCTGTACCCGCTCCCCATCGGCAAGCTGCGGCATCGGGGGATAGGGCAGGTGCTTGTCGCTCATCGTCTCGTCACCTCGCTCAAAACCGCTGCATCAGGCAATCCCCGCCATCGACGGCAAGATGCCACAGGCAGCCCGCCGCAATCGCGCGGACCCACCATCGCGGCACGGCCAGCAGCGCGCAATAGGCGAGCGCCGCCCAGATGGTGTGGAGCGGATGGAAGCCGATACTGCACCGGCCCGGATCGAACACCGGGTCCGCCAGCAGGTGATCGATGTCGATGGCGATGGTCGCCGCCATGATCGCGCCGGCGGCCAGCCATCGGTCGCGAAAGAATACTAGGGCCAGTGCAAAAGGCACGCCGAAATGACCGCCGTAATGCAGCAGGAACCGGACTGCAGCGGGCACCGAGGGATCGACGCCTCAGCCCATCCAGTCGCGGAAGAAGCTTTCGTGCGCCTCGCGCAGATCCGCCAGCGTCACACCGAGGACCCGGTCTCCGCCCACGGTGCCGAGCTTGCGGAAACCGATCTGCGCCGTCTCCACGTTCTCGGTCTCGCGATTGACAGCGGCCATCAGTGCATCGGGATCGGGCACGGAAACGATGTAACGCCCCTGGTCCTCGCCGAACCACCACTGCGCGGCGGTGTATTCGGGGTTGGCTTCGACCTCGGCGCCGAGGCCGCCGGCAAGCGCCATTTCCGCAAGACCGACCGCAAGGCCGCCGTCCGACAGGTCGTGGATCGCATTGACCAGGCCGTCGGCAATCAGCTGGTGGATGATCTTCCCCGCCGCACGCTCGACGATGAGGTCGGTCGGCGGGGTCCGCCCGTCCTCGCTGCCGTGCACCACGCTCAGCCACAGCGACTTGCCGAGGTGGCTGCGGGTGGGGTCGGGCGTCGCCCAGAATTCCGGGCCGACAAGGAACAGCGTGTCGCCTTCGTTCTTGAAACCCATGGTCATCATGTCGGCGTAATCGTCGATGATGCCGACCCCGCCGATGGCCGGGGTGGGGAGGATGGCGCTGCCGCCGCCCGTTGCCTTGCTTTCGTTATAGAGGCTGACGTTGCCGCTCACGATCGGGAAGTCGAGCGTGCGGCAGGCTTCGCCCATGCCTTCGAGGGCGTGGACGAACTGGCTCATGATCTCGGGCCGCTGCGGGTTCGCGAAATTGAGGCAGTTGGTGACCGCCAGCGGGCGCGCGCCGACGGCGCAGAGGTTGCGATAGGCCTCGGCAATGGCCTGCTTGCCGCCTTCGTAGGGGTCGGCGTAGACATAGCGCGGCGTGCAGTCGGTGGTGATCGCCAGCGCCTTCTTCGTGCCGTGCACGCGCACCACGCCCGCATCGCCGCCGGTCTGCAGCGTGTCCGCGCCGACCTGGCTGTCGTACTGCTCGGCGATCCAGCGGCGGCTGGCGAGATTGGGGCTCGCCATCAGCTTCAGCAGGTCCGCGCCCACGTCATCGCATTGCGGCACGCCGTCCAGCGGCTTGACCCCGGCCCAGTCCTTGTACTCGTCCTTGGAGAGATAGGGCCGGTCGTATTCCGGTGCGTCTGCGGCCAGCGGGCCGAGCGGGATGTCGCACACGACTTCGCCGCCGGATTCGAGCACCATGTGTTGCGTATCGGTGACTTCGCCGATGACTGCGAAATCGAGCTCCCACTTCTCGAAGATTGCTGCGGCCATCGCTTCCTTGCCGGGCTTGAGCACCATGAGCATGCGCTCCTGGCTTTCGCTCAGCATCATCTCATACGGCGTCATGCCCTCTTCGCGGCACGGCACCTTGTCCATGTCGAGGCGGATGCCCGCCTTGCCGTTGGTCGCCATTTCCACGGACGACGAGGTGAGGCCCGCCGCGCCCATGTCCTGGATCGCGACGATGGCATCGGTCGCCATCAGTTCGAGGCAGGCTTCGATCAGCAGCTTTTCGGTGAAGGGGTCGCCGACCTGCACGGTCGGGCGCTTGGCCTCCGCATCTTCTTCGAAGTCCGCGCTGGCCATAGTCGCGCCATGGATGCCGTCGCGCCCGGTCTTCGAGCCGACATAGACGATGGGGTTACCCACGCCGGTCGCGGCGGAATAGAAGATCTTGTCCGCATCGGCGACACCCACCGTCATCGCGTTGACGAGGATATTCCCGTCATAGGCGGGGTGGAAATTGGTCTCTCCGCGCACGGTTGGCACGCCCACGCAATTGCCGTAACCGCCGATGCCCGCGACCACACCCTGGACGAGGTGTTTCATCTTCGGGTGGTCGGGCCGCCCGAAGCGCAAGGCGTTCGCATTCGCCACCGGCCGCGCGCCCATCGTGAAGACGTCGCGCAATATCCCGCCGACGCCGGTCGCGGCGCCCTGGTAGGGTTCGATGTAGCTCGGGTGGTTGTGGCTCTCCATCTTGAAGATGGCCGCCAATTTCGTCCCATCAGGCCCGTCACCGATATCGATCACGCCCGCATTCTCGCCCGGCCCGCAAATCACCCACGGTGCCTCCGTCGGCAGCTTCTTCAGGTGCAGTCGCGAGGATTTGTAGGAGCAATGCTCCGACCACATGACCGAGAAAATGCCGAGTTCCACGAGGTTCGGCTCGCGGCCCAGCGCGTTCAGGACGCGCTCGTATTCTTCCGGGCTGAGGCCATGGGCTTCGACGACTTCGGGGGTGATCGTATCGGATGCGTTCGACATGGCCGGCGCTTTAGCGAGAGCGCCTGCGCTTCGCCAGTGGCGGCTTCAATTTGTCCGTAAGGATTTGCCGGTCAAGGGCATGCGTAATTTGCAAGACCGGGGGGGGCGATCCGATGGCAGAATATCACGGCGATCTGATGTATCGCACCGGCAAGGTCTACAAGGGTGTGGATGACACCAACTACATCGTCGCGATCGTCATCGCCGCGTTTCTCGGCGCGACCGGGGCGCACCGGTTCTACATGAACGATCACAAGATCGCCTAATCTCTACTTCATCCCGTTCGCCTGCGCAGGCTTTGCCTCGATGATGAAGCTCGATCCGACGATCATCTTCTGGGAAGTGGTGATCGCCAGTGTCTTCGTGCTGTTCGAAATCGTGTTCTTCGTGTGGAAGTGGCTCCACACGTAGCCGGGTCTAACTGCGTGTTGGCATAGCGCTTGGCGGTTCGAGGTCCTTCATCCGCCAGTATTCGCGCGTGGAGCCAAGCCATGCGGCCAGCAGGACGAGGATGGTGAAGACGATCAGCGCCTGGAAGCAGACTTCCATCGGCCCATTTTCCGGCGTCGGCCCGTACCAGTTCAACAGCTGCACGATCACCAGCACTACCAGCAAGGTGTAGAGCGCGTGGTCGGTCTTCCCGTCGCGCTGGCGGGTCTTGACCGCGTAATAGAAGAACGCGCCCAGCGTCATCAGCAGCTCCAGCGGCACGATCGCCCACGGCACGTTCCACAGGCCCAGCCCCAGCTTCGGCGCCTCTCCCACCAGGGTCAGATCGGGCCGGTGGACCAACAGGTCGAGGAACCAGTGCGACAGCACCACGCCGGCGCCGAGGATCGCGAAGCGCATGTCACGCAGGAACAGGGCCGTCAGCAGGGCGAACAACCCGGCCCATCCCAGCGTGCCCGCAAGACTGTGGGTGAAAGGCATGAGATAGAGGTCGAGCGGGTTCATCGCGGTGATGCCCGGCACGATGCGGAATTGCTCGACCCCCAGCAGCACCAGGATGAAAAAGGCGAAATCGACGAGCTGCGCAGCGATGAACATACCGCCCAGCACCCGCGCCTGCCCGGTTTTCTCGACATGGGCCGCCGCAACCAGCGCGGGGGCGAAGTGGCCGATGAACACGTCTGTTACCTCTTGGCTGTGCACCACGCGGCCCATCGCCGCAGGCACCGCTTGACCGCGCGCGCCGCCAAGGTCAATGCTCGGCCCCATGGCAGAGGGTACTCCCGACATTTCGGAAATGAGCTTCGAGGACGCGCTGCGCGCGCTCGAAAACGTGGTGCGCCAGCTTGAAGGCGGCGAAGTGCCGCTGGAACAATCGATCGACCTGTACGAGCGCGGCGAGAAGCTGCGCGAACATTGCCAGAAGCGTCTGGATGCGGCGCAGGCACGGATCGAGAAGATCGTTGCCGGGCCGGACGGTAAGGCTTCGGCCACCATTCCGTTCGACAAGCAGGGCTGATCCGGTGGGCCTGAAACTCGCCGAGGGGCTGCTGGCGCAGGAACTCGCGCGCGTTCAGGGCGAGGTGGACGCGCAGTTCGATGCGCTGCTTCCGGTGCCGGGCGACCGGCGTGCCCGGCTGGTCGAGGCGATGCGCTATGCCGTGATCGGCGGCGGCAAGCGGCTGCGGCCCCTGCTGACGGTCGCTACGGCGGACCTGTTCGGCGTGGACCGCGAAACCTCCGTACGCGCAGGCTGTGCGGTGGAGGCGGTCCATTCCTATTCACTGATCCATGACGATCTTCCGTGCATGGACGACGATGCGATGCGCCACGGGCGCGAGACCATCCATCTCGCCTTCGACGAGGCGACGGCCGTGCTGGCCGGCGATTCGCTCCATGCCCTTGCCTTCGAAATCCTGATCGACCCGGCGTTGAGCGGCGATCCCTTCACGCGGTGCGAGCTCGTCGAATGCCTTGCGAGGGCGAGCGGCCACGCGGGGATGGCAGGTGGCCAGATGATGGACATGATCGCCGAAGAGGAGGGGGGCGAGAGCTTCGACCTCCAGGCGATCACGCGGCTGCAGCAGCTGAAGACCGGTGCGCTCCTCGGTGCGGCGGTCGAAATGGGCGCGATCCTCGGCAAGCTGGCGCGCGAGGGCCGCGCGCACCTCCACGCCTATTCGCGCGACATCGGCCTCGCATTCCAGATCGCCGACGACCTGCTCGACGTGGAAGGGGACGAGGCGAAGGCGGGCAAGGCGCTGCGCAAGGATGCGGACGCGGGGAAGGCCACTTTCGTGTCGCTGATGAGTGCCGACGGCGCCCGCGCGCAGGCCCGCGCCCTGGTGGACCAGGCGATCGGTCACCTCGCATCCTATGGCGAGGAAGCCGAATTGCTGCGCGAAATCGCGCGCTTCATCGTGGAAAGGGACCGGTAATGGCCGACAGCAACCAGAAAGAACGCGTCGGTATCTATCCCGGTACCTTCGATCCGATCACGCTAGGCCATGCGGACATCATCCGGCGCGGCAGCAAGCTGGTCGACCGGCTGGTCATCGGCGTCACGACCAACCCCAGCAAGAACCCGATGTTCGATACCGACGAGCGGCTGGCCATGGTCAAGCGCGAGGTGGCGGCGATGGGGCTTTCCAACGTTGAAGTCGTCGGCTTCAACGCGCTGCTGGTCAAATTCGCCAACAAGACCGGCGCCAGCGTAATCCTCCGCGGCCTGCGCGCGGTCGCGGATTTCGAATACGAATACCAGATGGCCGGTATGAACCAGCAGCTCGACGACGATATCGAGACCGTGTTCCTGATGGCCGATGTCTCGCTGCAGCCGATCGCGTCCAAGCTGGTCAAGGAAATCGCCATGTTCGGCGGCGATATCGGGCCCTTCGTATCGCCTGCGGTCAAGCATCAGGTCGATGCGCGGGTGGCGGAAACCGGCCAGCGCGGCGATTACTGAGGCGTTCATTGCGCGGACAGCGCGCTGTCGGTAAGTGCCGCACCATATCCATTCCTCGCAGATAGACGGAAACGATGATCAAGACGCTTTTCACTTCGCTGGCAGCCCTGGCCGCCCTGGCAACGCCCGTCGCCGCGAGCGCGCAGGACGCCGCGCCTGCAACGCAGCGCGCCATGCCGATCCGCGCGAATTACGATCTGACGCAGGATCTGGACAATATCCTCTATCTCGACCTTTCGACCGGCGAGCGGGTGGCCATCCGCCTCGTGCCCGAATGGGCGCCGAACCATGTCGAGCGGATCAAGACGCTTACCCGGCAGGGTTTCTACGACGGGGTGATCTTCCACCGCGTGATCGACAATTTCATGGCCCAGACCGGCGACCCGACCGGCACCGGAACCGGCTCTTCCTCGCTTCCCGACCTGCAGGCCGAATTCAATCGCCTGCCGCACGTGCGCGGCACCGTGTCGATGGCGCGCGCCAGCGCGGAAGACAGCGCCAACAGCCAGTTCTTCATCGTGTTTTACCCGCGCTTCTCGCTCGACCAGAACTACACGAATTTCGGGCGGGTGATTTCGAACATGGACGCGGTCGATGCGATCGAGCGCGGTCAGCCGCCGGCGAACCCGACCCGCATCCTGCAGGCTTCCATCGCATCGGACAACAAGCCGCAGGCGATGCCGCAGCCGGTCGTACTGCCGCAGCAGGCACCGGAACTGACCGGGCCGGAAGCGGACATGGCCGAGGTGCCTCTCTCCGAGTGACGCGACGCGGCGCAAGCGCTAAGGCGCGCGCCATGAACGTCCATCGATACGCCATGGTTTACCGGGATCGACGCCATGCGCGTTGACCTGTTCGATTTCGAGCTGCCGCCGGAGCGGATAGCGCTGCGCCCGGTGCACCCGCGCGATGCGGCGCGCATGCTTTATGTGCCGGGCGAGGGCGCGTTCGAGGATCGCGGCGTGCGCGACTTGCCCACGTTGCTGCGTGCCGGCGACGTGCTCGTCTTCAACGATACCCGCGTCATCCCCGCCCAGCTGGAAGGGCGGCGCGGCGAAGCGCGCATCGGCGCCACGTTGCACAAGCGGATCGACCTCAGGCGCTGGCAGGCCTTCGTCCGCAACGCCAAGCGCCTGCGCCCGGGCGACGTGGTCGAATTCGGCAGCGATGTCGCCGCGACCGCGGAGGCCCGGCACGACGATGGCAGCTTCACGTTCGCCTTCCATGGGGAGGAGCCGGTCGAGATCCTGCTCGAACGCGCGGGCACTATGCCCCTGCCGCCCTATATCGCAGGCAAGCGCGGCACCGATGAAGCCGATCGCGAGGATTACCAGACGATCTTCGCCGCAGAGGATGGCGCCGTTGCCGCGCCAACCGCCGCGCTCCATTTCACCGACCGGCTGCTGGCCGAAATCGACGCGGCGGGCATCCGCCGCGAAACCGTCACCCTCCATGTCGGTGCGGGCACGTTCCTGCCGGTGAAGGCCGACGATACGGACGCGCACCGGATGCACAGCGAATGGGGCCGGATCGAACCCGACGTGGCGGACCGGCTGAACGCGGCGCGCGCTGCCGGTGGGCGGCTGATCGCGGTCGGCACGACTTCGCTGCGCCTTATCGAAAGCGCGGCGGGAGAGGATGGGACGATCCGGCCGTTCGCCGCGGACACGGATATCTTCATCACGCCCGGCTACCGCTTCCGCGCGGTAGACGGGCTGATGACCAATTTTCACCTGCCGAAATCCACGCTGATGATGCTGGTAAGCGCGCTGGTGGGGCGGGAGCGGATGATGGCGGCCTATGCCCATGCCATCGCGCAGGAATATCGCTTCTACAGCTATGGTGACTCCTCGCTGCTGCTGCCCTAGAGGCGCGGTGCAAACCGATGACGAGCCGCTTTTCCTTCACCATCGACGCGACCGACGGGGTCGCGCGCACGGGCCGCATATCCATGCTGCGCGGCGATATCCGCACGCCTGCCTTCATGCCGGTCGGCACGGCCGCCACGGTCAAGGCGATGAAGCCGGAAACGGTGCGGCAGACGGGTGCCGACATCATCCTGGGCAACACCTATCACCTGATGCTGCGCCCGGGCGCGGAGCGGGTCGCTCGTCTCGGCGGCTTGCACGATTTCATGAACTGGCACCGCCCGATCCTGACCGACAGCGGCGGTTACCAGGTGATGAGCCTGTCGGACCTGCGCAAGCTGACCGAAGAAGGGGTCGAATTCCGCAGCCACATCGACGGCAGCAAGCACATGTTGACGCCGGAACGCAGCATGGAAATACAGCGCCTGCTCGGCAGCGATATCGTGATGGCCTTCGACGAATGCCCGCGCGCCGACCAACCGCGCGACGTGATCGCCCGTTCGATGGAACTGTCGATGCGCTGGGCAAAGCGCAGCCGCGACGGGTTCGACAGCGGCGAAGAGCACGCGGAGCGCGCCGCGCTGTTCGGCATCCAACAGGGCGCGCTGGACGAGGACTTGCGCCGCCAGTCCGCCCAGGCGCTGACCGAGATCGGCTTCGACGGCTACGCCATCGGCGGCCTTGCCGTGGGCGAGGGGCAGGAAGCCATGTTCGCCACGCTGGACTTCGCGCCCGGGCAGCTGCCGGCCGACCGCCCGCGCTACCTGATGGGCGTCGGCAAGCCCGACGACCTCGTCGGCGCGGTCGAGCGCGGGGTCGACATGTTCGATTGTGTGCTGCCGAGCCGCTCGGGCCGCAACGGCCAGGCGTTTACGTGGAACGGCGCGATCAACCTGCGCAACGCGCGACACGCAGAGGACAGCGACCCGCTAGACCCGCGCTGCACCTGTCCGACCTGCGGCATATACAGCCGCGCATATCTCCACCATCTCGTGAAGTCGGGGGAAATCCTCGCCGCGATGCTGGTGACGGAGCACAATATCTCCTTCTACCAGCAGCTGATGCAAGCGATGCGCGATGCGATTGCGGATGGGCGCTTTGCCGCCTTCGCCACCGATTTCCGCCGCGATTATTGCCGAGAATAGCAGGGACCCGCCGACCGATGCCGAAAATGCCCGAAGACTGCACCAGCATGGCCGAAGTGCGCGAAGGCGTCGATGCCACGGACCGCGAGCTTGTCGCGCTGCTCGACCGGCGCTTCGGCTACATGCGCGCCGCCGCCCGCATCAAGCCGAGCCGCGAAGTGGTGCGCGACGAAGATCGCAAGGCCGCGGTCATTACTGCGGCACGGGCCGATGCCGAGGCGCGAGGTCTGCCGGCGGAAGAGATTGCCGCAATCTGGGAAACGCTGGTGGAAGCGTCGATCGCTTACGAACTGGTCGAGTGGGACCAGCTGCGCGACTGATCGGGCGGACCTTCGCAGAATTCCAGGATCGTACCGCGATACGGCGTGAAGTTGCCGGCCGCATCCATGAACCCGGCGCCGATCCTTTCGGCATATCGCTGCGCGTCTTCCAGCACCGGATACCACTTGCCACGGCGTTTCGCGGTGATGAAGCGGTAGAAGGTGGTCATAGCATTCGATCAACGCTCGCCACCTGCGCAACGTTCCATCTAAATTACTGACAGGCAACAAAAAAGGCGGCCCCACGAGGCCGCCTTTCGTGTTCGGTATGATACCCGATCAGCGCGAATAGAATTCGACGACCAGGTTCGGTTCCATCGTGACCGGGTAGGGCACTTCGTCGAGCTTCGGCACGCGGGTGAACGTCACCTTGTCGGTGCCGTCGGCCACGACGTAGTCCGGGATTTCGCGCTCCGGCAGGCTCTGCGCCTCGATGACCAGCACCATGTCCTTGGCCTTGTCGCCCAGGCTGATGACGTCGTTCACGAAGCAGCGTCGGCTGGCGATGTTGCACTTCACGCCGTTCACGCGGATGTGGCCGTGGCTGACCAGCTGGCGGGCGGCGAAGATCGTCGGCGCGAACTTGGCGCGATAGACGATCATGTCGAGCCGCTGTTCCAGCAGGCCGATCAGGTTCTGGCCGGTGTCGCCCTTCATCGAGGACGCTTCCTTGTAGGTGCGGCGGAACTGCTTTTCGGTCACGTCGCCGTAGTAGCCCTTCAGCTTCTGCTTGGCGCGCAGCTGCAGGCCGAAGTCCGACATCTTGGACTTGCGACGCTGACCGTGCTGGCCGGGGCCGTAGGACCGCTTGTTGACCGGGGAATTCGGGCGACCCCAGATGTTTTCACCCATCCGGCGGTCGAGTTTGTACTTGGCGCTCTTGCGCTTCGACATAGGTCTTTCCTTCGATTTGCTGGATTGCCCCTGCGGCAACCGTTCAACCCGGCACTGCACCGACGGACCGTTCCGTCCGCCGCGGCCACCGCTTCACCGGGGTGCGGGACCAATCGGAGGGATGCCGCAAGGGCACACCGCCGAAGTGAAGCGCGCGCATAGCAGGACCGCGCGCACAGTCAAGAATTACCGC
Source organism: Alteriqipengyuania flavescens (assembly GCF_030406725.1). NCBI lineage: Bacteria > Pseudomonadati > Pseudomonadota > Alphaproteobacteria > Sphingomonadales > Erythrobacteraceae > Pseudoblastomonas > Pseudoblastomonas flavescens. Next base: position 2,377,636 of record NZ_CP129107.1, on the reverse strand, counting down.
TCAGGTATCGTGCGGCGTATCGGGCGGGACGAAGTCGTCCTGCCGCCACACCGGGTTCTCCGGCTCCAGCGGCCGCCGTTCGATGCCTTCGAGATAGCCGAAGAACGTCGCAATCCGGCGTTCTTCCGCATTCGCGATTGCCTTGCGCCCATGCATGAAGCGGCTGTTGTCGAGCAGCAGTATGTCGCCCTGCTGCCACGCGTGCGAATAGGTGAGGCGGCGCGCGGTGCTGCGGATTTCGTCCAGCCAGTCGTCGGGGAAGGGCTTGCCGTCGAGCGAGGGGAAGTTCGGCAGGCGCAGATAATCGCGCGCGAACATCACGAAATTGGCAAAGGCGGGCTCGTCCTGGAACAGCGTGGGTTCGAACACCGGGCGGATGAAACCGCGCAGGATCTGGCCCTGTGGCTTGCGAAAGAAATAGGGGCACGACGGCGGCGGGTTTTCCATCTGCTCCCGACCCGGCGTTTCGGTGCCGAGCCAGAACTTGAGCAGGGCAGGGGACGCGGGCTGTATGTAGTAAAGCTTGCTGCCTTCCAGCGCCTGGCGGATTTGCGCGGGCATCTGCCGCACGATCTCGATCCCGTCGCAGATATTGGTCTGGCCGCCGACGCCGGGCGGATTGATGCAGCCGAACATGGCGAGATCGGGTCGCCACGGCTCCCGCGAAAGTTCCGGGTGGAGCGGGAAGGGATCGCTGCCGAGATTGACCGATTGCACGGCATTGCCCTCTGTCAACAATTGCCGGTTCGGGCTCTCGTTGAAAGACGAATGGCTGCACAGCATCCGGCTGAGCGCGGAAAAGCCTTCCAGCGAAGGCTTGAACCCGCGCAGCAGCACCGCACCGCTGGTTTCGATGGCGCTGCGGACCGCGCCCGTATCGACATCGGTCACGGGCTGGCCGTGTCCTTCGAACAGGGCGTAGGGCGTCGTCTGGGCTTCGGCAGTCGTCATGGCCGCGCTCTATAGTGCAGCGCGATGCCGCGTGCTAGGGCGGGCGCCATGGCGATTACACTCGAAACGCTGGCCAGCGATCCGGCGATCTATCTGTACGAATTCGATGGCGGCGACGGGGTGATCCAGCAGATGGACCGCAACCTGTTCCACAAGTCGATCTTTCTCGATGCGCGCATCCGCCACGGCGACCTGCCGCGCGGCCGGGTGCCATTGAAGGGCCTGCTGGAGAAATACGCCGGACCGCCGCTTTCGGAACGCCCCATCGGGTGGATCTTCCATGTCGCGCAATGCGGCTCCACCCTGCTGGCGCGCGCGCTCGACCATGTCGGGCGCAGCCTCGTGCTGCGGGAGCCTGCGGCCCTGCGCCGCCTCGGCGTGATGAAGGGCGCGGACGGTGCGGGCGATGCCGCGTTCGACCGCGCGCTCGACGTGACGCTGTCGATGCTGGGCAAGCGCTGGGACGCGGGCACGCCGGTGGTGGCGAAGGCCAACGTGCCGGTGAACTTCATCCTCGATGATGTCATGCGCCGCGCGCCCGACGCGCCGGCCATCGCGCTGCATTATCCGCTTTCGACCTATGTCGCGGCGATCCTGCGTACGCCCGGCCATGTCGAATGGACCGAACGCGTGTTCGGCGAGCTGCGCCTTGGCGCGCGCTATGCTGCGCCAAGCGCTGCCCACAAGGCGGCGGCGCTGTGGTTTGGGCAGATGAAGGTGTTCGAAAGCGCAATCGATGCGTATGGCAACGTGCATTCGCTCGATGCCGCGTGGTTCCTCGACCATCCGGCCGAGACCATCGAGGCCGCGGCCCGCCTGTTCGGCGTTTCCCTGCGCGAAGGAGAGGCGGCAGAGATCGCGGACGGCGAACTCTTCGCCAGCTATTCGAAAAACCCCGCGCTCGATTACGACCCCGAAGTGCGGGTCGCCCGCGATGCCGAGGCGAAAGAGCGCCTGCGCGGCGAAATCGCCGAAGCGCGCGCGTGGGTGGAAAAGGCGAAGGAGGAAAGCGGGCTGGCCGACCAGCTGGGTCGCCCGCTCGTCGGGCCGGGCACCGACCTGGTGGACTAGCGTGACGCTTCTTCGTCGCGCGGCGGCTTGCCGAGCGATGACAACACCCCGCGCATCGTGCGCACCTCCAGGTGGTTCCAGCCCGGCTTCGTGAGCATCCCGCGCAGGGTCAGGCGGGTGGCTTCCGCCCGGCTTTCGGGCAGGAAATAGCCGCGCGGCGCCAGCAGGTCCTCGAAATGGGCGATCATCCCTTCAAGCTCGGCCTGCGGGGCCGGCGGCAGGGCTTCCTCGTCCGTGGGCTGGACCAGGCCGGTCTGTTCGCGTGCGACCTTCGACCATTCGTACGCGCACAGGATTACCGCCTGCGCGAGGTTGAGCGATCCGAATTCGGGATTGATCGGCACCGTCAGGATCGTCCGGGCGAGCGCGACATCGGCCGTCTCCAGCCCAGAGCGTTCCGGCCCGAACAGGATGGCGCAGCGCCCCTCGGCACCGGCCATGTCGCGCGCTGCCTCCTCCGGCGTGTGGACCGGCTTGGTCACGCCGCGCTTGCGCACCGTCGTCGCCCAGACGTGGCTGCAATCCGCCACCGCCTCTGCCGTGGTGGCATAGACCTTCGCGTCGGCCAGGACCCGGTCCGCACCGGCGGCGGCAGGCCCGGCAAAGGGGTTGGGCCAGCCATCGCGCGGCTCCACCATCCTGAGCTCGGTCAGCCCGAAATTGAGCATGGCGCGCGCGGCCTTGCCGATATTCTCGCCCAGCTGCGGGCGGACAAGGACGATGACCGGCTGGCTATTCACTCGCGGCATCGCGCCCGCCGGCTTCCTGGATCGCGCTGGCGAACTCCTCGAAATCGCGCGCCTCGCTGAAGTCGCGATAGACGGAGGCGAAGCGGATATAGGCCACGCTGTCGAGCTGGCGCAGGCCTCCCATCACCATTTCGCCGATGCGGTGGCTGGGGATCTCGCTCTCGCCCGCCGTTTCCACCTGGCGCTGGATACCGGACACGAGCTGGTCGATCTGTTCGCGGCTGACATCGCGCTTGCGGCAGGCGAGGCTGACCGAATGTTCCAGCTTGGACCGGTCGAAAGCTTCGCGCCGGTCACCGCTTTTCACGATTGTCACCTCGCGCAATTGGACACGTTCGAAGGTGGTGAAGCGCGCGCCGCAACTGCCGCACTGGCGCCGGCGACGGATCGCGCCGCCGTCTTCCGCCGGGCGCGAATCCTTTACCTGGGTGTCGTCATGGGCGCAGAACGGGCAGCGCATGGCTCAGCGGCCGGGATAGACCGGGAAGGCTGCGCACATTTCGGCGACCTTGCCGCGCACGCGCTCTTCCACCTGGCCGTCGCCATCCTCGCCATTGCGGGACATGCCATCCACGACTTCGCAGATCAGCTTGCCGACTTCGCGGAATTCGTCCGTGCCGAAGCCGCGCGTGGTCCCTGCCGGGGTGCCGAGGCGGATGCCGCTGGTCACGAAGGGGCTGCGCGTGTCGAACGGGATGCCGTTCTTGTTGCAAGTGAGCCAGGCGCGGTCGAGGCCCTTTTCCGCCGCCTTGCCCGTCACGTCCTTGGGCGTGAGGTCGACGAGCATGGAGTGGTTGTCCGTGCCGCCGGAAACGACGCGCAGGCCGTGCTCCTCGATACTGGCGGCGAGCGCGCGGGCGTTCTCGACCACGTTTTTGGCGTAGTCCTTGAATTCGGGGCGCAGCGCCTCGCGGAAAGCCACGGCCTTGGCCGCCACGACATGCATCAGCGGGCCGCCCTGCATGCCGGGGAAGACCGCCATGTTGATCTTCTTGGTCAGGTCCTCGTCGTTCCACAGGATGACGCCGGAACGCGGGCCGCGCAGGCTCTTGTGCGTGGTCGTCGTCACCACGTGGGCGTGCGGGAAGGGGGATGGGTGCGCGCCGCCCGCGACGAGGCCGGAAATGTGGCTCATGTCGCACAGCAGCCAGGCACCGATCTCGTCGGCGATCTCACGGAAGCGCGGGAAGTCCCAAGTGCGCGAATAGGCGGTGCCGCCGCAGATGATCAGCTTCGGCTTGTGCTCGCGCGCGGTTTTGGCGACCGCGTCCATGTCGATCAGCTCGTCGTCCTTGCGCACGCCGTAGCTGACCGGGTTGAACCACTTGCCGCTCATGTTGACGGGGCTGCCGTGGGTCAGGTGGCCGCCGGAATTGAGGTCGAGCCCCATGAAGGTGTCGCCCGGCTCCAGCAGGGCCAGGAACACCGCCTGGTTCATCTGGCTGCCGCTGTTGGGCTGGACGTTGGCGAATTCGCAGCCGAACAGCTTCTTGGCCCGCTCGATCGCCAGCGTTTCGACCACGTCGGCATAGTCGCAGCCGCCGTAGTAGCGCTTGCCGGGATAGCCCTCGGCATATTTGTTGGTGAACACGCTGCCGGTCGCTTCGAGCACGGCCGTGGAGGCGATGTTCTCGCTGGCGATCAGTTCGATCTTGTCCTGCTGTCGCGCGAGTTCGTTGCGAACCGCGGCGTAAACCTCCGGGTCGGCCTGTTCGAGCGTGTCGTTCCAGAAACGGTTGTCGGTCATGCGGTCCCTGCAAGGTTCGGATTGGAGAGTTTGTCGACGCGGCGCTGGTGGCGGCCGGTGCCATTAGGAAGAGAATCGGCGAATTCGGTTTCGAGAAAGGCGGTGAGGCAGGCTTTCGCCATGTCCACACCCGTCAGGCGAGCGCCCATGGCGATGCAGTTCGCATCGTTATGCTCGCGGGCGAGGGCGGCGCTGAGCGGCTCCGACACCAGCGCGCAGCGCACCGCGGGGTTGCGATTGACGCTCATCGAAATGCCGATGCCGCTGCCGCACAGGGCGACACCGCGCTCCGCCGCGCCATCGGCCACGACGCCGGCCAGCCTGTAACCGAAGTCCGGATAATCGACACTGTCCGCACTGTCGGGCCCGAGGTCGGCGACTTCGTGGCCCTGTTCGATCAGCCAGTCGCGCAGGACGCTCTTGAGGTCGATGGCGGCATGGTCGGAGGCGATGGCGATTTTCATGGCGCCGCCATAGGGAAGGGGGACGATTCGCGCGACCCCGCGCGGCAAACAATCCAGCGATATCGGGTCGCAATGGCGCCAAGAACAGGAAAGCCCCGGCACCGCTAGGGTGTCGGGGCTCCTGAAGCGTGCCTCCCGAAGAGGCTTCTTCATAACCAGTCGATTTTTACATCGTCTGATACACTACCAATGACCGGGCGCGGAAAGCGTTCCCGAAAAATTTACTGGTCGAGGAAACTGCGCATTTTGCGGCTGCGGCTGGGGTGCTTCAGCTTGCGCAGCGCCTTGGCCTCGATCTGGCGGATACGTTCGCGGGTCACGCTGAACTGCTGGCCGACCTCTTCCAGCGTGTGGTCGGTATTCATGCCGATGCCGAAGCGCATGCGCAAAACGCGCTCCTCGCGCGGGGTGAGGCTGGCAAGCACGCGGGTGACGGTTTCCTTGAGGTTCGCCTGGATCGCGGCATCCACCGGGATGATGGCGTTCTTGTCCTCGATGAAATCGCCGAGGTGGCTGTCCTCCTCGTCGCCGATGGGCGTTTCGAGGCTGATCGGCTCCTTGGCGATTTTCATCACCTTGCGAACCTTCTCGAGCGGCATCGACAGCTTCTCGGCCATCTCTTCCGGCGTCGGTTCGCGGCCTTGGTCGTGGAGGAACTGGCGGCTCGTGCGGACCAGCTTGTTGATCGTCTCGATCATGTGGACCGGGATGCGGATCGTGCGCGCCTGGTCGGCGATCGAGCGGGTAATCGCCTGCCGGATCCACCACGTGGCATAGGTGCTGAACTTGTAGCCGCGGCGGTATTCGAACTTGTCGACCGCCTTCATCAGGCCGATGTTCCCTTCCTGGATCAGGTCGAGGAATTGCAGCCCGCGGTTGGTGTATTTCTTGGCGATCGAGATCACCAGGCGCAGGTTCGCCTCCACCATCTCGCGCTTGGCGATGCGGGCCTCGCGCTCGCCTTTCTGTACCATGTTCACGATACGGCGGAATTCCGGCAGCGCCATGCCGGTCTGGCTGGCGATATCGGCGATTTCGGTGCGGATGCGATCGACGGCATCGGCCTCGCGCTCCGCAAAGGCCGCCCATTTCTTGTCCTTCTTCGCCTTCTCGGCAATCCAGCTGTCGTCGAGCTCGTTGCCGACATAGGCGTCGAGAAAGTCCATCCGCTTGATTTTGTGCCGTTCGGCGAGGCGCAGCATCTGGCCGCCCAGCGCGGTCAGGCGGCGGTTGAAGGCATAGAGGTTGTCGACCAGGAATTCGATCTTGGTCGCGTGGAACTGCATGCTTTCCACCTCGGCGGTCAGTTCCTCGCCCAGGCTTTCGTACTTGCGTTCCTTCGCCGCCGGCAGCTGTTCGCCGCGGCCGAGCGTCTCGACGCGTTCCTTCTGCAGCTTCTCGAACTTCTTGAACAGCGAGGTAATGCGCGCGAACCGTTCGATGGCATCGGGCTTCAACGCCGCTTCCATCTGGGCGAGGGACATGGTGTTGTCCTCTTCCTCGTCGTCGTCCTTCTTCTTGGACGAACCTTCGCCGTCCTCGTCGGCGCCGTCGTCCTCGTCGTCGCTGTCGTCGTCATCGTCGTCACGGATGGTCGGACCGGCGGTCTCTTCCGAGATTTCGCCGTCGTCCTTATCGTCTTCGGCGTCGTCGTTGAGCTTGTCGGCTGGCGGTTCCTTGGACAGCATCGCGTCGAGATCGAGGATCTCGCGCAGCTGCATTTCCTCGGCATTCAGGGCTTCGGACCAGTGGATGATGGCGTGGAAGGTGATCGGGCTCTGGCACAGGCCGATGATCATCGTGTCGCGCCCGGCCTCGATCCGCTTGGCGATGGCGATTTCGCCCTCGCGGCTGAGCAGCTCGACCGCGCCCATTTCGCGCAGGTACATGCGGACCGGATCGTCCGTCCGCTCCACCGTTTCCTTCTTCTTGGCCTCGGGGACGTTCTTCTTTTCCCCGTCCTGGATTTCCTCGACCTCGGACGCGGCTTCCTTGGCGGCTTCCGCTTCCTCGTCGCTTTCGACCACGTTCACGCCCATGTCGTTGAGCGCGCTCATTACGTCCTCGATCTGCTCCGAAGACATCTGGTCCTGCGGCAAGGCTTCGTTGAGCTCGTCATAGGTGACGTGCCCCTTCTTCTTCGCCTTGGTGATCAGCTTCTTGATCGACGCTTCGTTGAGGTCGATCAGCGGTGCGTCTTCGGTCTGCTTGGTTCTCGCGTCGGAGGCCATATGTCCCGTTCAATCCATTCGTTCGTCGCTGGCACTGTCGGCTTTGTCCAGGTTGCCGGAGCCAGTTTCTGTGTCACTCCCGCCGGCATCCGCGCTGTTCGCGGCACGCTTGCGGGCCAAATCTTTCAGCCGCTGATCGAATTCGGCGAGCAGGCGGCGGATGCGCTGCTGCTCGGCAAAATCCGCATCCTCCAGGGACGATTCGAACCGCGCCGTGGATGCCGCCAGGGCTTCCTCCAACGCGGGCCGATCGACCAGAAGGGCGACGGCTTCGGCTAGGTCCTCGGCGGCGGCTTGCGGATCTTGTCCTTCCATCAGGAAGGTGAAACGGGCGTTCGTATCCGGCAGCGTTTCGAGGCGCTCGCTTAGCGTTATGGTGTCATCGCCATTTATTTCAAGCGATTCCGCCGAGTCGAGAAAAGTTTCGATCGCCTGTGCCATGTTGGCATCGCCCGGGCGGTACCGGGCGAGGGCATCCACGTGCCGCGAAATCTGCGCCGGATGCCGCAACAAGCCTGCCACGACCGCCCGGCCGAGCGTGTCCCGGCTGCCGTTGATTGCGCGCTGCAGGCGGCCGGCAACGGCACGATCCATGGGGCGCGGGGCGGCGTTGCGGTTCCATCCGCTGCCGCCGCGCGCACCGGGTCCGCGCGGAATGAACGGCCGCTCCGGCCGCGGCGGATATGCGAAATTGCCGAACCGCTCCAGCCATTCGCGCCGGTAGAGCGCCTTGATATCCGGGTGCTCGATCGTCTCGGCATGGTCCATCAGCCGCGCCTTCAGGCTGGCCTTGTCCTCCGGGCTGTCGAGCGGGCCGGCGGCAAGCTCGGTCTCCCAGATCAGCTCGAGCAGCGAACGGGGCTGGGCAATCAGCCGCTCCATCGCACCGGCACCGCCCTGTTTCACCACGTCGTCCGGGTCCTTGCCGGCGGGCAGGGTAACGAAGCACAGACTGTGGCCGGGGCGAAGCAGGGGCAGGGCGCGCACCGCCGCTTTCATTGCCGCCCGCTGGCCTGCGGCATCGCCGTCGAAACACAGGATGGGCCGATCGACCAACTGCCACAGCCGCTCGATCTGCCGTTCGGTCAGCGCCGTGCCGAGCGGGGCTACCGCTTCGGGAAGACCGGCGGCGGCCAGTGCGACCACGTCCATGTAGCCTTCCACCACCAGCACCCGCCCGCTCTTGCGTGAAGCCGGCCCGGCGCGGTGGAGATTGTAAAGCGTCGAGCCCTTGTCGAAGAGCGAAGTCTCCGGCGAATTCAGGTATTTCGGGGCGTTTGTGTCGCCCGTGTCGAGGATGCGGCCACCGAAGGCGATCACCCGCCCGCGCGCATCCTGGATCGGCAGCATCAATCGCGCGCGAAAGCGGTCGTAAGGCTCCTTGTCCTCGACCGAGATCTGCATCCCGGCATCGACCAGCATCGCCCGGTCGAAATCCGCCAGCGCTTCCCTGATGCCCTGTCGGCTGTCGGGCGCGTAGCCGAAGCCGAATTCCTCGCTCGTCTTCGCATCTATCCCGCGCGCGTCGAGATATTGCCGCGCGGCGGCACCTTTCTCACCCAACAGATTGGCGCGAAACCAGTTTTGCGCGGCGGAGGTGACGTCATGAAGGCTGGCGCGTTCCTCCGCCCGCTGTGCGGCGCGCGGATCCGGCGCGGGCACTTCCATCCCGGCGACGGCGGCGAGCTCCTTCACCGCGTCCATGAACGGCAAGCCCTGCTGGTCGGTCAGCCAGCGGATCGCGTCGCCATGGGCCTGGCAGCCGAAGCAATGGTAGAAGCCCTTGGCGTCGTTGACGTAGAAGCTGGGCGTCTTCTCGTCATGAAACGGGCAGCACGCCTTGAATTCGCGCCCGGCACGCGTAAGCTTCGTCGTCCGCCCGATCAGCGTCGACAGCGTGATCCGCGCACGCAGTTCGTCCAACCATTGGGGAGAAAGCGCCATCGCGGCTTAATGGCGCGGCGGGGGCGTGAAGCGCAAGCCCGTCAGCGGGCTTCCGAACCACATTCGTCGCCGGGCTCGCGGCTGTCGAGCGGATGGGTGCCTTGCCAGAACAGCGTCACGGTCTCCCCGCGGGTCCAGACATCGCCAAGGCGCCGCTCCAGCACCAGCTCGTCGCGGATACAGGCGAGCGAGAAGGCGCCGTCGTTGCCCAAGGCCGCGCGCGCCTCGCCATAGGAGAAGCCGCCGATGCCGTTGAAGCCGGTGCGGCGCACGTACTGGCCGACGGCCTCCGTGCTACCGGCCCCGAACGGGGTGAGGGTGGCGATGTAAGTCACCTCCACCCCGGCAGGCGGGGCGAGGGGGTCGCACGGGCGCACGTCGATGGGGCAGGCGACATAGACTTCGCGCATCACCCCGCGATCCGCCTCCACCATGTATTCGGGCGGTGTCGTATCCGGCACACGCTTGCGCGGACCGAGCGCGACGCGGTCGAAATCGCGGGCGAGCACGTCGTACGTGTCGTCCGGTTCGTTCCCGACCACCGGCGCGCGGGTGTAACGCCCGTCGGTGAGGTCGGGGTAATCGCCCGCCGCGTCCACGAAATCGCGGCCCCGATCCGGATCGTAATCGCCGGTGGTGGCACAGGCGGTCGCCATCAGGCTGCACACGAGGATCGGGACGAGGCGTTTCATTATCCGGCAGGCTCCGCAGTGTCGTTGCACGCATTGCTAGCGCCGTTCGCGCCGCCCGGATAGGGGCCGGAGCCTACTGCATCGGTATAATTCGCCGTCAGTTGGTAGGCATCGGCCGGGCCGGACGGCGGCACGGTGCTCTGCCACCAGAAAGTGATCGGCTCGCGCGCTTCCCACTGGTCGCCGCCATCGCCGGCGGACACGGTCCAGACCAGCGCGCCGCCGTCGCAGGTGACGACCACGTCGGCCTTCTCGCCCACGGCTGCGATCGCTTCCGCCTTGGAGAAGCCGGCATTGCCGGTGAAGCCGGTCGCCGGGCGCGTCATGCGGAACGCGGTCGCCCGCTCGACATCGCTGGACGTGTTGCCCGCGCCGACCCCGGTGCTGCCGTCATTGTCCTCGCCCGGATAGACGATGTGGACATAGGTGTAGACGGTGCCGTCGGGCGCGGTCTTGGGGTCGCATTCCGGCATGCCGTTGGGGCAGGCGACATAGGATGTCATGTCGCCGAAATTGCCCGCCTCGTTGGAAATGGCCGCCTTCACTTCCGGCCCCTGCGGCCCTACGATCTTGGCGCCCAGCTGCAATTCGCCGAAGTCGCCCGCCTTCAGCGCCATGGCGGCCATCGCCGCTTCGCCATCGGTTTCGGGCGTTTCGAGGTCGGCGGCATCGCTGCCTTCGACGCCTTCCGGCTCGCTGGAGCAGGCGGACAGGGTCAGCCCGGCGGCGATCGCTGCTACGAGTGCGATATTCTTCACGACAAACTCTCCTTCACCCACCCGCTGGCCTTGCTCATGTCGAGCTCGGCGCCGTGCCGCTGTTTCAGTTCGGCCATCACGCGGCCCATGTCCTTCATCCCTTCGGCGCCCGTATCCGCCTTGATCCGGGCAATGGCCGCCTTGGTATCTTCTTCGCTCATCTGCGCGGGCAGGAATTCCTCGATCACCGCCAGCTCGGCCTGTTCCTGCTCGGCCAGTTCCGTGCGGCCGCCGGCCGTGTACATCTCGATGCTTTCGCGGCGTTGTTTCGCCATTTTCTGAAGAACTTCGGTTACCAGCGCATCGTCTTCCGGCTTCTTGTCGGCGGTGCGCAGCTCGATATCGCGGTCCTTCAGCTTCGCCTGGATCAGGCGCAGCGCGGCGGTGCGTTCCTTGTTGCGGTCCAGCATGGCGGACTTCGTGGCGGCCTGGATATCGTCCCTGATCATCGTAACTGTCGCTTTCCTGTGTGCCGCACGCTGTTCCGCGCGGCGAATCCTGTGGATGGTTTCCCCCGTCCTAGGCCAAGCAGGGGACATCGGGCAAAACTTTGCGCGACAACTTTGTCCAACTGTGCCGTTGACGAAGCCATGCTGCGGGTATAGCCGCCGACGCTTAGCGACATCGCCGGAAAACCCCTTACTCGGAGCGCCCCCTATGGCCCGTACCGCATCTTCACGCGCGCAACCTGCAGGGGCGACGGGAGTCCTCGTCATGGCCGACGGCACCATCCTGTGGGGCCACGGCATCGGCGCGGTCGGCAGCGCGGTGGGCGAAGTGTGCTTCAACACCGCGATGACCGGCTACCAGGAGGTGATGACCGATCCCTCCTACGCCGCGCAGATCGTCACCTTCACCTTTCCCCACATCGGCAATGTCGGGGTGAATGACGAGGATGTCGAAAGCGCGGTCGGCAGCGGCGTCGACAGCGCGGTCGGCTGCATCGTGCGCGAGGCGATCACGCCTGCCAGCAATTTCCGCAGCGGCGGGGAGTTCGGCGAATGGCTGGCGAAGCACGGCAAGATCGGCCTGTCGGGCATCGACACCCGCGCGCTGACCCGCCGCATCCGCACGGGCGGCGCGCCCAACGCGGTGATCGCCCACGACCCGCACGGGAATTTCGATCTCGACGCCCTGCTGGGCATGGCGCAGGACTGGCCGGGGCTGGAAGGCATGGACCTCGCCCGCATCGTCAGCCGCGAAAAGCAGGAACAATGGGGCGGCGGCAGCTGGACGCTCGGCAAGGGCTACGGCCGCGCCGCGTGGGCGGACGAGTGCGGCAAGACCAAGCCGCACGTCGTCGCCATCGATTACGGCAGCAAGGACAACATCTTCCGCAACCTGGTGAAAGCCGGCGCGAGAGTGACCGTGGTGCCCGCGCGCACGAGCCTGGAGGACGTGCTGGCGCACGAACCGGACGGCGTGTTCCTTTCCAACGGCCCCGGCGATCCGGCGGCGACGGGCGAATATGCGGTGCCGGTGATCAAGGGCCTGCTGGAACGCGACGTGCCGATCTTCGGCATCTGCCTCGGCCACCAGATGCTGGCGCTGGCAGCGGGCGCGAAGACGGTAAAGATGCACCAGGGCCACCGCGGCGCCAATCACCCCGTCCAGCGCGTTGGCGAAAGCTGGGGCGAAACGCAGGGACTGGTCGAAATCACCAGCATGAACCACGGCTTCGCAGTGGACGGCGACACGCTGCCCGACGGCGTGGAGCAGACCCACGTCTCGCTATTCGACGGCAGCAACTGCGGCATCGCGATCAGTGGCAAGAAGGCGTTCGGGGTGCAGTATCACCCGGAAGCGAGCCCGGGCCCGCAGGACAGCTTCTACCTGTTCGAGAAGTTTGTGGGGATGTTGGGGTGAGAGTGGCACCTGTGATCGGGATGCTAGCTTTTTCCGGATGCATGCAGGATCCCGCGACGGAGGACCAACTGCGAGTGGCACTCACCGATTGTGGCATTCATAAATTTGAGATCCGATCCGACTGGGAGGACCAACCTGCTTGGTATTTCTCACCGGCCACCGACGAAGTGAACGACGGTGACCTCGATTGTGTCCGAGATCAGCTGGGGAAGCACAACGCAAAAGCAAATTTTGTAGATCGCGAGGTTGCGGACGGGTATTCGGAGGTTCACGGTTCGTGATTTGTTTGAGAAACCACGAACTCGATTGCCGCGCGGGGAATGGTAGTGGATGGGCGTTCGCCAATGATGGTGCCGCACCGCTATTCAGGCATCAAAACCGGATAAAAGTCTCGATGCTGAAGCGAAACTTGGGGACTCGTGGATGACCTATGAGGCGCCTCGTTTCCCAAAACTCGCAGGAAAGGGCTTTGCACTATTTGTGATCGCCGCTCTGGCGGTTGTGGCCGTCGCGTCCATTTACCGTCGAGTGGCACCGCGAATTGCGGCAGAACCTGCCTATAGCGCAATCATCGATTGTCAGGATCGCCACAACGTCAAGATAGAATGGGAAACTCCTCCAGGCGGATATTTCGACACGGATTACGGGCACTTTTACGCAAGAAGCGAACCCGAAGTGGAAACAGCGAAATGCATCCTCAGAAATGCGTCCAATTTTGTCGAAAAGGACCACCGCGATGTCCGTTGCAATGACCCGACAGCGCCGTTCGTAATTGCTCGAATGATCAGCGGTACGCACATCCTGCCACCGCAGCACGACATCTCATTCCACCGAGTCCGGTGTCCTTCTGAACAATTAAAACTTTTGCCTCCAGTGAACGGATAAAAATGCCCAAACGCACCGACATTTCCTCCATCCTCGTCATCGGCGCGGGGCCTATCGTTATCGGGCAGGCGTGCGAGTTCGATTACTCCGGTACGCAGGCAATCAAGGCGTTGAAAGAGGAGGGGTACCGGGTAATCCTGGTCAACTCCAACCCGGCCACGATCATGACCGATCCGGAGTTTGCGGACGCGACCTATGTCGAGCCGATCACGCCGGAAATCGTCGCCAAGATCATCGAGAAGGAGCGGCCCGACGCGGTGCTGCCCACGATGGGCGGGCAGACGGCGCTCAATTGCGCGCTGGCGCTGTTCAACGACGGCACGCTGGAACGGCTGGGCGTGCAGATGATCGGCGCCGATGCCGAAGCCATCGACAAGGCCGAAGACCGCCAGAAATTCCGTGCGGCGATGGACAAGATCGGGCTGGAAAGCGCGCGCAGCGGCATTGCACACACTGTCGAAGAAGCCTTCGAAGTGCTTGAAAGAACGGGCCTTCCCGCCATCATCCGGCCCAGCTTCACGCTTGGCGGGACCGGCGGCGGCGTGGCTTACAACCGGGCCGAGTTCGAAAGCATCGTGCGCGGCGGGCTCGACGCCAGCCCCACCACCGAAGTCCTGATCGAGGAATCGCTCCTCGGCTGGAAGGAATACGAGATGGAGGTCGTGCGGGATCGCAACGACAACTGCATCATCGTGTGCTCGATCGAGAATGTCGATCCGATGGGCGTCCACACTGGCGATTCCATCACCGTCGCGCCGGCGCTGACGCTGACCGACAAGGAATACCAGATCATGCGGACCGCCAGCATCAACGTGCTGCGGGAAATCGGCGTGGAAACAGGCGGTTCGAACGTACAGTTCGCAGTCAATCCCAAGGATGGCCGCCTGATCGTGATCGAGATGAACCCGCGCGTCTCGCGCAGTTCCGCGCTCGCGTCCAAGGCCACGGGCTTTCCCATCGCCCGCGTCGCGGCGAAGCTGGCCGTAGGCTACACGCTGGACGAGATCACCAACGAGATCACAGGCGCCACGCCCGCCAGTTTCGAGCCGACCATCGACTATGTCGTGACCAAGATCCCGCGCTTCGCCTTCGAGAAGTTCAAGGGATCGAAGAACGAGTTGTCCACCGCGATGAAGTCGGTCGGCGAAGTCATGGCCATCGGTCGCAATTTCCAGGAATCGATGCAGAAGGCGCTTCGCGGCCTCGAAACCGGGCTCGACGGGTTCAACCGCGTGCTAAAGCTGGAAGGGACGAGCCGCGAGGTCATCACCGCCGCGCTTTCGAAAGCGACGCCCGACCGCCTGCTCAATGTCGCGCAGGCTTTCCGCGAAGGGCTGACGCTGGACGAGATCCACGCTGTCACCCATTACGACCCGTGGTTCCTGCGCCAGATCGAGGCGATCATCTACGAAGAGCGGATGATTGCGCATAACGGCCTGCCGAACACGGCGGAGGAACTGCGCCGCCTGAAATCCATGGGCTTTTCCGACCGCCGTCTCGCCACTCTGGCCGTGCGTTCCGTCGGCGTGGCGGGGGGGCTCGCGGAAACGCAGGCGAAGCGCAGCGGGCTGCTGCACGATGCCTTGCGCGCCATGGCCGGCGCCACCAGCGCAGAGGAAGTGCGCAAGCTGCGCTACAAGCTGGGCGTGCTGCCCGTGTTCAAGCGCATCGACAGCTGCGCCGCCGAATTCGAGGCGATCACGCCCTATATGTACTCGACCTACGAAGCGCCGTCCTTCGGGGAGGCAGAGGACGAGGCGAACCCGAGCGATCGCAAGAAGGTGGTGATCCTCGGCGGCGGCCCGAACCGGATCGGGCAGGGCATCGAGTTCGATTACTGCTGCGTCCACGCCTGTTTCGCGCTGGAGGAAGACGGGTTCGAGACCATCATGGTCAACTGCAACCCGGAAACCGTCTCCACCGATTACGACACCTCCGACCGCCTCTATTTCGAGCCGCTGACAGATGAGGACGTGCTGGAAATCCTGCGCGTCGAGATGTCGGAGGGCGAGCTTGCGGGCGTAATCGTGCAGTTCGGCGGGCAGACGCCACTGAAGCTGGCGCAGGCGCTGGAGGATGCGGGGATCCCGATCCTGGGCACCAGCCCCGATGCCATCGACCTTGCCGAAGACCGCGAACGCTTCGCCAAGCTGGTCAACAAGCTGAAGCTGAAGCAGCCCGCGAACGGTATCGCCCGCAGCCGCGACGAAGCCGCCGCGGCGGCCGCACGGATCGGCTATCCCGTGCTGCTGCGCCCGTCCTATGTCCTCGGCGGTCGCGCGATGGAGGTGGTCGACAGCGAACCGCAGCTCGACGACTATATCGAAAATGCGGTCAATGTGTCGGGCGACAGCCCGGTGCTGGTGGACCAGTACCTGCGCGATGCCATCGAATGCGATGTCGACGTGCTGTGCGATGGCAGCGAGGTCCGCATCGCGGGCGTGATGCAGCATATCGAGGAAGCCGGCGTGCACTCGGGCGATAGCGCCTGCACCATCCCGCCTTACAGCCTGCCCGCCGAAATCGTCGAGGAAATGGAACGGCAGGCAGAGGCGCTTGCCATCGAGCTCGGCGTGGTCGGGCTGATGAACGTGCAATTCGCGGTGAAGGCCAGCGTCCGCGAGGACGGCACTAAAGAACACGAAGTCTACCTGATCGAGGTCAACCCGCGCGCGAGCCGCACGGTGCCGTTCGTCGCCAAGGCCATCGGCCAGCCCATCGCCAAGTGGGCCGCGCGCATCATGGCGGGCAAGAAATTGTCGGATTTCCCCGCCGTGCGCCGCGATCTCGACTACATGGCGGTGAAGGAAGCCGTCTTCCCCTTCGCCCGTTTCCCCGGCAGTGACCCGGTGCTCTCGCCCGAAATGCGCTCCACCGGCGAGGTGATGGGGATCGACCGCGATTTTCCCACCGCCTTCCGCAAATCGCAGATCGGGGCCGGCATGATACTGCCGACAAGCGGCACCGTGTTCGTATCGGTCAAGGACAGCGACAAGCAGGTGATACTAGATCCCGTCAAGTCATTGATATCGCTTGGTTTCGATGTGTTAGCGACAGGCGGCACGCAAAGCTTCCTCGCGCAGGCGGGTCTGTCCGTAACACGGGTCAACAAGGTGGCCGAAGGGCGCCCCCATATCGTCGACCGGATTATCGACGGCGAAGTGGCGCTGATCATCAACACCACCGAAGGCTGGCAGTCGCTGAAGGACTCGCAGTCGATCCGCGCCAGCGCGCTCGACAGCAAGGTCCCGTACTACACGACCGCCGCCGCCAGCGCCGCCGCGGTGCAGGCCATCGCCGCAGCGCGCGACGGCCAGCTTGAAGTTCGGCCGCTTCAGGACTATTACAGCACCGACGGATAGAGATTTTCCCCGACAAACCGGACCGCAGGGCCGCACCCTTCATGGGAGCGGGCAGGGCGGTTTTGACACGGATGTGCGGGGGCGAGAGAGAAAGACGGACCATGGAAAAAGTGCCGATGCTCGCCGAAGGGTACGAGCAGATCACCGCCGAACTGAAGGCGCTGCGCGCCGAACGTCCGAAGATCGTCGACGCGATCGAGGAAGCGCGCGCCCATGGCGACCTCTCAGAAAACGCGGAATACCATGCCGCGAAGGAACGCCAGGGCCAGGTCGAAGCCATGATCGGCGACTTGGAAGACCGTGTCAGCCGGGCGCAGATCATCGACCCGACTTCGCTGTCGGGCGACAAGATCGTGTTCGGCGCCACCGTCACCCTGCTGGACGAAGACGACAAGCCGGTTAAGTACCAGATCGTCGGCCAGACCGAGGCCGACGCGAAGAAGGGGCGCATCAGCTACAGCTCGCCGCTGGGCCGCGCGCTCATCAGCCGGCAGGTCGGCGACGAGATCGAAGTGACCGTGCCGAGCGGCGACAAGTTCTACCTCGTCGAGAAGATCGAGTTCATCTGAGGCACCAGCCTCTGGGGAAACTAAAAGGGCTGCCGGAAGCGATCCGGCAGCCCTTTTTCGTGTCCACCGGTTAACGGTCAGACCTCTACGTCCGGTTCGAACAGCTTGTGCAGGTGAACGATGACGTACTTCATCTCCGCATCGTCGACCGTGCGCTGGGCCTGGCCGCGCCATGCCTCGACCGCGTCGTCGTAGCTGCGGAACACGCCCACCACGTGAATGCTTTCCGGATCCTTGAAGTCGTGGCCGCGCGGGTCGTTCACGCGCCCGCCCATTACCTGGTAAAGTTCCTGATCGGCCATCGGGCCACCTTCCTGTCCGTTGTTCGGTTTTAATGCGCGCCATACGAAATTCCCCGCCGCAGGCAAGGCCCGGACGGGGAAATTCGATTGCAATCAGCCCGCGCAGGCTGCACGTTCAGCGCTGGAAATAGCGACCTGCACGTTCGATCGACCGGCGCGAACCCTTGATTGCCCGGCGGCCCATCAGGCGCGAACGATCACTGGCGTCGGCAGCACGGAACTTGGCAGCACGGCCGAGGTGGCGCGCTTCGTAACCAGCGCGATCACCCAGATCATCGAGCGACTGCAATCCGCTGCGACCGGCTTCGCTGATCGAGGCGAGAGCTGCTTCGCCATATTCCATGACCGCATCGGCCGCGAGCGCGGCCAGAGCGGCCCCGCGGCGTCCCGCCCGGCGGGTCGGCGAATTGCGGAACAGCGCCGAGATCGCGATGCCCGCAACAACCGCGCCTGCCACCACCGTCAGCGGGTTCTTCTTGGTGTACTCGACCGCCGCATCGCGGGCTTCTGCCAGCTGGTCGGTGAAGCTGGTTTCCTGCCGACGCTCGAAGTCGGCTTCTCCGGCTTCGATACGTGCACGGATCGCCGCGCGCTTTTCCTCTTCGGTCATGGCGGCTTCGTTGGCGGCGGCGTCGTTGTCGGAAACTACGGTCAGGTTGCTCATGGTGTCCTCTGGGCAAGTGTTTGTGATATCTACCAAACCAATGCGCCCACGGTCAGTATTGTTCCGCTTCGTCCCACCCGTCGTCGCGCGCGCCGCGCTCCTCGTCCGATCCGCCTTCGTCATCTCCGAAAAGCCAGTCGATGAGCGGGTTGCGGAAGAGGTAGAGAAGCAGCGCGCCAAGGGCTGCACCGATCACGCCCTTGTTGTCGCCCGCCATTTCCAGCGCTTCGTTGGCCATGTCGACCGCGCTCTTGCCGATGCGTGCGCCGATGCGTTCACCCACGCCGCGATTAGCGAGATCGCCGCGGACCTGGGCGACATCGGCGGAAAAGAGCGCTTTGGCGGAATCGCGCATTGCGCGGTCTTCGACGAATTGTCGTTCCAGCGGGGTCATGGCTTGTCCTGCGATATGGCACGGGAGACGCGGCCGGCATGGCCGCCGGCGATGAAACCGCAGATGGCGCACAGCACCAGCCATACCGCCACGACGACTGCCGTTGCGCCGATCGGCCCGATCCTAGGGATCAGGAGCAGGACGCCCCCCACGGTCAGCCCGATAAGGCCAAAGAAAAGGCAGAGCACTGCCAGCAGGCCGAACACGGCCGCGCGGCCCGAATGCTTGCCGGCATAGCGTGCGCGGGTCTTCTGGTACTGCAACTCCGCGTCAAGGTAGGTCTTGCCGTCGGAAATCAACGCGCTGACATCGTCGAACAGCGAGCCGTCGTGGCTGCCGTCGCCTGCTTCGTCGTCGTAAGCGGACACAGGGGAAGCCCCCGCCGTTTCCGGCAGGGGCTCTCCATTTATCTGGTCGGTCTGTGGTTGGTCCACGCTCTTGTTACCCAACCGCTTAACGGCGGAAAAGGCGCGAGATCATGTAACCGCCGAAAGCGGCGAGACCGACTGCAAGGCCGGGGCTCTTGCGGACGAATTCGCGGGCATCCTCGGCTAGCTCGTCCAGTTCCTTCTGCTCCAGCTTGGCGGAGGTTTCCTGCAGGCTGCGCGAGGCAGAGCGGGCATAATCGCCGTATTTCGCACCGAGCTTCTCGTCTACCACGCTGGCATTTTCGGAAACCAGTCGGCCAAGGCCGGACAAAGCGTCGCTGGCGGCAGTCTTGCCGTCCTGCGCGAGGCCGCGAGCCTTGGTCTTCGCTTCGGCGCTCAGGTCGCTGCTCTTCGACTTGCCCTGTTCACGATAACCCGCTGCGCGGACCTTCGCTTCATCACGCAGGGCGGCAGCGCCTGCCTTGGCTTCGTCGATCGCCTTGGAAAACCGGGCCTTGGCTTCTGCCTTGTTGGGCGAGGTTTCCGCCATCGTGTCGACGCTGGTCGCTTCGACGGTTTCCACCTTCGGGGCCTTGGTGGTGCGTGTTTTCGGGGTGGTCGCGGAGGTATCGGCCATTGTCTAATCCTTTCGTCCCGGAACGGGTTCTTGTTTTCGTGTGCGCTGTGGGACGCGGCCCGCGCAGACGGTTGTCATCATAGCAACGGTGCTTGCGACGAATTGTTCCGGCCCCTAGACGGCGCAAAACCCCATAACGGAGATGCCCTTGCCATGACCGCAATCCTCGACATCCACGCCCGCGAAATCCTCGACAGCCGGGGCAATCCCACGCTGGAGGTCGACGTATTGCTCGAAGACGGCTCGTTCGGCCGCGCGGCAGTCCCCTCGGGCGCCTCGACCGGCGCGCATGAGGCGGTGGAACTGCGTGATGGCGACGACGACCGCTATCTCGGCAAGGGCGTGCTCAAGGCGGTGAAGGCCGTCAACGAGGTCATCTCCGAGAGGATCATGGGTCTTGATGCCGAAGACCAGCGCGAAATCGACCTCGCCATGATCGAGCTCGACGGGTCCGACAACAAGGGCAACCTGGGCGCGAATGCGATCCTCGGCACCAGCCTCGCGGTGGCCAAGGCGGCAGCGGACGCCCGCGGCCAGCCGCTGTATTCCTATATCGGCGGCGTGGCCGCGCACCTTCTGCCCGTTCCGATGATGAACATCATCAACGGCGGCGAACATGCCGACAACGCGATCGATATCCAGGAATTCATGATCATGCCGACCGGCGCCGGCAGCCTGGCCGAAGCGGTTCGCTGGGGCGCGGAAGTCTTCCATACGTTGAAGAAGGAACTGACGCAGGCCGGCCTGTCCACCGCTGTGGGTGACGAAGGCGGTTTCGCGCCGCAGATCGGCGGTACGCGCGAAGCGCTGGACCTGATCATGAAGGCGATCGAACAGGCCGGCTTCACGCCGTGGAAGGACATCGTCCTCGCGCTCGATTGCGCGGCGACCGAATTCTTCCGCGACGGCAAGTACCACCTGAAAGGCGAGGGCGCCTCGCACGATCCGGTCGCATTCGCAGACTACCTTGCCCAGCTCACCGACGCCTATCCCATCCGGTCGATCGAGGACGGCATGAGCGAGGACGACTTCGAAGGCTGGAAGGCGCTGACCGAGAAAATCGGCAAGAACGTCCAGCTGGTGGGCGACGACCTGTTCGTGACCAATCCGGCGCGGCTTCGTGAAGGCATCGACAAGGGGCTGGCCAATTCCCTGTTGGTGAAAGTCAACCAGATCGGCACTTTGACCGAGACCCTGGACGCGGTCAGCATCGCCCAGCGCGCCGGCTATACCGCGGTGATGAGCCACCGTTCGGGCGAAACCGAGGACGCGACGATCGCCGACCTCGCGGTTGCGACCAACTGCGGCCAGATCAAGACCGGCAGTCTCGCCCGCTCCGACCGGCTCGCCAAGTACAACCAGCTAATCCGCATCGAGGAAGAGCTGGGCGATTGCGCGGTCTACGCCGGCTACGAGGCCTTCGCGAAATTCGATTGAGCGCGGCGCCCGCTATCGGCTCAACAGCAGCGTCACCACGCCTGCGAACATGACCACGCCGCCCACGATCTTGTAGCGGTCCGGACGCTCGCCAAGGAACAGGACGGCAATGGCCAGCGCGAACAGGATCGAACTTTCGCGCAAGGGGGCGAGGCGGGGCACGTCGCCCGTGGCATAGGCGACCATGGCGAGGCCGTAGCCGACCACGCCTGCCGCGCCTGCTGTCGCGCAGCTTTTCCAGCGTTTTTACGCATAGGTCACGAAGGCGCGGCCCCGCCACGCTCCGAACACTGCCCCGATACCGAAGCCGAGCACGAAGAATGCCCAGGCGATGTAGCTCATGGTCGTAGGCGCAGCGCGGACGCCGCCCGCGTCGAGCACCGTGTAGATGGCCACGGCGATACCGGGTGAGCAGCGACCAGGACAGCGCCGGCGCTGTCAGGTTCTTGCGGTTCATGCTGAGGAAGATGCCGGTAGTGACCGCGCAAATCGACGCGAATACCGGCGCGGTGCCACGCATGACTGGATAGCTCGCGCTCATGTCGGCGACTTCGAACGCTTTCACCAGCGCAAGGAAATAAACGCAGTGGACTACGAAAGAACCGAGCAACCAACCCCATGCGCCGTACGGTTGATCAGCGCACGACTCGCAAGCTTGTCGGGCCCCGATTTCAGGACCGCATTGACCGAGGCGTGGATCGCCCCCGACACGATCATCAGCAGGGCGGCGATCTCCGGCATATGGGGGTTCAGCCGAAACGCGACCTGAGATCGAACAGTGTTAGCGCCGCCTTTGCGGCCTCTCCGCCCTTGTCCTTCTGCGCCTTATCCGCCCGGACGACAGCCTGCTCCTCGTTCTCGACCGTGAGGATGCCGTTGCCGATGGCGATGCCGTCCATCGTCAGCGCCATGATCGCCCGCGCGCTTTCGCCCGCCACGATCTCGAAGTGATAGGTCTCCCCGCGAATGACGACGCCGATGGCGACGTATCCGTCGTACTGGCCGCTCTCCGCCGCCAGCACGATGGCGCCGGGAATTTCGAGCGCGCCGGGGACGGTGAGGACCTCGACCTCATGCCCGGCAGCCTCCAGCGCGGATCGCGCGCCGTCGACCAGCATGTCGTTGAGGTGGCCGTAGAACCGCGCTTCGACGATAAGGAACTTCGCCATCAGTCTTCTCCTGCGATCGGCCGCTCGCCGACGATGTTGAGGCCGTAGCCTTCGATGCCCACGACGTTACGGTGCGAATTGCTGAGCAGCGTCATGTCCGTGACACCGAGGTCGGCGAGGATCTGCGCGCCGATGCCGTACTGCCGCAGCTCCGCATCGGGATGGGGCCGGCCGCCGCGCATCGTATCGACTTCGCGCGGCTTGATGAGAAGGACGATGATGCCCGCGCCTTCCCGGCCGATTTCCTCCATCGCCCGCTGCAGGATGCGCTTGCGCGGCCCCGGCCGGCCCATCATGTCGTCGAGGATCGAGAGCGTGTGGACGCGGGCGAGGGTGGGCTTGCCCGCTTCGACCCGGCCTTTCTGCAGGACGAAACTTTCGCTGCCGTCGACCGTGTTGCGATAGGTAAAGAGCGTCCAGTTGCCACCATAATCGGATTCGAACGGGCTTTCGGCAACGCGCTCGACCAGGTGGTCGTTGCGGTGGCGGTATTCGATCAGGTCGCGGATCGTGCCCATCTTCAGGCCGTGCTTCCGGGCGAATGCGACCAGGTCGTCCATCCGCGCCATCGTGCCGTCGTCCTTCATGATCTCGCAGATCACGCCGGAGGGATTGAGCCCGGCGAGGCGCGAGATGTCGACCGCCGCTTCCGTGTGACCGGCGCGGACCAGCACGCCGCCGTCGCGCGCCACCAGCGGGAAGACATGGCCGGGCGTGACGATCTCGGTCGGACCCTTGGTGCTGTCAATGGCGACCGAGATGGTGCGCGCGCGGTCGGCCGCGCTGATGCCGGTGGTGACGCCTTCGCGCGCTTCAATGCTGACGGTAAAGGCCGTTTCGTGCCGCGAACCGTTGGACCGGCTCATCAGTTCGAGGCCGAGGCGTTCGGTCCGGTCCCTGGTCAGGCTGAGGCAGATGAGGCCGCGGCCGTGGGTGGCCATGAAATTGATCGCGTCCGGCGTAGCCATTTGCGCGGGGATGACGAGATCGCCCTCGTTCTCGCGGTCCTCGTCATCCACCAGCACGAACATGCGGCCATTGCGGGCCTCGGCGATGATCTCTTCGATCGGCACGAGGACAGGCGTGTCGTCATTCGCTTCGATGAAAGCCTGGAGCTTGTTCAGCGTGTCCTGCGTCGGGTTCCAGTCCGCACTGGTAGCATCGCGCAGGGTATTGGCGTGAAGACCCGCCGCCCGGGCGAGGCCGGAGCGGGACATATCGCCGTTCTCGATAAGGGAACGGACTCGAGCGATGGTTGCGTTTTCCATGCCCTGCGTCTCACATTAAAATGTGAGATCGTCAAGCACAGCCCACATTGCTACCTACAGCGCGGCGATCTCCGCAAGGACCTTTTCCGCATGTTCCTGTCGGCAAATCAAAAGGTCGGGCATGTAGGGATCCGCCTGGTTGTAGACGAGCGGGCTGCCATTGATGCGCGAGCAATGCAGGCCAAACGCCTGAGCAACCGCGACCGGGGCGCAGCTGTCCCATTCGAACTGGCCGCCCGAATGGAGGTAGATGTCCGCCTCCCCGCGCACGATAGCCATCGCCTTCGCGCCCGCGCTTCCCATCGGGGCCAGCTCGGCTCCGAGCTTCTCCGCGACGGCGACGGCTTCCGCAGCAGGGCGTGTCCGGCTGACGACCATGCGCAGTTTGTCAGGGGAGGGGGGGACTTCGCCTGCCCGGTCACTGCGGAGCACGAGTCCGGCCCCGGGCAGCGCAACCGCGCCGACCTGCGCCTCTCCGTCGATGGCCAGGCCGACATGCACCGCCCAGTCGCTGCGCGCCTCGCCATACTCGCGCGTGCCGTCGACCGGATCGACGATCCAGACCCGGCTGTGTGAAAGGCGCGCGGAATTGTCCTTCTCCTCCTCAGACAGCAGGCCGTCGTCGGGCCGGGCCGCCCGCATTGCATGGCAAAGGAACTGGTTGGCAGTCTCGTCGCCCGCGTTGCCGAGTGCCTTTCCTTCGAACATCCCGCTTTCGCGGACCTCGATCAAAATCCGGCCTGCGACTTCAGCAAGATGGGCGGCGAGTTCGGCGTCGGTCATCGTGGCCCTGTTCACTTGAGCGGCATCAGCTGCGCGATGATGTGATCGGCAGCCGCCTCGGCGGACATCTCGACCGTGTTCACGACAATGTCGGCATTCTCCGGCGCTTCGTAGGGGCTGTCGATACCGGTGAAGTTCTTGAGCTCGCCGGAGCGCGCCTTCGCGTACAGCCCTTTCACGTCGCGCATCTCGGCAACTTCGAGCGGAGTGTCGACATGGATTTCGATGAATTCGCCTTCCGGCAACATGTCGCGCACCATCTGCCGCTCCGCACGGAACGGCGAAATGAACGCGGTCAGCACGATCAGCCCGGCGTCGGCCATCAGCTTCGCGACCTCGCCAATGCGGCGGATATTCTCGATCCGGTCCGCTTCGGTGAAGCCCAGGTCCTTGTTCAGCCCGTGGCGGATATTGTCGCCATCCAATAGGAAAGTGTGCCGGTTCATCATGTTGAGCCGCTTTTCCACCTTGTTGGCGATGGTCGACTTGCCTGAGCCCGAAAGTCCTGTGAACCAAAGCACCCGCGGCTTCTGGTTCTTGAGGTCGGCGTGGACTTCCCTCCCGATATCGGTCGCCTGCCAGTGCACATTCTGGCTGCGCCGCAGGCTGAAGTTGAGCATTCCGGCCGCGACGGTGGAATTGCTCATCTTGTCGATCAGGATGAATCCGCCGAGCGTCCGGCTGTCGGTGTAGGGTTCGAATACGATCGGGCTGTCGGTCAGAACTTCGGCGACGCCGATCGAATTGAGCTCGAGGGTCTTCGCCGCGAGGTGGTCCATCGTGTTGACGTTGACCTCGTATTTCGGCTGCTGGACCGTCGCGCTGACGGTCTGCGTGCCAAGCTTTAGCCAATAGGACCGGCCCACGTGCAGCGCCTCGTCGCTGAGCCAGGTCAGGGTCGCTTCGAAACCGTCCGCCACCTGGGGTGGATTGCCGGCAGCGGCGATCACGTTGCCGCGCGAACAATCGATCTCGTCTTCGAAGGTAAGCGTCACGGACTGACCCGCTATCGCCTCGTCGAGATCGCCTTCGTAGGCAACGATGGACTTCACGGTGGTGGTCTTTCCGGACGGAAGAACGCGCACGGCATCGCCCGGCTTCACGCTGCCGGTCGCGATCAGCCCGGCAAAGCCCCGGAAGTCGAGGTTGGGGCGATTGACCCACTGCACCGGCATCCGGAACGGCTTCTGCGCATCGACAGCAGAGCGTACCTCCACCGTCTCGAGATGCTCGACCAGGCTTGGCCCACCGTACCATGGCGTGTTGGCACTGGGTGCGGACGTGATGTTATCGCCCTTGAACCCGGAGATCGGGATGGCGGTGAAGTCTTCGATCCCGATGGATGAGGCGAATTCGCGATAGTCAGAGACGATCTTGTCGAAGGTTTCCTGACCGTATTCGACCAAATCCATCTTGTTCACCGCCAGCACGATGTTGCGGATGCCGAGCAGGTGGCAAAGGTAGGAATGCCGCCGCGTCTGGACCAGCACGCCCTTGCGCGCATCCACCAGGATGACGGCAAGATCGGCGGTGGATGCGCCGGTGACCATGTTGCGTGTGTATTGCTCATGCCCCGGGCAATCGGCGACGATGAATTTGCGTTTCTCCGTGTTGAAGAACCGGTAGGCGACGTCGATCGTGATGCCTTGTTCGCGCTCGGCCGCCAGCCCGTCGACAAGCAGGGCAAAGTCAAGCTCCTGCCCCTGCGTCCCGACCTTCCTTGAATCACTCGACAGCGCGTCGAGCTGGTCTTCGAAGATCATCTTGCTGTCATAGAGCAGGCGGCCGATCAGGGTCGACTTGCCATCATCCACGCTGCCGCAGGTGATGAAACGCAGCATGGTCTTGTGCTGGTGCGTTTCCAGGTAGGCATCGATATCTTCGGCAATCAGCGCGTCGGTCTCGTAGCTCGTGCCGGTCATCAGAAATACCCCTGCTGCTTCTTGACTTCCATGCCGGCGCCGCCCGCATCCTTGTCTATGACGCGGCCCTGCCGCTCGCTGGTGGTGGTGAGCAGCGTCTCCTGAATCACTTCGGATAGTGTCGATGCCTCGCTTTCCACCGCTCCGGTCAGCGGGAAACAGCCGAGCGTACGGAAGCGGATCGAGCGTTCGGTAATCTCCGGCGTCTTGCCCATCACCTCGGTCAGGCGCTCGATATCGTCGGCCATGAACAGGCCGCCCTCATATTCGAAGGTCGGTCGCTTCGCCGCGAAATACAGCGGCACGATCTCGATATTCTCGATCTGGATGTACTGCCACACGTCGAGTTCGGTCCAGTTGCTGATCGGG
This sequence comes from Alteriqipengyuania flavescens, assembly GCF_030406725.1. Classification (NCBI taxonomy): domain Bacteria; kingdom Pseudomonadati; phylum Pseudomonadota; class Alphaproteobacteria; order Sphingomonadales; family Erythrobacteraceae; genus Pseudoblastomonas; species Pseudoblastomonas flavescens. The sequence continues at coordinate 2,351,034 of NZ_CP129107.1, read as the reverse complement.
AAGACGCGAATGCTCTCGCCCTTGCGCTTCTTGGCGTTGTAGAGGTTCCACAGTTCCGGGCGCTGGTTCTTCGGATCCCACCCGTGGCTGGCCGTGCGAAATGAGAAAACGCGTTCCTTCGCACGGCTCTTTTCCTCGTCGCGCCGGGCACCGCCGAACGCCGCGTCGAAGCCATACTTGTCCAGCGCCTGCTTCAGCCCCTCCGTCTTCCACATGTCGGTATGGAGCGGGCCATGGTCGAACGGGTTGATCCCGCGCTCCACCGCTTCGGCGTTGCGATAGACCAGGAGGTCCATGCCGATCTCGCGCGCCATTTTGTCGCGCAGCTCGTACATCGCCTTGAACTTCCACGTCGTGTCGACATGGAGGAGCGGGAAGGGCGGCGGCGCGGGATAGAAGGCCTTGCGCGCCAGATGCAGCATCACCGCGCTGTCCTTGCCCACGGAATACAACATGACGGGCTTGTCCGCCTCCGCCGCGACTTCGCGGATGATATGGATCGCCTCGGCCTCTAGCCGCTGGATATGGGTGAGCGCTTTGCTGTCGGTCATGGGGCGGCCAAGTGGCATAAAGCGTCGCGCTCTGGACCTCCCAAATGGGAGGGTGTAAGAGGGCGAATGCATATCCCTACACTTGGCGAGGCCGAACTCCTTGTCCCATTGCATGAGGGGGTTTTCGAACAGCCCCTGTGGAGCACATTCCTGCGCCGCTTGCAGCGCGAAACGCGGGCGGAGACGGCCACCTTCGCACTGCTTCCGGAAGGTAGCGAAGCACTTGTCCTGGGCGGAAAGGAGCTTAAGCCGACTTACCGGCCTACCGAAGGCTTGCGTGACGGCAGGGCATATGCGGGGCCGGAAGTCGGCCTTGCAGAGGACGTCCGGATTGTCGGATGGAAGCAGGACGACGCCTTGTCTTGCGAGCTTGTGGTACGGGGAAGCGCGCTAGCTTCCAGCGCTCCTGCCCTTCTCGGCGCATTGGTACCGCACCTCAAATCGGCCGTCCGGGTTTTCGCAGCACTCGAACAGGAACGCGGCCGGACCTCGGTGAAGGAAGAGGCGCTGCGGCGCATGAACTTCGGCTGGATCCTGCTCGACGCGAAATGCCGGATCGTCGAGCATGACGAGCAGGCAGGGGAGAACCTGGCACGATCCGGCTTGTTGCGGCGCGGTCCGTACGACCGGTTGATGCCGGCTTCTGCCGAAGCGGACCGGAAACTGACCAGGCACGTGGCAGCCTGCGCTGCCGACCCCGACGCCCGGCCGCGCACCATCAATCTTTCTCGTGACCCTTGGGTAGATATTCTCGTTTCGCCATACCGCGTCGAAGCGCTCACCGCCGGGAAAGATGCTGTGGCTGCCGTCTATCTTCGCGGCGACCGGACATCCTCGGCGGATCGACACGACCAGCTGGTCGAGGTGTTCCAGCTCACACGCAGCGAAGCCCGACTGGCGTGGTCGATGGCGCAAGGCCTTTCGATCGCCGAGGCTGCAGCCGAGCACGGGCTGACGGTCGAAACCGCGCGCAATTATTCCAAGAAGATTTACGCAAAGACGGGCGCACGCGGGCAAGCCGATCTTGTCCGCCACGTTCTGACGAGTGTCCTGGCGATGGCTTGAAGAGGGGGTGGTGGACGCACTAGGGTTCGAACCTAGGACCCGCTGATTAAGAGTCGGGTAAAAACTGAATTCGTCCTTTTACCCCGGATTACGTAGCATCTCCCTAACTCCCTGAGATAGAGTGCTAAGTCCCTTCCTGTCGGTACGTTGGTTTCCTGTGTCATACCTCCAATCTCGTTTTGGGGTGGTTGCTATGTGGTTGCTATTTTGATTGTCGGCTAACCCAATTCTTGGCATCAGCTGCTTTCGCACAGGAGGGAGCGCTCTATGCCGCGGATCACGAAGTCATTGGTCGAATCATTGCCGATTCCGGTTGGGCAACCTCAGTACGTATGGGACGAAAAGGTGTCGGGCTTCGGCATCAAGGTCCTGCCGAGCGGCAAGCGCAAATACGTGTTAAAGTACCGTACGCATGGAGGCCGAGCGGGCAGGCAACGCCTTCTCGGCCTTGGCATACATGGGCCAGTGACCGCGGAGCAGGCGAGGTCGCTGGCTATGAAAAAGCTGGCCGCTGTTGCCAATGGCGAAGATCCGCAGGCAGCTCGCCAAGCCTTAGGATCAGCGCCGACCCTTTCTGATGTGTGGCGTCGATACGAGCGTGATCACCTCGGGCTGAAAAAACCGTCCACCAGGCGCAACTACCAAACCATTTGGAACGACCGGCTGATGCCAGCCTTCGGCAGTCACAAGCTCGAGGACATCCGCCGCGGCGATATCGATACTTTTCACAAGAGGCTGGCCAGCACGCCCTATCAGGCCAACCGCATCCTAGCATTGATGTCCAAACTTATGAATCTGGCGGAAGAGTGGGAGTTGCGGGAAGGCACCAATCCATGCCGCCACATAAGCAAATTCCGGGAGCAACCGCGCCAACGGTTCCTCAGTGTTGATGAGATAGCTGCTGTGCGGGATGCAGCCTCCCGTCTCCTTGAGCGGAGCGAAATCACGGCACATGCTGTTAGCATCCTGGATTTGCTTTTGCTTACTGGAGCCCGGTCAGGCGAGCTAGCGAGCGCCAAGTGGGAGTGGGTGGACTGGGATGCGCAGATCATAGCGCTCCCAGAGAGCAAGACAGGCGCCAAAACAATCTATCTATCGAAAGCGGCTATCGTGGTGCTTCGTGACCAGCATGAAAGGTCCAAAGGCCAGATATACATTTATCCAGGCCGTTCGGCGGGAAAGCATATCCAGAATCTGCGCAAGCCGTGGGCACGCATTTGTACGGAAGCTGGGCTTGAAGGTGTTCGTGTACACGACCTGAGGCACACGGCCGCAAGCCTGGCCCTGGGCTCTGGTACGAGCCTTGCTATCGTCGGGCGGCTGCTCGGCCATACCCAGGTGCAGACTACCTTGAGGTATGCTCATCTCGATAAGGATCCGGCATTGCGAGCTGCCGATTTGATTGGTGAGCAGGTGCGGCGCCATAGTGGGGAAGGGGCAAGTTCGGAAACAAGGGAAAGCGGGTAATCGCGACCGATGATCGATGAGCTCTCGTCGCGTCGGGAAGGCGGAGTTGCGCGTTTGCGCTGCAAGAGGAGCGATGGAAGATCCTCTTGCCAGTTATGACATACGGAGCGTTGTAAGGTGCCCCGCAAAAGGGGTAGCTGATGAAAGTTTTGAGTGGGCCAGCGCTAGCCGAGTGCATTGCAAAAGTTTGCCGTGGCCCCGGGCCACATCAGCTTGCGGTAGCCTTTTGGGGGCCGTTGATGCCTTCCACATTGTTTCCTGGCGGCTTCAACGGCGTGGAAGTGATCCTGGATGTTGCCATGGGCGGCACATCAAAGGACTCGCTGGTTGACTTGGGTGACCGAGGACATTGGCCTCATGGACCGTCTGCTGAGTTGCGTGGTCAAGCATGGCAGCGCGCATCGTCGAGCCGAAGTCGTAACCATGTCCAAAAAGGGTAAAAGGATTGTGGTCGGCAGCTCTGCGGCAGCCGCTCTCCTTGACAATCTTGAGCGTCTCGAAGAGGTGACGGTGGCGCTCATTACCGTGTCGATGGTAGCCAAACTGCCGGCGATGATCGCTGATTATCATGTCTGGAGTATTGGCCTTCGGGGGAGCGATGAGACCGTCATTGCCCTTGCGGATCGCCTGGCAGAGAGCGACGATCGTCGTATCTTGCTGGCTGGGGCGTTGCGCGAGCGCGCACCACAGCTTGCCGCCGATGTTGCCGCCAGGCTCCCGGAAAGACATCCGGCGCGCGCGTGGGCTGAAGGGCAGGATATCACCATCGAGCGTTCAATGCTGATTGACCTTGGCGACGCTGCTAGCGTCAAGGAAGCCTATTTCTGGATGAAGAAGCCCAGCGAACAAGCGGCGTGAGCCAAACGCAATTCCAGACTTCGGATAGAACTTCAGGATCGGGCGTCGCATTGGCACCGGGCATTGAGTCATGGCCATAGATGGCAACGCGGCCACAGGGCCTGTGATCAAGGCGACGCTGCCGTAAATGAATTTTCTGGCCCTGCCTCTGTAAGGGAAAGGCCGCACGTCATCAGCAGCAGCCCTTGCAACGACCTAAGCGAACGGCAGCTTTTGGGATGGGAGGGTGGTCGAGATTTAGGGCGCTTTGCTGCCCTTCTGCTTCTGGGCCGGAAGCGGTTAGTCCGCTCGCGGGTGCCGCGACAGCGAAAGCCGACGATCCGCAAACGACCTCAATCCCGGTCATTGAAGGTTCGCCGCCGTCTCCCTGAAAGCGGACATCATAGCCTTGCGGGCGGAAGCGTCATTCCAGAGGAACTTTGGTGGGCGGAATTCGTAAGTGTTTGTCACCCTTGAAAATCCGGAGGTCTTGCCATGCAAAATCAGCTGAAATTAAAGCCGCTCGATGAGCAAGTCATCGTCATTACCGGTGCGACGTCCGGCCATGGCCTATGCACTGCACAGATGGCCGCAAGCCGAGGTGCCACGGTCATGCTCGCTGCCCGTGATGAGAGCGCACTCAAGCAGGTGTGCGCTGATATTCGCAGCGAAGGCGGAACGGTGGATTATGTCGTCACCGATGTTTCGGCTGAAGAGGATATGCAGCGGCTGGCCGATAAGACGATCGAGCAATTCGGTGGCTTTGACAGCTGGGTGAACAACGCCGGCATAGGCGTCTACGCCCAGGTTCTGGACCTCGAAATGGAGGATCACCGCAAGATCTTCGATACCAACTACTGGGGCGTCGTATATGGTTCGGTGATCGCGGCGCGCCATTTCAAGGACAGACCGGGCGGGGGCGCGCTCATCAATGTCGGCTCGATAAATTCGGATATGCCGGGGCCGATTCTCGCATCCTACAACGCGTCGAAGCACGCCGTGAAAGGTTTTACCGATTCATTTCGGATCGAGCTGCAAATGAATGGCGAACCCGTTTCGGTTACGCTGATCCAGCCCAGCGCCATTGGCACACCTTTTCCGCAGCATGCCCGCAACACCACAGGCTTCAAGGCGCGCCTACCGGAGCCGGTGTACGCCCCAAAAGTGGTGGCACGCGCGATACTCGACGCCGCCCAACATACACGCCGGGACGTAGTCGTCGGCGGTGCCGGCAAGTTCCAGATCTTCGGTTCGGCAGCCTTTCCTCGCCTGTTTGACAGGATCGCCGCGACAATGGCTGACAAGCTGATCGACAGAGAGAAACCGATACCCGAGCAACAAGGCAATCTCTACGAACCACAAGGCAATGATGGGGATGTCGAAGGCCAACAGCATGGCAGGCATTTCACCGTTACCACCGCCGCTGGCCGGCACCCCTGGGCAACCGCCGGAACGTTGGCTGCTGTGATTGCCGCGGGCGTATGGGCAGTAAGGAGTACGAAAGCGAGAGCATAGTGCTCCGCCGTATCGAAGTAGGCGAAGGCGGGTATTAGGAGCGCTGTACCAATTGTACGCCCGATCAAGCCACGCCTTGAGCTAACTGCGGACTGTCGGCTTGCCACCCCAAGTCGGTCAATCATTGCACTCTGGTATTTAGCTAAAAGCGGCCGACCGAAATCTTCAGCCGGCCGCTTGGGAAATCAGATCTCCGTCCGCTCTGCCAGCAATAAGGCGTCCTCCACATCTACGCCGAGATATCGAACCGTGTTTTCGATCTTGGTGTGACCGAGCAGGATTTGAATTGCCCGGATGTTGCCAGTGGCCCGGTAGATCATCGCAGCTTTGGTCCGCCGCAGTGAGTGCGTGCCGTACTCGGCCTTGCGCAGGCCAATGGCCGTCACCCATTCATCGACCAGGCGGGCATATTGGCGCGTGCTCATGTGGCTATGATGATCAATGCGGCTCGGAAACAGATATTCATGCGTCGAACCTCCTCGGCGCTCGAGCCAAGCGATCAACGTCGCACGGACATCCGCGGTAAGCTCGAACTGGACAGGGCGATTGGTCTTTTGCTGGATCACGATCGCTCGGTGCCGAACTTCGGCGCCGGCCACCACATCACCGATCTTGATCTTCACCAGGTCGCAGCCGCGCAGCTTGCTGTCGATTGCGAGGTCGAAGAGCGCCTTGTCCCGCAGCCGCCCTTCGCGATCTAGGTGAAAGCGGATTGCCCAAATCTGCTTCTGCGTCAGCGGTCGCTTGGTGCCGACGTTCTTGCCGGCGTTCCATGCCGGGCGAGCCTGAATGGCGGTGTCAAATCGAGAGTATCCCATGGTTCATCTCCTCGGCCGTGATTGGCCGATGAGAGAACGCCGAGTATGGATGCTTCTGGGCCGATTTGCGAAAGTCGGCTTTTGGTAAACAGGCCTGCACAAACCGACACTGAGTTTTGTGAAATTCTGCTCGCAGCTGTGGAAATTCGCGCTTCCTTCGTTTCTTAAGCAGCGAAACGTCTCCACGGCGGCTCCGCTGTCTGTCGCCTCCCCCCCCCCTTGCTGCGCGGACGCTTGTCGAAACTGTAAAGGCCCCTATGAAATCTAGCTGTTTTACGGCGCTGTCGCTGGTCGCATATGCCGTGCCCGGCGTGGTAATGGCTCAGGATGGTCCTGCCGATCACGACGATAGTGGCGAGGCCATCGTGGTCACCGCCACGCGGCAACCGCTATCGGTTGAACGCGTTGCAGGGTCGGTGATCGTACTCGACGAACGGGCGCTGGAGAGCGCGCAAGGCTTTGTCGGCGCAGAAGATCTCGCCGTGCTTTTGCCAGGTGTCGAAGCCGCGGTGGCGAATGGTACGCAAGTAGCTTTCCAGATCCGCGGCATTGGTGCTGTCGATCACCAGGCGCTGACGCCCACAGCGGCAGCAGTCTATGCCGACGGCGTGTTCCTCGCGACCAATGTCCAGACCGGCGCATTGCTCTACGATCTCGAACGGGTCGAGGTCCTCAAGGGCCCCCAGGGCACACTTTACGGTCGCAACGCGTCGGCAGGCGCGCTCAACCTCATCAGCCGCCGTCCTGATGCCGAGCACGCCAGCTATATCCGCCTCGGCTATGGAAGTTTCGACCGCTTCGACGTGGACGCCGCGATCGGCGGGCGCGTTGGCGAAGGCATCCATGCCCGCCTCGCGACCACATTTGTCAGCCGCTCCCCCGTATTCGAAAATGTAGCGGGACCGGCCGAAGCAGGCGGCGCGGCCGAGGAGTTCGGCGTCCGTCTCTCGACCCTCCTGGACCGGGGGGCGGCCAGCCTTCTCCTGCGGGGACATTTCGAACAGGACAGCGGCATCAATCCGATGCCGCGCAACAGCGCGCTATCGCTTGATCGGCATCAGATTGAATCGGCTGGCGACGGCATTCAGGACAGCGACAATTTCTTCTATGGTGCCTCTGCCGAATACGAAATGCATCTGGGCGACTGGGACCTATTTTCGCTCACCGCCTTCGAGGGTTATCGGCAGAACTACGGCTTCGATTTCGATGGAACCGCAGCGCCCTTCGGCATGCCTTCACTCAACGCCAACCTATCCTACGCGCGCGACTTCGCCCAATTCTCGAATGAGGTGCGCGTCAGCCGCCGGTTCGAAAGCGGCTCGGCCCTGCTGGGGCTGACCGCCGCGATCGAGGACTTCGGCCAGCGTTACACCATCTGGTGCGGCGATCTCGACCGGCAGACGCTCGTGGGTTCATGCGATTATGTCGGAGCCCCGGGCCGGGTCGGTCCGGTTCCGGCCAGCAGCGCGCCGGTTTCCACGCTGGTGACCGATATCGAGCAGGAGCGCGTGTCGCTTGCAGCCTTCACCTACAACGAGGTCGAGCTGATAGACCGGCTCAGTCTGACCGCAGGCCTGCGTTTGACGCATGAAGTCATCGAGGGCGAGGGGCAGGGCCTTCATGTCTTCCGCGACAGTGTGATCGACTTCAACAATCGCGACGGTCTGGGGCCGGCACGCGGAGCCAACAGGATCGACACCACCCGCGTCACGGGCAACGCCTCCTTGAGCTATGCGCTCGAGGCGGCGAACCTCTATCTGGCGCTGTCAAACGGATACAAGTCGGGTGGCTTCAACGGCGAAGTGGCAAACAACGCCCTTCATTATGCCGACGAAGGTCTCTTCGCCGCCGAGACGGTGACCACGCTGGAAGCGGGCGTGAAAGGGAAGGCTTGGGGCAGCGTAACTTATGCCTTGGCGGCGTTCGCGAACGATTACGACGATCCTCAAGCCCGGATCTTCGTCGAATTCGCGATTCCGGACGGTTCGAGCATCGTCTCAAATTCGCTTTCCAACCTCGATGCTGCCGTTTCGTACGGGATCGAGGCGCAGCTCGGCTGGAGGCCGGTGCAAGGCATGGAACTGGACCTGGCGGGCGTGTGGAACCACACCAGCATTCGTCAGGACAGCGCTATTGGCGGAAACGCTGAACTCCACGACGGAAATCCCCTGCCCTTCGCGCCAAAATTCTCCGCCAACGCCCGCGTGCGCTACGAAACGCGGCTGGGTGCTGACAGCCGCATCGCGCTTGGCGCGAATGCCAACTTCCGAAGCCGCTTCTATCTCGACCCCGCTGGTCTGCAGGAGCGCAGCCAGGCCGATGTGCTCACACTGGCAGCCAATGCGAGCCTCTATCTTGACAAATCGGGGCTGGAAATCGCCCTTTGGGGGCGGAATTTGACCAATCGCGACTACGCCGTCTCGGGCTATGGGTTCATCGGGTACAATACCTTCAGGTCCGAACCACGAGCTATCGGGGCCGCAACTTCCTATCGGTTCTAACCTCAAACCCATTCAGCTTGCTAAAATACTGAAGGACCGCACGTGGCGTCGCAGCCTGTTCGTTCTTAGACATCGGATACCGAGGGACTCAGGTTTCATCTAGCCCAAGCCATTACTCAACCCTCCGCGGCACACCTTTTTCGCCAAGCTCGCAGACCAAGTCATTTGATCGGCGGAATCGCAATGTGCCTGACGGCTCTTTGTATCGAAGCGAGCCGAGGCACTTCAATGCTGGCAAAGCGTAATCCCCCGTCAGATCAAGCATAGCGTCCGGATACCGAAATGACTGAGTTGAGGCGCGTAGATGCAATGTAGCCTCGCCTGAACCAACGACAGCTTTCGGGCGATAACCGCGACCACGCGAATGACCGGGATGGGGCGCTTTGCTGCCATGCTGCGATCCTGACATGGACGAGTAATAGTCTGCTTCGCGGTAGCTTTCGAGAATGATCCGCCAAGTCGCCGCACAAAATTGTTGGCGGTGTTTCCGGGTCTTCTGGGCGGGCGCCTCATGCACTGAAGAAGGCCATGCTTCGTTAGCCAAAGGGCAATGCAAAAGAGGTCTGCGGCCTAAAGCATGAATTGCTCTCGCGCCTGCTCATTGCTAGTATATGAAACCTAGCTCGCATCATGGCGCAGCCTACATACTGCCCATGAGACTCGCGTAAGGGTCATCCTTGTGCGGCCTGGCTTCCGTAATTGAAGGAGCCTGTGCATTGGCTGACACCGACTACCCATGTGTAATCTATCAGCGTCTCCGACCGGGCTCCGCTGAGGCAAGTGCTTATGCTCAGGACACAATTTGGCCCCTTGCTGAGGCGCTGGTGTCACAGGAGCAATACACGCTGGCGGGACTATACGGGGACTCTGAGTTTGCGCCGGCCTTCTGTGGATCGAGCGAAATACGTCCTGGGTTTCAGGCGGCAGTGGAGCGCGCGCTTGATTTAAAGCGGCAGCATGGGAATTGCACCCTCATCATCGGTAACGCTAGAGCCATCGGCGACGGCGATCCCTTCCTCCCACCCTACACAGGGCCGCTTGGCCGTGACGGCGTGCACGTGCGCCTGGTAAACTTTTACCTGCGCCTCCACGCGCGCTCTACCTCTCTCGCCTCAGCATGGAGGCTTTTCGAGGAGCACATGCGGTGTGAGCGAGAAGAGGCAAGGGGTGCTGGCCCGGTGGAGTTGCCGGCCACATGCAAACATGTGGAACTGCATGTCCGCCACGATCAGGCACACTGTCTTGCACGGCTTTATCTTGCTAACCCTGGACCGGGAGTAACGACTTTGGAGTGGCGCCAATTGTTTGAGCGGGCGCAGGTTCCTGGCCCATCGATGGAAGCCACGCCGTGGCAAGAGCTCACGGTCCCGGCCGGACATGGAGCATACCTGGACACTGCCTTTCAAGCTGAGCAGCCTTGGATACGACAGATCAGGGTGCGTCATCAGCAAAACGGACGGAAGCTGACAGGTGTGGCGCATGTTATGCCGCACCACCTGCAGAGTTCTCGGCTCGACCTGGTATGGGAGGAGAGGGCCTGAGCGATTGCGCAAGGCAATCTGGGCGCTAGCACCCCACGGCGCCGGTGCCCTTAAACCTCAGAGCCAACCAGGACCAATGGGGCGCTCGAAGGAACTGCCTGGTACATGCCCTTTACCGCGGCGCGCTGGAGGGTGGGGAGGGGGAGGGACGAACATGGCATACCATACTTTTCGCCACCTTGCCCTGCGTTGCGCCAAAGTGCGCTAACCCTTGAGTAGGGGAGAGTCAGGGCGCCGGTATGGGTCAGCCCACCGGTAAACCTTGTTTTTCTTCTTCAGTTTGGCCTCAATCAACTGGCCAGGCCCAGCCTCGTGCAGGAAGCCCAAGTAGAGGTCCGGGTGGATATCGTTAGCCTTGGCTAGCTCCATTTCCATTGAAAAGCGGCTGCGTCTCTTCCGGGCGTCGTCGCTTTCATCAGCTTGTGCAAATAAGCGACAAACCCATTGGGCGCCCTCATCGTCGCCGCCCTTCACATCCCACCGCGTCCCGTCACGCTTCTTCACATACTCCCTGAGTGGGTCCATTTCGCCGGCTTCCAACAGCGCGCAGTAGTATCCATACGCCTCACGCTTGAGGACGTTTTGGGCTCGCTTTCTATTTATCATAGACGTGTCCACCCGGGACTCACGCTTGGTAGTGGCGGCAGTTGCCAGGCTGACCAAATATCTTCTCCACGCCTTGAATTTGGAACGGGCACCCGGGCGATAAATCCTATCCAAAACAGGTCTCCATAAAAAAATTAAAACGCATTTTTTTCACACTGTGACCCGAGATTGTCACGTGACGTGCAAGAGTCCCAATAGGCCGTGTGACATTTTGGCGTCCCGTTAGCAAGTATGTTTGAGGGCATTTTTGCGTTCGGAATTTTTTGCTCCGTTTTGAACAGTTTAGGCCGGATTTTTACTCTCCAGATATCGACGGCAAGTTGTCAAATTTGGCCTGCAGCCTGTGCTGATCCGCGTCTCTGTAAATCCTGGCCGCCTAACGTAGGGATTGTCCTGCGCGGCAATGAAAACCGAAAGGTGATTTTCATGACCATGGATGGAAAGAGCGCAACGGAGCGCTGCTGGACAGAGATTGAAGTAGCGGATCGACTGAACTTGTCGGTGCGTACTTTGCAGGGTTGGAGGCTGCGCGGGGAGGGCCCGCACTTCCTGAAATTTGGGAGAAGTGTCCGCTACTCAAGCGCTGCAATTGAGTCTTGGGTTTGTGAGCAGGAGCGCGCGAGCACGAGTGCAATTTCAGCCACCCGCGCATGTAGTAGGCATAACACCCCTCATGTGCATTCTGAATTGGGAGACCAGAAATGAGGATCCCGTACGACAAACCCAAAACTCGGGCGCACAGTAAGGCGCGGATCAAGATGAGCAGTCGAAGCTATCAGCGGCGCCTAGACCGGCAGATTGACTCTATGAATATGAGCGAGTTTGATCGAAGGCGTTACCGCGCCTTGTCCGGGTATGAAGCTTGGGCAGGGAAGATGCGGAACTCGCACATCCCCGCCAGATGTAAGTTGGCCAAATATGTAGCCAAGGAAATCCGCAAGCTTGCGGCAGACAGTGATCCGGAGTTCTTTCACATAACCCTCTTGGCGGACGAAGGGATAATGCCGATAGAAGCACCTGACCTTCCTCTGCAGAGGTTGCGCCTAAAAGCCTTCCGAGCGATGCAAGCGGTCCAGCTGTACGGCTTTTACGTTGTTGAAGTGCAGGCGGTGACCAACTGGTCACCGCAAGGCAATGGTGTAACTCTGCATGCTCATGTGCACATGATTGGCTGGAATCCCGCAGGCACTAAGCCTCTGACGACTGCAGCCATGAAGAAAGCGTTGAGTGGAAACGGGACCCGCGTGAATGCTGCATGGACCTCAACCCTTGGCGCAAAGCCTGTCGTAATCAAGAGGCTTGGTGCCCGGTTTGGTTGTCCGTCGTACGCAGCGGCTTATGCGCTAAAACTGCCTCACGATGCCAAGTTGCGATGGCCAAGGAAAGGGTCGGATAAATTCCGATTCAGGTCCACGGTAAAGGGCTATCGTCCGGGGATCGCCCTGCGCATACATGAGCTCTACGCTGAGACGCTCTTTGGCTCAAACGTTGGCGGTGTTGGTGAAGGTGCCGGTATCATCAGCGACTGCAAGGAAAGAGCGAAGAAGTGGGCGGCACGCAAGCAGGCATCCCTATTGGCTGACCGTGATCCAGTCGAGCCATTCGACGAGCGCGCATTTTGGGCCCGGACACGCAGACGAAGGTCGCCAGATTGGAAACCGGCGGTCGTTCGGGGGCCTCCTGTGCGTAAATGACTGATGCGCCTTAGGCATTGATTGCGACTGGGGCGGAGATGAATTTCTCCGCCCCGGCGCCATTAAAAAGATCCATAACATATTGAATTTGCGATATTATTTTTAGCGTGGTATTATGTAGGAGCGCAAACATTTGCGCGGCTACAGCAGGCAGTGTGGTGACCGGACCGGCAAAGATACTGGAGGCAACCGATCTACAGCTACTGCTATCGCATGTTGCAACCCGTCGACAGGCTCAACGCGACACCGTCATCCTTCTGCTCAGCTTTAAGGCAGGCTTACGAGCATGCGAAATTGCAGGGCTTGATTGGTATATGGTGACAGGTGCCAGCGGCGGCATTGCAGACTCTATTGCTGTCGCTGGCACCATTGCCAAGAATGGCCGCGCCAGGAGGATACCCCTACATCCTGACTTGAAGGCAGCGCTCAGGAAAAGCTGGCTGATGGCAGGAAGACCAAGGCACGCCCCTGTACTGCTGTCGCAGAAGGGTGGGCACCTGACCGCTGGAAGCGTCGTCAACTGGTTTACCGCGCTGTACGCCCAGGTAGGGCTTACGGGGTGTTCCTCACACTCAGGACGCCGCACATTCATCACAAACTCCGCGCGCCTGGTTGCGCAGGTAGGTGGGTGTTTACGGGACGTGCAGGAGCTAGCTGGCCATAGCGCGCTCACCACAACTGAACGATATATTGAAGGCGACCGGGAGGCCCAGCGCAAACTGGTGCAGCTGCTATGATTACGCTGAGGCGCTTTAAAGCCCTTGAAACCGCCCTCAGGCAGGCAGGGTATGGCCCAAGTATCGACTGGTCAAAGACGATAGCAGAGCCAGCTGATGCCGAAGCGTTTGCTTCAGAGGCCGTTTACGTCATCTGCAACTCGGGCTTCCGCAACAGTATTGCTACTCCAATCTTCCATAAATGTATGGCGGCGTTGAGGGCAGGGGGCACTGCATCGAGCGTTTATGGCCACGAAGGCAAGTGCGCGGGGATCGACTATATTTGGCAAAACCGAACCGCGTTGTTTGCAGCATACAGGCAGGATGCCGACAAGCTGGCTTACCTGCGGACCCTGCCTTGGATAGGTCCTGTTACATCATACCATCTGTACAAGAACTTAGGCGGCGACCACGCTAAACCAGATGTCCACATGGAGCGCTTGGCGCGCCGCGACAAAACCACCACGGCAAAGTTATGCCGACGGTTGGCAAGACAGTCTGGCTACAGGATCGCGACTATAGACACCGTGCTGTGGAGAGCCTGCGCTGAGGGTCTTTTGGACTCCTCGAAATATGAGACGCACGGCTGGGAGGCTGCCTTTCAACCAGAAAAATTTAGGCGCACCCGCAAGTTGGCGGATGAATGAGCTCCTGCGCTCAGCGCAGAGTGACCAGGCAGGATAGGCCTGATCGACAAACCATTTAAGCAAGGAGGAGTATGGTGGTGACCAACGAACAGGATAGCTATGTCCAAGTGCCGCGTGCAGAAATGATTGCGCAGCTAAATGATAGGCTCCGGCGGGACGGACGAGGCGGCGCCATCATGATTACAAAAGGGGTGCGGTCACTGAGCGGCTTTTGCCCTTCAGAACTGCTGGCTAAGCTTGCTGAATACAACGGTTTTGATGAGGATAATGACCCTCACGGAGAACGGGACTTTGGCGACTTGGAGCTGTTTGGCGCCGATCTATTATGGAAGATCGACTACTACACTGCGGACATGAAGCATGGCTCGGATGACCCTGCTGATCCTGAGACGACGGTGCGCTTGTTAACTGTCATGATGGCGGAGGAGTATTAGGAACACCACGCAACGAGCGCAAAGTTTCGGATTGCTCATTGAATCCGTCGCCTAACGATAGGTTCCTTTAACCAACCCAAAAGTTGAGCAACTCTGAATTTCCGTGATTAATTTGCGACGATGGGCGACAAATTTTCGACGGCTTTGCGCCCTAATAGCAGTCATAAAGTCAGGCGAGGACAAACCTGAAAGCTGCTGTTCCAAAGTTTCGTCTGATTGAGGAACATAAGCCTTCAATCGCAATAGGTCGAAAAATTTTCTTCGCGACGCGTCTTGGTCGCTGAAGTGAGGCGCATGAAATCCTCGTTAAGTTCGGCTTTGCCGTATCGTGACCGTGCACGAATTAAGTTGCTCCTTCATTATGACTTTAGGATGAGCACCACCCCAGCAATCACAAGCGCGCCGCCAGCCAGAAGCCAGGATTGATCGACAAGCAACGCGCTAGCTATGATCAATGCGGCAGCTAGAGGGCCTTTCAAGGACTGACGCTCATTGCGAAGTCCAGCGAGCTGCTCGATACTGAGCGGATCGAGCTGAACCGGCACATATCCTGACTTTGCGATCGAGTTCGCAGTGGCAAGTATGTCGGGCAAGGACGCCGACAACCCCAGCAGCTGACCGCGAAGTCTCTTCAAACCCGACCGAGCGCTGCCGAGCGAGAACCGCTCGGCGAGAAGCTCCGTCATGATCGGCCGGGTCTCTTCGGCGATGTTGTAGTCCGGTGCCAGCGATCGGACGAAGCCCTCTGCAGTCAACAAGGTACGCAGAAGAATGGCTAGATCGGGTGGCAGAACCAGTCGATAATCCCGCAACAGATCGAAAACGCGGGAAAAAATCTGCGAGAACTCGATGCCAGATAGCACGGTCCCCCTGAACTCTCCGATCAACTGATCCAGATCCACCGCGAGCGCATTGCGATCCACCTTCGGCTCCCCCGCCCATGCGAGTAGGACATCCGCGACATCGCTGGTTTCCTCACCAGCAATCGCAAGCACGAGGCGGACGATCTCGTCGCGCCTGGCCTTGGTGAGCGTCCCGACCGATCCGAAGTCGATGAAGCCGACATCGTGCTCGCCGATCAGGAAAACATTGCCGGGATGGGGGTCGCCGTGAAATTCGCCGTTCAGGATGATCATCCGCAGGACAGCGTTGGCATAGCTTTTAGCGAAAGCCGCCACCCGCGGGTCGCCCGATGGGCTGCCCAGCGAAGACGCGGGCCTGCCGTACAGGCGTTCCTGAACGTTCACCCGCAGCCCGGTCAGTTCCCAATGGATGGCCGGGGTCCTGACGCCGATGGTATCGAGATATGCGCCGATCCGCTCGCAGGCTCGGGATTCCGCAGCGAGGTCCATCTCCCAGGCAAGATTGCGGCCGAAGGTCCGCAGAAACTCGACTGGCCGGTAACGCGCGATGTCCGGCGACCGTGCTTCCACGATCCCGGCAAGGCGTATAAGGAGGCGCACATCAGCCTCCATCCGAGCGGCAGTGCCTGGCCGCCGAACCTTCACGATGACCTCGCTTCCGTCCCGCAGTCTGGCGGAATAGGTTTGCGCTATGGAGGCAGAGGCCAAAGGCTTTTCGTCGAACTGCGCAAAGTCGCTCCGCCAGTCCTCACCCCAGCTTGAAGCAAGTACGGGCTCGATATCTGCGAAGGGCACTGACGACACCTGATCGTGCAGGGTTGAGAATGCCGTGATCCAGTGTTCGGTAAACAGATCGCTTTGGGTGGCGAGGAGTTGCCCCAGCTTTATGCCGACTGGCCCGATGTCACGGAGGAACGCCACAACTGCAGCCGGACGAAATTCGCGAGGATCGATGACATTGCTCGAAGAGGGAATAAATCCGAGGGCTCCGGCGAGATTCTTCGCGCCGTGCCTCATTAGGATTTGGCCGATCTCCGCGGCGCGAGCGATGCTGCTGATAGGCTTTTCCGGGGGCGATGCCATGATTTTACTCAGCCTCGGCCCGGAGTTGGTCCAGATTTTCCGATACCCTTGCAAGAATCTGCTGCAACGTTTGCTTCTCGTCGGCGGCAATGTCGCGCCAAAGCAGACCATGAAGCCTATCCGCGGAGCCTCTCAGTTCGGGCAGCAGATCGTCAAGCTGCTCCGTGAGGATGAGCTGCCACGCTCGCCGATCCGTCTCAGCTCGAAGCCTTTTCATCAGCCCGCGTGCGCAAAGACCTGCAACCGCCTGGCCGATGGTCGCCGATTCCAGTTCCAGTTTCTTGGCGATTTCAGCCTGCGTAAGGGCAGGATCGCGAAGAAGTTGTCCGATGATCCTCCACTGTGTCTGATTGAGACCGATCCTGGCGACCCTCGCATCGTACACTCTGCGCGCGCCGCGACTGATCTCGTCCATAAGATAGAGAATGCGGTCATCATCGGTGATGACCTTCTGCCGACGCTGAGACCGTGACATGGTATCTGGTTTTTCATCCATAGCGCTGTGTAGTCGGATAGCCTCGGATGCCCAAATGCAAACTGCCAAATGCCTTTACTATCTGACTCACGGCTCATAGGGCGCGAGACGCGTTCACCTTTTACTGAGGCTGCCGAAAGAGTCAGATGACCGATAACTCCAACCAACCGGAGCAGGAGGGCACAACCCCAACGAAACCGCAATCGCGGCGTGGCTTGCGCATCGTGCTAATCATCGCTGGTCTTGCCGTGCTGCTTGGCGGGATCTGGTGGTACTACCGGCACGTAACCTACGGACAGTACATGCAGTCGACCGATAACGCCTATGTCGCTGCCGACAGCGTCGTTATCTCTTCCAAGGTAGCGGGATACGTCGAAGAGGTCTTCGTGGGGGAGAACGAGCAGGTTGCTCGCGGCGGAGCCCTCGTACAACTGGATCTGCGGGATTATCAGGCGCAAGCGCAACAGGCGCGCGCACAGATCGCTGCGACCCTGGCCGGTGCCGACACAATCCGTTCTCAGGTAGCCGAACAGGATGCAGCCATTCGCCAGGTGCGGGGCCAACTCGCCGCCGCGCGCGCAGCACTGGACCTCGCGAACGACCAGGTGGCGCGATATCGGCCCCTTGCCGCGACAGGAGCCGAACCGCGGGAAAAGCTAGACCAGTATGAGGCGCAGGCGCGGCAAGCGCGGGCCGAACTCGTCGCCGCGCAGGCGGCGGTGGCTGCCGCGACCGCGCGCCGGGGGACCCTGTTCGAGCAGATCAACCAGACCCAGGCGCAGGCGGACGCTGCTCGCGCTCAGCTGGAAACAGCCGACCTTACGGTTGAATCGACCTTGCTGCGCGCCAGCAAGGCCGGCCGCGTCGGCGATCTCTCGGTGAGGGTGGGCCAGTTCGTGCAACCGGGTCAACGTTTGATGACGGTGGTTCCGGTGAGGGCGATCTACGTGACGGCAAACTTCAAGGAAACGCAGGTCGGCCTGATCCGGGCCGGCCAAAGCGTCAGGCTCGAAGTTGACGCCCTGCCCGACCTTGAGATCGCGGGACGAGTGGATAGCATATCGCCGGGAACGGGCGCGGAATTTTCCATCCTCCCCCCCGAAAATGCCACCGGCAACTTTACCAAGATCGTTCAACGGATACCCGTCCGCATCGCTATCAATGCTCCCCCTGAAGTGCGGCGTCTGCTCGTTCCCGGCATGTCGGTAGTGGCTACGGTCGACACCCGGAATGCTGCCGGCGAATTGGAAGAGATCTCGAGTCGGACTCAATGACCGAGATACTGGCAGCGCAGGACACTTCGATCGGGCCGGCCGGGGGCCGAAAGAACGCAGACGCTACCGCCTGGGTCGCTGTGGCCGCGGGCGCGCTTGGCGCCATGCTCGCGACGCTGGACATATCAATCGTCAATTCCGCACTCCCCGTCATTCAGGGCGAGATCGGTGCCACAGGCGCCGAAGGCACCTGGATTGCTACGTCATTTCTCGTTGCTGAAATCGTCGTCATTCCGCTGAGCGCTTGGCTCGAACGGCTGTTCGGTCTGCGAACCCTCCTCATCATCGCGGTCAGCGCGTTCACCGCCTTTTCGGTGCTATGCGGGATTGCAACCGACCTTACGACCATGATCATCGGCCGCACGGGTCAGGGATTCACGGGCGGAGTCCTCATTCCGACCGCAATGACTATTGTGGCTAAGCGATTGCCGCCGCACCAACAGCCAATCGGAATGGCCCTGTTCGGCATGACTGTGGTTCTTGGCCCCGTGATGGGGCCATTGATCGGCGGCTGGCTGACCGAGAACCTGAGCTGGCACTATGCCTTTTTCGTCAATGTGCCAGTCTGCGCAATCCTGCTGCTTTTGCTGTTTATCGGGCTGCCTCACGAGAAGCCCAAGTGGGAATATCTCACGGACGCCGATTGGGCTGGCATTCTCGGGCTGATCCTCGGACTGGGCGGTCTGACTGTTGTACTCGAGGAAGGGCACCGTGAGGAATGGTTCGAGTCCTCACTCATTCGCTGGCTAACGGTGGTGACCATTATCGGCTTTGCCTGTTTGATTTACGGACAGGTGAAGGCACGCAAGCCAGTCTTGAAGTTGCAACTCCTGTTCAATCGACAGTTCGCCAGCGTCGCGATCATGGCGCTCGCCCTGGGCATGGTGATGTATGGTTCGACCTATGTCATTCCGCAGTTTCTGGCGATCATCTCTGACTATAATGCTTTTCAGACGGGACTGGTCATCTTCTGGATGGGTGTCCCGGCCTTTCTCCTGATGCCGGTTCTGCCCCTGATGATCCGCAAGGTGGACATCCGCATTGCCGTCGGCACCGGAATGCTGCTGATGGCGATCAGCTGCTTTGTCAGCACGAGTCTGACCGCCGAATCCGGCGGCGCTGTCTTCACTGAAAGTCAGCTTATCCGCGGGGCCGGAATGATACTTGCGATGATGTTCCTGAATCAGGCAACGGTTGCGTCGGTGGCCAAGGAAGACGCGGGCGATGCCTCGGGCATTTTCAACGCGGCCCGCAATCTTGGCGGATCATTCGCCCTCTCGGCCCTCGCTTCGTTCCAGGACCAGCGAATTTGGCACCATACGAGGCGCATGGAAGAAACGCTGAATGCGAACAGCGTTTCGCTGCAGACCTATCTCGACGGACTGGCGCGAAGCTTGGGCGATATGAAACGAGCGATGGCGGCACTCGGCGGCACTCTCCAGCGCGAAGCGTTCATCATGACCTACAATGATGTCTTTCTGGTGATGGGACTTCTCACACTCGCGACGGTCCCGCTTGTTCTGTTCCTCAAGCCGCTTCCGGAAAATGTCTCCCTTTCGATGCACTGAGCCCGAGATTATGCGCCACTTGCTACCTCCGCTTGTCATTATCGCCTTGCTAGCTGGATGCACGGCAGGGCCTGATTATGCAGGCCCCCCGGAAGTTCTGTCAGCAGACACGGGCACTCGCTTTGTGCGCGCTGGCAGTGATGTGAGCGCATCTGATCCGGTTGTCGCTCAATGGTGGCTGCTGCTCGGCGATCCCGAGTTGACGCGGCTGGTGGAGGCTGCGCTGTCCGGCAATCCCACGCTCGCCGCAGCGCAGGCGCGCATTGCCCAGGCACGGGCATCCATCAGGCAAGACCGTGCGGGTCGAATGCCATCGCTTGGGGCACAGGCCACCACCGTGCAGGGCCGGCTTCCCGGACTCGACCTTCAAGGCGGGGCACCCCCCCCGTCAGAGCAAACCAATTCCGACGCAGAAACCGATGATTCGCTCAGCCTCTACAATGTGGGTCTTAATGCCAACTGGGAGCTGGAGTTTGCCGGTGGCTCGCGCAGGCGCATTGAAGCCAGCAATGCCCAAGCTGCTGCAACGGTGGCCAACGCAGAGGACGCAAAGGTCCAGTTGACTGCCCAAGTGGCCAGCACCTACGTCAATTTGGGGGAGGCCCAATTCCGCGCAGAGCAATTTGAGGCGCAGATTTCGTTGCAGGAAGAGATCCTGGCGCTGACATACCAACGCTATCAGCGAGGGGCATTGCCGCTTTTCCCGGTAGGCACCGCGAATGCCGAACTGGAGATGCTCAGGTCACAACTTGCCGAAGCTGAAGCGGATATCGCAGTCCTGTCTGATGCACTCGCTATACTGACGGGACAAGTGCCGGGATCAGTTGATGCAGCGCTCACGACTGCACATTCCATTCCCATGCCGCCAGAGCAGGTCGCGATCGGCGATCCGGCAAGCCTGGTGGCGCGTCGGCCTGACATAAGGGCGGCCGAACGGTCTCTTGCCGCGTCGACGGCGCGGATCGGGGTGGCCGAGGCGGCGCGGTTCCCGAAATTGTCCTTCACAGGGATCCTGGGCCTCGGCGGATCCTCGTTGGACGACGTTGTCGATGTCGGCGAATTCTCCGCACTCGCGATCCCGCGCCTCCAATGGAATTTTCTGGATTTCGGCAGGGTAGACGCTGCGATCGACCAAGCCGGGGCAGCGCGCAACGAAGCAGTCGCCAATTACCAGCAGACGGTGCTTCTGGCACTGCAAGACGCCGAACGTGCCTTGGCTCGCTTCGGCCAGCAGCGTGTTGCGCTCGCTGCCAGTATGCAAATCAAGAAGCAGGCTGACGTCGCGGCAGACCTGAACCGCCAACGTTTTGCCGCAGGAGCGATCTCGAAGGCTGACCTCAACCGGGCCCTGCGAGAACAGCAGCAGGCCTCAGGAGACCTCGTCCGGGCAAGAGGCGCCCTTACGCTGTCGTGGATTGCGCTGCAGAAGTCGCTGGGCCTTGGGTGGCAAGAGCCTGTTCGAGATCAATAGTCCCGCCGCGCTGATCTGTCTGTCGTCAGAACATTTGGCACAACTCGCGGTGTAGGCTTGCGGAGTGTGGGCCTCGTCTGGGGTTGATATTTAGGCGGCGAGCTTGCGGTGTTGCAAGCGCCGATGTTCGAGTGTCTGTCGTTTGATCCTTTCTCTTCGCTTGATGATGGCAGGCGCCCTGCCGAAGTAGGCATCGGCGGGCGTCACGTTGTCGAGGCTCTCGTGATAGCGCTGGTGGTTGTAGTGCTCGACGAAGGCCTCGATCTGCTGTTCGAGATCTCCGGGCAGGAAGTAGTTCTCCAGCAACACGCGGTTCTTGAGCGTCTGGTGCCAGCGTTCGATCTTGCCCTGGGTCTGCGGATGGAAGGGTGCGCCGCGCACATGGCTCATCTTGTTCGCCTCGATGTATTCGGCCAGCTCTCCGGCGATGTAACTCGGGCCGTTGTCGCTGAGAAGGCGCGGCCTGTGCAGCACGTTGGCATGGTCGCAGCCTGAGGCTTCCAGCGCCATGTCGAGCGTCTCGGTGACGTCCTCGGCCTTCATCGTCGTGCACAACTTCCAAGCGATGATGTAGCGCGAGTAATCGTCAAGCACGGTCGAGAGATAGACCCAGCCCCATCCGATGATCTTGAAGTAGGTGAAGTCGGTCTGCCACACCTCGTTCGGACGTGTTGTCTGGGTGTGGAACTGATCAGCTGCCTTGATCACGGTGTAGGCCGGCCCTTCGACAAGCTCAGGAGGTGATCAGATCATGGGCCTTGAGCAGCCGGTAGACCGTGGCCTCGGAGACGAAGTAGCGCTTCTCATCGGTGAAGCGTACTGCCAGTTCGCGGGGGGATAGCTCGCTATGCTCCAGCGCCATCTCGACGATCTGGTCCTGGATATCGTCGCCGATGCGGTTCCACACCCGGCTCGGCGCTGATGGCCTGTCTGCCAGTGCCTCCGGCCCGCCTTCAAGGTAACGATCATACCAGCGGTAGAAGGTTCGCCGTGCCACGCCCAGCTGATCCAACGTGCGCTTGGCGGGCAGATGCGACTGCTCGACGATCTTGATGATCTCCAGCTTCTCGGATGCGGGATATCTCCTTCTTCGTCTCCCCCATCCGCGATCATGCTTTTTTTGAGCAGCCGGTTCTCCAAAGTGAGGTCAGCCACACACTCCTTCAGATCGCGTGCCTCGCGGCGCAGGTCCTTCACCTCGTCGGTCGTCGCGGCACGAGCCGTATCGCCAGCCAGACGGCGCTTGCCCGCTTCCATGAACTCCTTGGACCAAGTGTAATACAAGCTCTGGGCGATGCCTTCCCTGCGGCAAAGCTCGGCGATGGAGTCATCGCCTCGTAGACCATCGAGCACAATCCGGATCTTGTCTTCGGCAGAAAAATGTCGACGGGTCTTGCGGCGGATGTCCTTGACCACCTGCTCGGCAGGCTTTTTGGATCTTGAGGATTTGGGCTTCATCTTCGTTCCTTCGTCACTACGACGAAGCCCAAATCCTCCTTAAATCACAACCTCAATCCTGTGCCATAGGTGCTGACGGGGGACACGTGGGAACGCAAACCACGCTCTGGCAGGCGCGTAAAGTGGCCAAAGTGTGCAAAGGCCACATTTTGCAAAACGCCAAAATTACCCGCTCAATCTGGAGATGCCTCAGTCGTACCAGATGCCGGCCGCAGTGTCCCAACGCTTGCTCAGTTTAGCGGCACGTCGAGGCCCATGCTTGGCTTTATAAGCATCGAAGACCTGCTTCATAAGATCGATGCCGCCGACAGCCCCCAGCGTTTGGCCAATGGCGAGGAGGGCTCGCCGCGGCACAGACGTCCGATCAGTTGGCGGATAGACGCCAAACTCCAACAAGTTCTCGACGTCGGCCTCCCTGGGTCCCGTCACAATGCTGAGCTTTTCAGGCGCAGTCGATTGGCATTGGTCGATCAGCTGATTGATCATTTCGAGTAGCGTGGGAAGGTTTTGGATCTGCACTGGCCGTCTCCTGCAAACACAATTCCACCCATATCGGTAATGCGCTGCATTACTCTGCACGGTGGTTGCTATGTGGTTGCTACGGCATTTCAGGTCGAAAGCAAACTAGAGCTAAGTGCTTGAAAAGGTGGTGGACGCACTAGGGCTCGAACCTAGGACCCGCTGATTAAGAGTCAGCTGCTCTACCAACTGAGCTATGCGTCCACACGGGCGGTACTCCGCAGGCCCGGAATGCCTTCGGCGATTCGCGGGAGGCGCTGCATTTAGTCAGCCTCGCCGAAATGACAAGGGGGTTATTGGCGGACGGCTCTCAGCCGTCCATGCGAATGCGCGAAGCGAGCGGATCGTGCATTTCCTCTTCGACGCGGATGAAGCCCCCGTCCTGCAGTTCTTTCAACGCCTTGAGCACATCGCCCTGACGAATATCGGCAAGGAGGTGAATGTCACGCACCCGCAGGGGCACGTGCTCGGTGCCGTGCTCGGTCAGCAGGACGGCCAGGCGCGAGGCATCATCGCTCAACCGGTCGAGGCGACGCTTCTGCTTGCCGCGGCGCACCGCATCACGCGCTCGCAGGGCGATATTTCGAATGGTGGTCTTCATACTTCTTGTAGCGGCAAGTGCTCGCGCACCTTCTGCGATTGCTGCAAGGCATTCTACTCGCGAAAGAATTCCGGTCATGGTTTGCAAGCGCCCGGACTGCACAGCGGTCCATGCCTCGCACTGGGGCCTTGAACTTCACCCGCAGGGCCGATTGGTTTATGATTGTTGGAGCTATTCAACAAGTCCCGCAATCGGGGGACAAACGGAGCCGCATCTGACAGGCAATGCTGAAATTCATGGCCGGATCGAGGCCATGGAGGACATCGCCGAGGTCCTGGCGACGGTTCGCGCTTGGTCGTCAGAACGCGGCATCATCCGGCAGAGCTACCATTTCACGCCCGTTTTCGATGGTCCGACCTCCGATAACACCATGATCTACGCGGAAGGTTTTCCCGCCGCATGGCTGGCCCTTTATCGGGACACAGGATTGCGGATGATCGACCCTATCCCGACTTACACCTTCAAGATGGCTCGGCTCACCTATTGGCGCGAGGCGCTGGCTGCATGCGCCGAACTCGAAGGGACCAGTCGTTACGCCGAGGCGATGCAGGCGCACGGGCTGGTGCATGGCTTCGGCCTGCCGCTTTACGGTCCGCACTCCCGCAATGCCTATGCCTCATGTGATTTCGGTCGCCCGATGGATCGGGAAGGCGACAGGATGCTGTTGCTCGATGTACGGCTGATCCACCAGATCGCGCACCAGCGGCTGTGCGTCCTGCTTGATCGCGAACAAAAGGCACCAACGCTCTCCGAAAGAGAGACCGAGGTGCTACAATGGATCGTCCGCGGCAAATCGACCGTGGACATCTGCGCAATCCTGTCGATCTCGCCCGAGACCGTGCGTACCTACACACAGCGTATCTACTCGAAGTTCGATACGGCCGACCGGGTGGGTGCGACAGTGAAGGCACTTAAACTGCGGCTGGTCGAACCCTAGCGCATCCGCCTTGGGCCGCTGCGGTTCCAGCGGTGGATCATCATCAGCACGCCGATGCAGATCATGTTCGTCAGCATGGACGATCCGCCGTGGCTCATGAAGGGCAGCGGGATCCCGACCACCGGGGCGAGGCCCATCACCATCATCAGGTTGATCGCAATGTAGAAGAAGATCGTCACGACCATGCCGCCCGCCAGCAATTGCGAGAACCGGTCCTGCGCGTCGCGCGCCACGGTCAGGCCCCAGTTGAGGATGATGGCAAAGGCAACGATCACGAACACGCCGCCGAGCAGTCCCCATTCCTCCGCCATCGTCGCGAACACGAAGTCGGTGTGCGGTTCCGGCAGATAGTCGAGGTGGCTTTGGGAGCCGTTGCCGAAACCCTTCCCGGTCAGCCCGCCCGAACCGATGGCGATCTTCGACTGGGTTATCTGGTACCCTTCGCCCAGGGGATCGCTTTCGGGCGAAAGGAAGGTGGTCACGCGGCTCTGCTGGTAGGGCTTCAGCCCGAAGAAGAAGGCGAGCGGTGCAATGACCGCCGCTGCGGCACCGCTGTAGACAAACCAGCGCATCGGCAAGCCGGCGAAGAACATCACGCAGGCACCGCCGAACGCGATTGCGAGAGAGGTGCCGAGATCGGGCTGCATCAGCACCAGCGCCATCGGCGCGCCGATCAGGCCGGCGGCGGGAAGCAATGCACGCCATTCCTGCGTCATCGAGGCGGGCAGCGTCTCGTAATATCGCGCCAGCACCAGCACGATGATCGGCTTCATCAGTTCGGACGGCTGCAGGCGCAGGAAGCCAAGTTCCAGCCAGCGCTGGCTCCCGCCACCCATCGCGCCAAGCAATTCGACGCCCAGCAGCAGGATCAGCGTCAGCCCGTAGAGCGGGTAAGCGGACATCTTGACCAGGTCGCGCGGGAAGCGGGTCATCACCAGCGCCATCGCCATGAACACGGCGAAGCGCAGGAAATGACGCGATGCGTAGGGGTCGAGGCTGCCGCCGGCAGCCGAATACAGCACCGCGCCGCCAAGCGCGACGATGGCGAACAGCGGCAGGAGCAGGCGCCAAGGCTGGCGCGCTATGGGATCGGGAATGATCGACGCGCTCATCGCGAATCGGGGCTCCCGTCGCGGGATGGGCGGGCGGTGCTCTGCGCGTCCTCTTCAACGGCCGTGACCACGCGGGCGCGCGCTTCCGCATCGACACGGGCCGCGAAGGCGGCAATGTCCTGCGGTGCGCGGGGCACGTCGACCCCGGCGGCCTCGGCATAGGTGCGGTACTTTCTCAGCTGCCGTTCGCCGGGCTTGCCGCCCCATTCGTTCTCGAATGCGTACAATTGTTCGAGCGCCTTTTGCGGGTCGAACAGATACGTCATCACATCCCTGGCGATAGGATAGGCCGCGCTGGAACCGCCACCGTGCTCGATGACCACGGCGCCTGCATAGCGGGGCTTCTCGACCGGGGCGAAGAATACGAACAACCCGTGGTCGCGATATTTCCATGGACCGGACTTGCCGTCCGACACGCTGAGCGAGACGACCTGCGCCGTTCCGGTCTTTCCCGCCATCTGGATATTATCGAGCGGCAGGCGAGCACGACCGGCGGTCCCGGGCCCGTTCACGACGTCACTCATGGCCTCGCGCACGACCCGGATATGCTCGGCGTCCCAGGCGAAACTGCGCGGTTTGGGCTTTTCCCGGCCGACTACGAGACGGGGCACCAGCATCTTTCCGGTTGCCAGGCGCGAACTCATCACCGCCAGCTGCAGCGGATTGACGAGGTAATAACCCTGCCCGATCGAGGAATTGACCGTGTCGTATGAACGCCAGGGATCGCCGTACTTCTTTTCCTTCCACGCCGGGTTGGGCACCGTGCCGTAGAACTGGCTGGCCACCGGCAGGTCGAATTCCTGGCCGAGGCCGGTCGTCTCCGCCATCTGCGCGATGGGATCGAAGCCGATCTGCTGGGCGAAGTGGTAGAAATAACTGTCGCAGCTCTGGTAGATGGCTTTCGCCATGTCGACCACGCCGTGGTTGCTCCAGCAATTGAAGAAGCGATTGCCGATGCGCCGGCCGCCACCGCACACGATGGTCTCGGTCGGCTTGATCCCGGCCTGCAGGAAAGCCATGCAATGCATCGGCTTCACTGTGGAACCGGGCGGGTAGAGGCCCTTCAGCACCTTGTTGCGCAGCGGGACGTGGTCGTCTTCCGACAGCATCTTCCATTCGACGCTGCCGATCCCCTGCGAGAAACTGTTGGGATCGAAGCTGGGCATGGAAGCCATGCAGACGATGTCGCCGCTTTCGCAGTCCATCACCACGACGCTGCCGGATTCAAGGCCCAGGCGGCGGGCGGCATAATCCTGCAAGGGGCCGTCGATGGCGAGCTTTACCGCGTCGCCCTGGACGTCCTCCCTCGTTTCGAGATCGCGCACGATGCGCCCGCTTGCCGTCACTTCGGTGCGGCGCGCGCCCGGTACGCCGCGCAAGGGTGCCTCGAACTGCTTTTCGAGCCCATCCTTGCCGATGCGGTAGCCTGGGGTGACGAGGAGGGGATCCTTGCCCGCCTCGTCGAATTCTTCCTTGTTGGCCACGCCGACATAGCCGAGCAGGTGGCCCACCGCGGGGCCCGTCGGGTAATATCGCGAAAAGCCGCGCTGGGGGATCACACCGGGCAGCTCCGGCAAGCGGACGCTGACAGCGGCGAACTTGTCGAAATCGATGCTGCTCTTCACCTCGACCGGCGAGAACCCGGCGCCTTCCTCGATCGAGGCAAGGAGGTCGCGCTGCTCCACCTCGTCGAGATCGAGCAGCTTGCCCAGTTCCGCCACAGTCGCCGGCGCGTCCTTCACGCGTTCGGGGATGATATCGACGCGAAAGTCGGCGCGGTTCGAGGCGAGGGGGGCACCGTTGCGATCGAGGATCCAGCCCCGCCGCGGGGGGATCAGCGACAGGTTGACGCGGTTGCTTTCCGCAAGCACCGCATACCGTTCATTCTCCGCCACGGCGATATAGGCCATGCGGCCCGCCAGCAGCGTGCCGATCCCGGCCTGGATCGAACCGATCAGGAAAGTGCGCCGCTCCAGCGTATTGCCGAGCGTCTGGCTGGTCACCCTGCGGACGGGATTGCGGAACATCAGGCCGTCCTCTTCACACGGCGCAGGCGGAAATTGTCGAGCGAGCCGACCACGAATGCGACGATCGGATAGAGGAGGACGCTAAAAACGAATTGCGGCAGCAGAAGCTCAAGCCGGACCCCGCCGTGATTGAAGCCCGCCACCAGCGCCGAGACGACGAGGTAGACCGCGATGAAGAAGATGGACAGCAGCCAGTCCTGCACGAAATTGCGCCAGGGATAACGGTTGTCGATCACTTCGAGAGCCAGCATTGTCAGGGACCACAGCATGATAGCGCTGCCGAGTGGCTGGCCGCTGAACAGGTCGTCGAAAAGGCCGAACGGAATGCCCGCCCACAGCGGCAGCAGTCCCGGCCGGACGAGGCGCCACGACAGGAAGAACAGGTAGCCGAGGGGCGGCAGCAATGGTGCCGACGCGATGACCGGCAGCAGCGGCGACAGCGATCCGAGCAAGATTGTGACGATGGGGATGCTGTAGGCGCGGAGGGGGGACTGGGTCCGCTCGATCCTGTGACCGTAGGCGGAATGACGGACCCGGCCGTTGATCTCCTCCATCATTCGCCCCCGTCGGCTGGCACGGGGCCCTCGCGGCGGGCGACAGCTTCGCTGATCGCCTCGCGCGCGGCGGGCTGCCATTCGGGCTCCACCAGCACGAAGTCGGTCGCGGCAGGGTTGGCGAGCAGGCGGCCGATCGCCCCGTCGCGCGTCAGTTCGCTGACCACGGCGACCGCCACGTTCGGGCGGTAGAGCCCGCCAGTGCCGCTGGTCACGAACACGTCGCCTTCCTTCAGCGGATTGACGCCGAGATTGATGAGCCGCAGTTGCACCGTGCCATCGGCGCGGCCTTCGGCAAAGGCGATCACCTCGTCGGTGGAGCGGCGCACGGGCACCGTACTTTCGGGGTCGGTCAGGAGGAGTACGCGCGCGCTCGAGCCGCCCACGCCAAGCACTCGCCCGACGAGGCCGCGCGGGGTGCGCACGGGCATGCCGACCTTCACCCCGTCGCGCGATCCGGCAGACAGGAACGCGATCCTGCGCACGCTAGAGGACGTCGATCCGATCAACCGCGCGGTTGCGACCGGGTCGGCATCGCCGTCCACGATGCGCAGCATGGCCTTCAGGCGCTTGTTCTCCTGCTCCAGCGCCCGCGCTTCGGCGAGGCGGACGCGGGCGATCCGCACCTCCTCTTCCAGCTCGGCATTCTTGCTGCCGGCACGGTAGTATGCCGCGATGTTCTGGAAGATGCTGCGGCCGCCCGAGCGCGTGACCGAGCTGACCTGGCCTGCCGGTTCGACCACGTCGGTCGCCCCGCCGCGAAGCCCTTCGAACGCGGTCGGCTTGAGCAGCGACACGCCCAGCAGGATGGCACCGATAAGCGCGCCGATGCCCGCGACCACGTAGACCGTGAACGCGGACAGTCTCTCCTTGCGGGAGAAACCGGTCGGCTTGGTGCGGCGGCGGGCCATGGTCGGCGGCGGTTCCTAAATTCCCGGCAGCGGGAAAGCGGGATCCCCCTGCCGAAGCGACGTGGTCAGGCGGTCATCAATACGCCGCGGTAGATCGGGTCTTCCATCGCGCGGCCGGTGCCCAGCGCGACGCAGGACAGCGGGTCTTCTGCGACCGAGACGGGCAGGCCGGTCTCTTCGCGCAGATGCTCGTCCAGGTTCTGGATCAGCGCACCGCCACCGGTCAGCACGATGCCCTGGTCGACGATGTCGGCAGCCAGTTCCGGCGCGGTGTTTTCCAGCGCGATGCGTACGCCTTCCACGATGGCGCCGATCGGTTCGGACAGGGCCTCGGCGATATTCGCCTGGTTGATCGTGATTTCCTTTGGTACGCCGTTGACGAGGTCGCGGCCCTTGATCTGCAAGGTTTCGCCGATACCGTCCTCGGGGACGATGGCGGTGCCGTAATCCTTCTTGATCCGCTCTGCCGTGGCGTCGCCGATCAGCAGGTTGTGGTGGCGGCGGACGTAGGAAACGATCGCCTCGTCCATCTTGTCGCCCCCGGTCCGGACCGAAGTGGTGTAGGCGAGGCCGCGCAGGGAGAGCACCGCGACTTCGGTGGTGCCGCCGCCGATGTCGACGACCATGGAACCGACGGGCTCGGTCACCGGCATGTCGGCGCCGATGGCCGCGGCCATGGGCTCCAGGATCAGGAACACCTGGCTAGCGCCGGCATTGCTGGCCGCGTCTCGGATGGCGCGCTTTTCCACGCTGGTGGAGCCGCTGGGCACGCAGATCACGATTTCCGGCTGGCGCAGCATCGACGTCTTGCGACCGGTCACCTTGCGGATGAAGTGTTTGATCATGTGCTCGGCCACATCGAGATCGGCGATCACGCCGTCGCGCAGCGGGCGAATGGCTTCGATGGAATCGGGCGTCTTGCCCATCATCATCTTCGCATCGTCGCCAACAGCCTTGACGCGCTTGATGCCCTGGACGGTTTCGATGGCAACCACGGACGGTTCGTTGAGCACGATGCCCTGGTCCTGCACGTAGACCAGCGTGTTTGCGGTGCCGAGGTCGATCGCCATGTTCTGCGAACCGAACCGGAAGAGATTGGATAAGAAACCGGCCATTTTTTCAGGTACACTCGTGGATAAAAGGAAGCCGCCGCCGCCTCCCCTTGCAGCGTCGGTAGGGCCTCGGTTGGGGGAATGAGGGTGCCCTTAGCGATTCTCCGCCGAAAACCCAAAAAATTTGTGCGGATACCGCCGCTTTTTCACCACCGTTCGTCTTAACCCGGCGCCGCCGGTGCCCTATGCTGACGGGATGCCGCAAATCCGCCGCCTGCCCGAACAGCTCGTCAACCGCATTGCCGCGGGCGAAGTCGTGGAACGCCCCGCCGCGGCGCTGAAGGAACTGGTCGAGAACGCCATCGACGCAGGCGCGACCCGCATCGCCGTGCGGCTGGTCGAAGGGGGGCTGGAGCGGATCGAGGTGACCGACGACGGTTGCGGCATGACATCGGATGACATGGCCCTGGCGCTGGAACGCCACGCGACATCCAAGCTGCCGGACGAGGCGATCGAGCAGGTCGCCACCCTGGGCTTTCGCGGGGAGGCACTGCCTTCCATCGCCAGCGTGGCGCGCCTTTCCATCGAAAGCCGGGTTCGGGATGCGGAGCAGGGCTGGCGCAGGGTGGTGGACCATGGCGACGTGACGTCAGACGAACCTGCCGCCCTGCCGCCGGGCACGCGCATCCGGGTGGAAAACCTGTTCGCCAAGGTGCCGGCGCGGCGCAAGTTCCTGCGCACCGCACGCAGCGAGTACGCCGCCTGCCTCGATGTCGTCCGCCGCCTCGCGATGGCGCGGCCCGACATCGGCTTCACTCTGGAGCACGGCGAGCGCCGGATCATCGCCGTGCAGGCCGGTGAAAGCGTTGCCGACCGCGTTGCGCAGATCGTGGCACGCGAGCTCAAGAACAACAGCGTCGCCATCGCGCTCGAACGCCCGTCGCCCGCAGGCATCATGCGGTTGACGGGCATCGCCGGCCTGCCGACGTATAATCGCGGCATCGCGGACCAGCAGTTCCTCTTCGTCAACGGCCGTCCGGTTAAGGACCGCCTGCTCGTCGGCGCAGTTCGGGGCGCTTACTCCGACATGCTGGCGCGGGACCGCCACGCGGTGCTCGCTCTGTTCCTCGACCTGCCGCCCGAGGACGTCGACGTAAACGTCCACCCGGCCAAGACGGAGGTGCGTTTTCGCGACGCGGCGGCGGTACGCGGTTTCATCGTGTCGGGCCTGCGCGACGCGCTCGGTTCCGGCGATCGCCGCAGCGCACAGACACCCGATGCAGGCGCCATGGCGCGCTGGCAGGCGGAACCGGTCCAGCCTGCGCCCGCGCTCGCCTCGATTTTCTCCGGGCGCGACTGGAATGCGCCTGATCCGGCCCGGGTGAGCGAACCCGCGCAGCATTGGCGGCAGGAGGCAGGCGGCGTCACGGCGTTGCCGCAGGGCCGCGCCGAAGAGGCCGAGCCGCTGCCCCGGGAAGCTGCCGAATACCCGCTCGGAATGGCGCGTGGCCAAGTGGCAGAGACCTATATCGTGGCCGAGGCTGCCGACGGCCTCGTCATCGTCGACCAGCACGCCGCGCACGAACGCCTCGTCCTCGAACGGCTGAAAGCGGCCGGGGCGGAGGAGAAAATGCGCCTCTCGCAACCACTCCTGATGCCCGAAGTCGTCGAACTGGACGAGGTCGATTGCGACCGGCTGGAAGATGCTGCGGGAAAGCTGGGCGAACTTGGCCTCGAACTCGAACGCTTCGGCCCTTCCGCCATTCTGGTGCGCGCGGTGCCGTCGGCCCTGAAGGCGGGCGATCCGCACAAGTCGCTGCAGGACATCGCGGATGATCTTGCCAAACATGGCGAGGCGCTGCTTTTGGAGGAAAAGCTCGATCTGGTGCTTGCCACGATGGCCTGTCACGGGTCGGTCCGCGCCGGGCGGCGCTTGAATGTGGCTGAAATGAATGCACTATTGCGCGAAATGGAATCGACCCCGCGGTCCGGACAGTGCAATCACGGCCGGCCCACGTGGGTGAAGCTGTCGATGGACGACGTCGAAAAGCTGTTCGGGAGGCATTGATGCGGTTGGTAATTCTTGCGGCCGGGCTTGTTGCCCTTACCGGGTGCGGCGGAGGAGACGACGCGCAGACCAAGGCGGCCGACGACGCGCGCGATATCGCGATGGTCGAAAAGGCGCAGAACATGCGTCCGCCGGCAGAGCGGCTCGTGCCCGAAATCATCACGGAGAGCGACCTCGAAGAAAAGGATATCCTGGGCGGCCTGTGCGCCGTGCAGCATCCTTCCGGCATTCACTACCTCGCCATCGCCCGGCCCGATGATGCCTGGATCAAGCTGGACGGGGAGCTCGTGCGACTCGGCCCCGACAAGGGTAGCCCGGAGCAGCCCTACGGTACGTGGACCAAGTACGACGGTAAGGAATATTCGTTGCGCATGCAGCTGACTGCCAACGAAGGGGAAATGGAGCCGGGGGCGGGGTCGGGCGAAATCCTGGTGCGCGACAGCTTCGACCGCGAGGTCTTCCGCCTCAGCACCCAGATCGAGTGCAAGGAGCGCTGATCGTCAGTCGATCGGCGCGTCCGGATCGCGGACCTTGATCAGGCCGTTTGAAACCAGCGTCATCACCGCTTCGCCGTGCTGGTTCCAGGTGGTGCTTTTCGCCCGCATGATGCCCATTTCGGGCCGCGACTTGCTGCGGCGCTTCTCGATCAGCTCGCTCGTCACCGAAAGCGTGTCGCCCGGATAGACGGGCTTGAGCCAGCGCAGCTCGTCGATGCCAGGCGAGCCGAGGCTGGCGCGCTGTTTCTTTGAGAAGTTGTCGACCATCATCCGCATCGTCATCGCGGCGGTATGCCACCCACTGGCGGACAGGCGGCCGAAATGGGTAGCCGCGGCCGCCTCGTCATCGAGGTGGAACGGCTGCGGATCGTATTTCGAGGCGAACTCGATCACTTCTTCGCGCGTGACCTCGTACGCGCCGAATTCCTCGGTCTCTCCGACGACGAGGTCTTCGTAGTGGATCACGCGAGGTTCCGCGCCAGCATCCAGATCGCCATGCCCATCATCGCCAGGTTCTCCGTCAGCGAAACGAAGCCGAGCGGCACATTGCCGCTGCCGCCCACGCATGCGCATTTAATGCTGCGCTTGTCGATATAGACTGCCTTGTAAACGCTGAAGGCGCCGATGGTGCCGATAACTGCGGCAATCGGGATCGACAGCCACGGCAGGATACGGCCGGCCATCAAAACAGCGGCAGTCGCCTCCAGGAACGGGTAGGCATAGGCATACGGAACGAACCGCGCGCCGAGCAGGTCGTAGCCGACGAACATGGTCGAAAACTGTTCGACGTCCTGCAACTTCAGCATTGCGAGCATGGCCATCGAGAAGGCGACGAACCACTCCGCCGTGCGAATGCCGATGCCGCCCAGCAGACCGACCGAGAGCGACACGGCCAGGGCCAGCGCCACGGCGAACACGGCGATGACCGGGCGATAACTCGTTTCGCCGGACTTGGTTACCGGATTGTCGAAATAGGCGCGCAGGGCGGTGTAGCCGCCGATCCGCTCATCGCCGATGAACACTTGCGGCGTGGTCTCGACCGAATGCTGTCGCTTGAAGGCATCAGTCTGGTTGCGGCTTTGCAGCCAGTGATCCTCGACCGTGTAGCCCTTGCTTTCGAGCAGCCACTTGGCCTTGATGCCATAGGGACAGACGTGTTTCTCCATTACCATGCGATAGAGGCGGGCGACCTTGCCGGTTCCCGGTCCCGTCGTGGGCTGTGTTGCTTGCGTTGCCATCAGGCACGGAAGCTGGGGACTCCGGCGCTGCTGTCAAGCTCCGGAATGATGCGATAGCGGGCCAGCACCAGGCTGAAGAGCCCGAACAGCAGCAGTCCGATAGCGGTAAGCGTGAAGATGAGGCCTTCGCCGGCCAGGCTGGCCACCGCATCGCCCAACGTCTTCACCTGCTCTGCGCCTGCGGACATGAAGCCGGCCTTCACCAGCGACCAGCCGATCACGGCATAGACCACGCCGCGGGCAAGGAAGCCTGCCGCGCCCAACCAGCGCGTGGCATCGGGCGCCTGCGGGCTGATGCGATGCATGAAGTCCCCGGTAATGCCCTTCTTCGCCTGGAACACCGCCACGACGAAAAAGATCAGGCCGAGGATGCCGAGAACCGTTCCGCCGAAGTCCGCCGACAATACGCCAGACGCGGCTTCCTGCGCTCCGCCGCCGGAGCCGCCCGAACCGCCTTCGGTCGTGCCGGGATCGCTGCTGGCGAATTTGTAGGCGGAGTAGGCGAGTGCGAGGTGGCCAACCGCGCTACCGGCATGGCCGATCCGCTTGGCCCAGCCCTTGCCGTCATTGCCGTTATTCTCGATATCGAACAGCGGCGAGCACAGGCGGAACAGGGCATAGGCGACGAGGCCCACGACCATCAGCCACAGGATTGCGGTGCCGGCCGGGAAGTCTTCGATGGCACGGAATATCCCGTTCGTGCCTTCGGCGATCTTGCTCGCGCTAGTGAGTGCGATGATGCCAAGCACGGAATAAAGGATCGCGCGGCTGAAATAGCCCACGCGAACCAGCCAGTTAAACTTTTCGGACTTGTCGACCATTCACTTATCTCCCTGTTTGGATGCCCAACGGGCCGGGGCGCGAATGGTGCCGGGGAAAGTCAGACGTTGAACTTGAAGAGCAGGACATCGCCGTCCTGCACGAGATACTCCTTGCCTTCCTGCCGCAGCTTGCCCGCCTCGCGCGCGCCGGCCTCGCCCTTCAGCGCGACATAGTCGTCATAGGCGATGGTCTCGGCCCGGATGAAGCCGCGTTCGAAGTCGGTGTGGATCTCGCCCGCAGCCTGCGGTGCCTTGGCACCATCGGGGAAAGTCCACGCGCGCGCTTCGTTAGGGCCGGCGGTGAAGAAGGTTTGCAGGCCCAGCAGCCTGTAACCGGCGCGGATAACGCGGCTGAGTCCCGATTCCTTCAGACCCAGTTCGGCAAGGTACTCGCCGCGGTCTTCCAGCTCCATCTCGACCAGCTCGGATTCGATGGCGGCCGACACAACCACGGCCTGCGCACCCTCGGCAGCAGCCTTTTCGAAGACCTTTGCGGAGAGCGCGTTGCCTTCTGCCGCATCTACTTCCGCGACATTGCATACATAGAGAACCGGCTTTGCGGTGAGCAGCTGTGCTTGCCGGAAGACCCGCGCTTCCTCGTCGTCCTGCGGCTCGGTCAGGCGGGCAGGCTTGCCATCGCGCAGCAGTTGCAGCGCCTGGCCCAGCACGGCGGCGGTGATCTTCGCTTCCTTGTCGCCCGCGGTGGCGCGCTTTTCCGCATTGGGAACACGCTTTTCCAGGCTTTCGAGATCCGCCAGCATCAGCTCGGTCTCGACCACTTCCGCATCGGCGATGGGATCGACCTTGTTGCTGACGTGCTGGATGTCGTCGTCCTCGAAACAGCGCAGGACGTGGACGATCGCGTCTACCTCGCGGATGTTGCCAAGGAACTGGTTGCCAAGGCCTTCGCCCTTGCTTGCGCCTTTCACGAGACCGGCGATGTCGACGAAGCCGAGCTGCGTCGGAATGACCTTCTTGGAACCCGCAATCTCGGCAATCGCATCGAGCCGCTCGTCAGGCACTGCGACCTGGCCGACATTGGGCTCGATCGTGCAGAACGGATAGTTCGCGGCCTGCGCGGCCTGCGTTTCGGTGAGGGCATTGAATAGGGTCGACTTGCCGACATTGGGCAGGCCGACGATCCCGCAGCGGAATCCCATGGCGTTTTCCTGTCTTCGAAAGCTGTTGGCGCGCCGCTTAGCCGCGCGCCGCAGCAAATGCCAGCTTCACCGTTTCTTAGACGGTTTGCGGTATTCGCGGGCCATGAACCGACGCACTCAATTTCTCGCTCCGCTCGCTGTTGCCGCTATGCTGGCAGGCTGCACGCTCAGCCCCGCCGATCGTGCCCAGCGCGCCGAGGACGCGATGGCGCAAGGCGACTTCGCTGCGGCCAAGCTCGACCTCGTCACCGCGCTGAAGGAAAAGCCGGGCGATGCGGAGCTGCTGATGCTGCTCGCACGCACGCAGCTCGAGCTTGGCGACGGGGAGGGGGCGTTGCAGACACTCGGGCAGCTCGACACCCGCGATCCTCAGGTGCGGATCATGATCGGCGAGGCGGAACTGGTCCGCGGCATGCCCGAGCGCGCATGGCAAGCGGTCGAAGGATTGGCCACGGCCGATGCCAAGCGGATACAGGCCTTGGCGGAACTGGCCCTGGGTGACGTTGCCGAAGCGGAGGCTCGCTTCGTCGAAGGGACGACCGTCAGCGGACCAAAAGCCCGCCTGCTCGCCGAATACGCCCGCTTCGAACTCGCCCGCGGCAATCGCCGGCAGGCGCGCGACCTCGTGGAGCGCGCCAAGCTCGAGGATGAAGATGCGTTCGACGTCCTGTTGGCGGACGGACAGATCCACGCGGCTCAGGGGCGGCCCGCCGACGCGCTGACGGCGTTCAAGGCGGCTCTCGCCAGGAATTCCGGCAACCGGGCCGCCAATATCGGCCGTGTCGCGATGCTGGCGGAAACGGGAAAGCTCGATGAAGCTGCTGCGGCACTGGAAAGTTTCGCCGGTGAGGACGAGCGGCTCGACACGGCTTATCTCGCAGCGCTTATCGCGGCCAAGCGCGAGAAGTGGAACGAGGTGCGGGATATATTGCAATCGCGTGAAGGACAGCTGGCAGATATGCCGCAGGCCGACCTGCTTTACGCGAAGGCGCTGAAGCAGCTCGACCTCGGCGAGCTCGCCCGCGCCCGGCTCGTCCCTTTGCTGCGGCGCTATCCGGGACAGCGCGACGTGCGCTTGTTGCTGGCACAGGTGCAATATGACGCGGGCGACAGGGCAGGGGCCTTGAAAACCCTCGAGCCCGTGGCGGGTCGCGGCGATGCGAGCGGACCGGAGCTTGCCCTGCTGGCCCGCGCGGCGCGGGCCACGGGCGATCGGCGAGCTGCGACTTTCGCGGGGCGCGCGGCGTTACCGAGCGGACAGCGCTTTGCGATGCGGCTTTCCGCTGCCGACCGCGCCTTACAGGATAGCGACTGGACCGAGGCGGTGGCTGCCTATCGCGATGTGCTCGCCATGACGGATGGCAAGAACGCCATGGTTCTCAACAACCTCGCCTATGCGCTGGGCCGGACGGGCAAGGCCGGGGAAGGGCTGGATTACGCCGCTCGCGCGGTCAGGCTCGCCCCCGACGACGCTGCCGTCCTCGACACGGCCGCCATGCTGATGCTGGAAACAGGACGCGACCGTGCGAGGGCGCTGGAATTGCTGCGCAAGGCAGCGCGGCTCGCTCCCGGGAATGCGGAAATCAAGCGCCACCTTGCCGAGGCCGAGCGCGCAAACTGAAACGGCGCCGAAAGCCCGGCGCCGTTTCCCCTATCGATTTTTGGTTGATGCCTAGGCGACTGCCGGCTTGCGGCGGCGGCGCATGAGGCCGAGGCCGAGCAGGCCGGCGCCGAACAAGCCGAGCATGCCGGGTTCCGGAACGGTGGTCCCGCTGGTCGTGGAAGTCGAGGTCGATGTCGGCGTACCCGCGCCATTGGCCGAGGACACGTGGCCCGCGCCGGTGATCGACTGGTAGCGCACGAAGAAATCGCTCAGCGAGATCGTGTCGACGATGTCGGCGAAGTTCAGCGTCAGGCTGCCGGTGCCGGTGTTGCCTTCGCTCACACCGCCTCGGTTACCTGCGCAGGAATTGGTGCGCGCCGCCTTGAAGCAGACGTCGACGTTGCCGATGCCGTTCGGATATTTCGAATCCGTCAGCGTGTAGTTGAACGCGCCCGTGCTCGATGCGCGGGCGATGTCCGGATCGGTGTTGAAGGCGAAGCTGGAAATGCGCGAGGTCAGACCGCTGGCGGTGGTGTTGGTCACCGCATAGTCGAACGTGAAGCTGTGGTCGGTCACGCCGGTCAGCGTGAACGTCGCCTCCGCACCGAGACCGTCGATCGTCCTGTCGTCGGAAAAACCGCCATAAGACAACGTGAAGCTCTCGCCGACATTACTCTCGTCCAGGGTGATAGGCGTTGCCAGTGCAGGCGTCGCGACGATCAGCGACAGGGCTGCGGCAGTGGAAAGAAGACGGATCATCGTAAGTACCCCCCGATGCGAAATGCATGGTTTACGCGATACGAAGCACCGTTCGTGCCAAACGAGGGATTGTGCGGGTCTCGATGGTTAATGGCATTGGAAAGCGGCTAGGATTGTCAGGATTCCCGACAATGCTCAGTCCTGCATCCTGAGCGCGATCTCGCTCATGAAACGCGGATCGTCGCCCCGGGCGAGCCATTCCGCTTCCGCCCCGATCGCTCCGAGCATCTGGACGAGCGCGTCCTGTTCGGCCTTGGCATAATTGCCGAGAACATGGCCGGTCACCCGGTCCTTGTGGCCCGGATGGCCGATGCCGATGCGCACGCGCCGGAAATTGCGCCCGATATGTTGGTCGATACTGCGCAGGCCATTATGACCCGCCGTCCCGCCGCCCTGTTTCACCTTCACCTTGAACGGGGCTAGGTCGAGTTCGTCATGGAAGACGGTAAGGGCATCGGGGCCGAGCTTGTAGAAACGCAGCGCCTCACCAACCGCGCGGCCGCTTTCGTTCATGTAGGTGGCCGGTTTCAGCAGCAGGATCTTCTCGCCGCCGATGCGGCCTTCCTGCGCCCAGCCGGAAAACTTCTTCTGCAGCGCGCCGAAGCCGTGCATTTCCGCCAGCACATCGCACACCATGAAGCCGACGTTGTGCCGGTGCATGGCGTATTTCTCGCCGGGATTGCCGAGGCCGGTCCAGATTTGCATGCCTGCCCCCTAGCCAGACTGCCCCGAAAAGCAAAACGCCGAGCTTCTTTCGAAGAAGCCCGGCGCCTTGGCTTAGGGGATGCGAGAAGCGCTTACTCGCTCTTCGCTTCCTGCTCGTCGGCAGCGTCGTCGTCCGGACCCTGCTCGGTGGCAGCGGTTTCGCCCGCTTCCATGCCTTCGCCGGTCTGGTCATCGCCTTCTTCACCCTCGCTGCGCTTGAGCGCGGACGGGGCGACGAGGGTCGCAATCGTGAAGTCGCGATCGGTGATGGCGCTGGTGGCACCGTCCGGCAGGGTGACTTCGCTGATGTGGATCGAATCGCCGACTTCCTTGCCGGTGACGTCGATTTCGATTTCCGAGGGGATCTTGTCCGCTTCGCAATCGAGTTCCAGGTCGTGACGGACCACGTTGAGCACGCCGCCCTTCTTGAGGCCGGGGCTGGCTTCTTCGTTGATGAAGACGACCGGCACGTTGACGACGATTTTCGCGCCCTTGCCCAGGCGCAGGAAGTCCACGTGGATCGGACGGTCGGTGACCGGGTGCAG
Source organism: Alteriqipengyuania flavescens (assembly GCF_030406725.1). Taxonomy (NCBI): domain Bacteria; kingdom Pseudomonadati; phylum Pseudomonadota; class Alphaproteobacteria; order Sphingomonadales; family Erythrobacteraceae; genus Pseudoblastomonas; species Pseudoblastomonas flavescens. The sequence goes on along the minus strand of NZ_CP129107.1, from coordinate 2,311,341 downwards.
AGCGACGTCCTTGGGGATCGTGCGCACCGGCTTGCCGCCGACCTCGATGTTGACGATCGAGTTCATGAAGTGGCCGGTCATCAGCTGACGGACCAGTTCCTTCTCCTCGAGATGGATGGTGGTTGCATCTTCCTTGCCGCCATAGATCACGGCGGGGACACGGCCTTCGCGACGCAGTGCACGGGAGGCTCCCTTGCCAGCCCGATCGCGCGTCTCGGCCGGCAGGGTCAGAGCGTCGCTCATGTCACGTACCTTTCGAAAAGCTTTGTTGGTATGCTTCCCTCACCACGCCTCCAGGGATGACCATGGCGGGAAGCGGCGCGCTATAGCGGTATGCGACGCAAAAGCAAGGCTTGTGACGGGCCCGCCCGCCTACTGGATGCGCACCACCTCGTAACCCGCTTCCGCCAGCAAGCGATCGAGCGCCTTGTCGCCCAGCATGTGGCCGGCGCCCACGGCGATGAAAGGCTTGGGTCCGGCTTCCAGCAAGGTCGCGATGCGCGGCATCCAGTCGAGATTGCGGTCGTTGAGCAAGGCGGCGAGCAGCACCGGCTGTGCCATGTAGCCGGAGGTGATCTCGCCTTCCAGCTTGGCCAGGTCGCCCGTGCGCCAATGCTCGACGCGCCCATCCTCGTCGCTTTCCGCCTCCGCTTCAGCCGCCACACCTTCCAGCAAGGCGAGCTGCGCGCTTTCCGGCAGGCGGTCGAATATGCCGAGCTGGCGTTCGGCACCTTCGAGCGCGACCACGGGATAATCCTTGCGATTGCGTGCCTCGCCATAAAGCTTGCGGTCGATCCCGTTCGCCGGGTCCGCGCGGGACAGCGCGCTCGACAGGCTGAGCGCGATCGCCCAGCTTTCGACATTGCGGAATTCCCGCTCGTCCAGCCCGGCTTCTGCAAAGGCACTGCGCAGGGCGGGGCGGTCTTCCTTATCGAGGCGCTGGCTGGGCAGTGGTAAGCCGCGCGTGATGGCGAGGCGTTGCAGGGCTTCGTCACGATCGAAGCTGCTGTCGTACTCGGTGATTTCGAGCACCAGCAGGTCGGACGCATCGAAGGCCGCATCGAAGCGGTCGGTCCGCCAGCTGGTCCCGTCGGGAAGGGCGTGAATCGTCCCGAACAGCCAGCCTTCCAGCGCGCCGTCCTTGCGGATCTCCCACAAGGCCGGACCGTCGCTGCCGGACAGCCGCTCGTCGTCGCGCGCCGCCCCGCCGCACCCGACCAGCAACAAGGCTGCCAACAAGGCGGAAAGGGCGGCGCGAAACGACATCAGTGAAGCCGTTCGGCAGTCAATCCGAGGCTGCCCAGTTGCGCCTGCACGCTAGAGCCGCCGACAAGGTGGCCCGCGCCCACGGCGATGAAGACCGTGCCGGGCCGGTCGAGCCTTTCCTCGATCCACTCCGCCCAATTGGCGTTGCGGTCAGCCAGGACAGCCTTGGCGATGGTCTCGTTGACGAGGCCGGGCACCAGCAGCGTGTTCACGCCGTCGTCATCCCCTTTGATCCACTCCCCGACCAGCGCATCCAGCCCGGTCACGGATTCAGCGAAATTGTCGATGTTGTAATCGAGATATTCGAGCTGCGATTCCATCGGCAGGCTATCGAACATGTCGATCTGAAACGCTGCCGTCTCCAGCGCAGAGCGAGTGGCCGCCGCCGGAGCGCGTGCTTCAATCTGGGTTTCGACACCGGCCATGGGATCGAAACCGGCCGCCATCAGAGGCGCAATCTGCAGGTTGATCGCGACGAACCACGGCTCGAACGGGTCGAACGTTTCCACCGGCACGCCGAGCGCGTTAAGCGTGGCTTCGTATTCGGCGCGATCTTCGTCGTTCATCAGGCTGCGCAGCGTCGTCCCTTCAGGCAGCATCGCCTTTTGCATCGCCACAGGACCTGCGGCCTCGACTTCGCTGGCGAACACCTCTGTCACCACCTCGTCCGATGCGGCCAGCGCCTCGGCGATATATGGCCGGAACCACTCTGTCTCGGGGCGCAGCAAGTGAACGGTGCCGAGCAGGTAGATCGTGGTGTCCTCGTCCGACACGGACCACAGGGCCGGCCCGGTCGGCGTCTCGGCCGCGACGTTGGCTTCGACTCTGGCGTTCTCCTGCGCCATGGCTCCCGGCGCAATGCAGAGGGAAATGACGGCGACGCCTGTGGCAAGCTTGCGATACAGATTTTTCACGAAGCGTTCCTTCTAGTCGAGTTGGGTGGAGGGAAAAGTGATTTGCACCGTCCCGCAAAATTCCGCGCCGCTGATGCGATCAAGCCTGGTCATTGAAAATCTCCTCGATCGGCATTTCAAACAGCCGGGCGATCCGGAAAGCGAGGGGAAGGGACGGGTCGTGCTTGCCCGTCTCGATGGCGTTCACCGCCTGGCGCGAGACATCGAGATGTCCGGCCAATTCCGCCTGGCTCCAGTTTCGCATCGCGCGCAGGACCTTGAGTTGATTATGCATCGTCATTGCCTGCGAAGCGATCGCGCGCCCACGCGAAGCCGGCCCCGAGGTAGAAAACCGCGCCCAGGGCCAGGCACAGCGCCAGCGGATTGGCGATCAGCCCGGTCACCATCGAGGGCTCGCCACTCGCTTCGGCTCCTGAGGCAAGGCGACCTACGGAGTTCGCAAAATGCCCGATGCCGACGAGTGCAAAGACAAAAGTCGCAATGCCCAGCACCGCCATCACCCAGCGATGGCCCACGGCATTCAGCTGGCGCAAATAGTCGTCAGCGGCATAAGGAAGCGCCGATCCGATTATTGCGCCTGCACTGAGCGCAAGCATGATCGAGGCGAGGCTGGGGCTGGCATCGAAAGCGAAGAGCACGGTCGCAATTGCGTGGTCGACTGCGCCCAGCAAAAGGAAAGCATAGGCCGCGCTTCGCTGGGACAGGCTGGGTGCGGAAGGATCGTAGGGCATGGTGTCGTTCTCACTTGAAGCCCGGCAGTCGCCGGAGGTGAAAGCCGAGGAAGAAGGCGAAGATGATGATGGCGCCGGCGATGCGGCCGGTCAGCGCAGGCGCGGTGCTGAAATCGTCATGTACGACATTGGCAGCATCCGCGATCAGGTTCAGGCCGTGCCCGAAAATCCACGGGCCGAGGGTCAGTGCAACCGCGCAGTTCAAGGCCGCCTCCAGACCGCGCAGCCATAGTTTTTCTGCGAACTCGTCGCGCAGCGTGGGGTAGAGCATGATGCCGATTGCAATCAGCAGCGGCCCCAGCGCAAGCTGGGTTGCCCATGCTGGAACTTGGTCCAGCGCTCCCAGCAAGACGACCAGTGACGACGCGGCACCGACTTCGGCGGCCCGCATGTAGAGGCCATGGGCCCGGATGAACTGAATAGGTGGCATGATTGCGACCTCGCTCAAAGTGCCGGCGCCAAGGCAGACAAAGCTGCGAGCAGTCCGAAAGCCGCGCCAGCCATGAATGCGGTGCCGATGAGGATCGAAAGAGCGGGCCCGTTCCGGCGGATCCATTCGCTGCCAACGTCGTCGGTTGTCCGGCTCGAAAGGGAGATAGCAAATCTATCCTGGCTCACGCTGTCACTCCACTATGTCAGGTTGTCCTTACTATATGTCGCGATATTGTGCCTATGTCAACACAACCTGACATAATGTCACCTCGACATGACCAATCTCTCCGCAATCTGCGGGATTGCGCCATTTGTCGTGCCGGTAAGCGACGCTAGTTTATGCGCTTCGCCTCAAGGCCGCGCTCGTGCAGCATGGCAAGAACCGAATCGGCGCCGCCGAAATGGGCCGATCCAACCGCGACGAGCAGCGTGCCGGGGCGCTCCAGTCGGTCGGCCAGCCAGAACGACCATGCGCGGTTGCGGTCTTCCAGCAGCACGCGGCGGAAGGTGCGGCCCAGCTCCCCTTGTCCGAACTCCATGTCGTCGACATCGCCCAAGCCCTTGGCCCACATGTGTTCGGAATAGAACGGATTGTCGGCAGCGATCCCGCTGACGTCGGGCTTTCGATTGACCGAAGAATTACCAAAATGCGCGCCGTTGCTGAACAAGGTCTCGACTTGGTCGCCATCCCAATCTCGCAAATCTTCGTCCAGCGAGGCAATCCAAAGACCCTCGTCGATGGCCATCAGATTGCTCAGAACCTCGATACTGTCCTCGATCGAACCGATCGGCTTGCCCATGCGATTGAAATCGCGGGTCAGGATTGTCTCGACCCCCAGACTGTCCTCGAAGTCCTTCATTTCGGCATTGATACCTTCGAGGAGGAAAATGAGTGAAAGCGGCGGCATCTCGTCGAGCAGCTGGGTACCCAGACCGGTTTTCTCTCCGAGCAATGCCCATTTTTCGCGGGCTTGCGGGGATAGGCGCGCCGCGATGCTGGCCGCCTTTCCGGCAGCCGGCCGCTCCATGATGGCAGTCATCTGGGCGTATTGCTTGATGCCGTTCATATCCGCGTCGCTGGTTTCCAGCACCAGCTCGTCCACCGACTTCATGACGCGGTCGAGCAGCGGGGTGCGCCATTCGAAGCCGGGGGGCAGGGCGTGGTACGTGCCCAGCAGGTAGATCGTGGTGTCGTGATCCGAAAGCACCCATAGGGCGGGATCGGGCTCGTAATCCTGCGCGAGGTCGGGATGCGGCCCGGCCTCAACGAGCTCGACCGCGACGACTTCTGCGGTTTCGACATTGGCGACATCCTGCGCCGTTGCGCCGAGCGGCATGAGCAGGGTCCCAAGCAATCCCGTTACCGCGATCCGTAAATTCATCGACGCTTGCCCCTGTCTGTTCGCCACGCAGCCTAAGTGCTCGCCCTGCGCACGTCCAGAGGCTGCGCATCGCATGGCAACCGCCGGATTGTGCGCTGCGGCATTGACGCTGTTTCGCCCGTAAGCCATTGCCCCACGCGAAATGAGCACAACCGTCGAACGCAATCCGCAAAAGTCCTTCCAGGACATGATCCTCGCGCTGCACGATTTTTGGGCGGCGCACGGCTGCCTGATACTCCAGCCTTACGACATGCGCATGGGCGCGGGCACATTCCACACTGCGACCACCTTGCGCGCGCTTGGGCCCGAGCCGTGGAACGCCGCTTTCGTGCAGCCCTGCCGCCGCCCGACCGACGGCCGCTATGGCGAGAATCCGAACCGGCTCCAGCATTATTACCAGTACCAGGTGATCCTGAAGCCGAGCCCGCCCGAGATCCAGGACCTGTATCTCGAAAGCCTGCGCGTGATCGGCATCGATCCGCTGAAGCACGATATCCGCTTCGTGGAGGACGACTGGGAAAGCCCGACCTTGGGCGCATGGGGGCTGGGCTGGGAAGTCTGGTGCGACGGGATGGAAGTCACCCAGTTCACCTATTTCCAGCAGATGGGAGGCTTCGACTGCAAGCCGGTTGCGGGCGAGCTCACCTACGGGCTCGAACGCCTCGCCATGTACATCCAGGGCGTCGACAACGTCTACGACCTCGACTTCAACGGACAGGGCGTTTCGTATGGCGACGTCTTCCTCGAGAACGAGAGGCAGATGTCGAAATGGAACTTCGAGGTCGCGGAGACAGACGCGCTGTTCGACCTGTTCAACAAGGCGGAGGCCGAGTGCAAGAACGCGCTCGCGAACGAAGTGCCGATTGCCGCTTACGAGCAGGCGGTGGAGGCGAGCCACATCTTCAACCTGCTGCAGGCGCGCGGCGTGATCAGCGTGCAGGAGCGCGCCAGCTACATGGGCCGCGTCCGCGACCTCGCGCGCGGCAGTTGCGAGGCGCATATGGCAAAGGAAGCACCCGTGTGGGCCGAAAAATATCCGGAGTGGTCGGCATGAGGTTCCTCGCGCCACATCCGCTCAGCCTGGGCTTGTCGAAGGCCATGCGCGACCCCAGCCTCCTGCCTATGCTTCGACAAGCTCAGCATGAGCGGGCCTCGGTGGAGGAGAGGGCCCATGCCTGATTTCCTCCTCGAACTGCGCAGCGAAGAAATCCCCGCCCGGATGCAGGCCGATGCGCGCGCCGAGCTCGAAAAGCTGTTCCGCCGCGAGATGGATGCAGCCGCCCTTCGACAGGCTCAGGGTGAGCGGCTGGATGTCACCGTCTGGTCCACCCCGCGCCGCCTCGCGCTGATCGCGCGCGGCCTGCCCGAAGCGACCGAGGCGGTGAGCGAGGAACTGAAGGGCCCGCCGGTTGGCGCACCCGAACAAGCGCTCGAAGGCTTCTGCCGCAAGGCGGGTGTCGACAAAGCCGATCTCGAAATCCGCGACGTGAAGGGTCGCGAGACCTATTTCGCGGTGAAAAACATCCCGGGCCGCGCGACGAAGGACCTGCTCGCGTCCGCCATCCCCGCGATCGTCCGCGATTTCAGCTGGCCCAAGTCGATGCGCTGGGGGGCGGCTTCGATCAGCACGGAATCCTTGCGCTGGGTACGTCCGCTTTCGGGCATCGTCGCGCTGCTGGGTACCGAGATCGTCGAGTGCGAAGTGCACGGCGTTACCTCGGGCGCGGTTACGCTCGGCCACCGCTTCCATCATTCGGGCGACATCACCATCGGCGGGGCGGACGACTATGCGATGAAGCTGCGCGCCGGTCACGTTATCGTTGACCACGAAGAACGCGCCGCAATCATCCGTGAAGGAGCGCGGAATGAGGCTGACAGCCTTGGCCTCGAGGTGATCGAGGACGAGGGGCTGGTCATCGAGAACGCAGGTCTTACCGAATGGCCGGTCGTTCTATCGGGCGGTTTCGACGAAGCCTTTCTCGAGATTCCGCCTGAGGTGATCCAGCTCTCCGCCCGAGTGCATCAGAAGTATTTCATTGCCCAACGCAATGATGACGAACTGTCGCCGACATTCATATGCACGGCCAATATCGATGCGAAAGATGGCGGGGCGGCCGTCATTGCGGGAAATGAAAAGGTGCTCGGCGCCCGCCTGTCCGACGCGCGCTTCTTCTGGGACGTCGACCGCAAGAAGACGCTCGCGGAGCATGCCGAAGGCCTCAGGCGCATTACCTTCCATGAAAAGCTGGGCACCGTCGCCGACAAGGTCGAGCGGTTGGCTAAGCTGGCCCGCTGGCTTATAGAGGAAGGCATCGTCAAACCATCATCCGAAACCACGTCCGCTCATCCTGAGCCTGTCGAAGGATCGGACGCTGTGCCAGCCACTCGTACTTCGACCCTTCGACAAGCTCAGGGCTCAGCACGAGCGGTGGGAGAGCTCGCGGATATGGCCGAGCAAGCCGCGCGCCTCGCCAAGGCCGACCTCGTCACCGAAATGGTCGGCGAGTTTCCCGAACTGCAGGGCCTGATGGGCGGCTACTACGCCCGCGCCGAAGGCCTGCCCGATGCCGTCGCCGACGCGATCCGCGATCATTACAAGCCGGTCGGGCAGGGCGACGACGTGCCGACTGCTCCGGTCACGGTGGCGGTGAGTTTGGCGGATAAGCTGGATACGCTTTTCGCCCTCTGGGGAGCCGGCGAAAAGCCCACTGGCTCAAAAGATCCTTTTGCGCTTCGCCGACAGGCGATCAGCATCCTAACGTTGATCGCCAAAAACGAGCTTCGCATAAACATCAAGGAATTGATCGAGAGGGCCTACAAAATTTATGCGTCGGGTCCGAAAGCGGACACACTTGGATTGGAAGTCGGGGACGAAATCAGATCATCGGCCCCAATATTTTTTCGCGAGATGGAAGGCATTGAGGGCGGTAGGCAGACGGAGCTTTTCCTTTATCGCGAAGCTAATTTTGAGGGCAGCGACTGGAAAGATTTCGAGTTGGGTTTCTATGATCCCACCGATGATCCGAAGCCCATCGGAAAGCCTGTCGAGGACGGTTTGGTGGGCGTCTATTCCACGTTCCAGCCTTTCAGTAATCTTCAACTACAACTTCTTGAATTTTTCGCCGACCGCCTCAAGGTCCAGCAGCGCGAGGCAGGCGTCCGTCACGACCTCATCGATGCGGTCTTCGCGCTCGGCGGCGAGGACGATCTCGTCCGCCTCCTTGCCCGCGTGAAGGCGCTCCAGTCGTTCATGGACACCGAAGACGGCGCCAATCTCCTCGCCGGCTACAAGCGCGCGGCCAACATCCTCAAGAAGGGAGACTGGCAGGGCGGCGCCGATCTGGAACCGCACACGGGCGAGGAAGACCCGCTGGCGCTGGTCGACGATCCGGACATGCGCGCTGTCGTCGATGCGCAGTTGCACGCGCCCGCCCGTGCGCTTTCCTACACGCCCGAAAAGGCCGAACAGGGCCTGATTGACGCGCTGGACGAGGTGGAGCCGAAAGCCGCCGCCGCGGTGGAGGAGGAGCGGTTTGCCGATGCGATGGCCGCGCTCGCCAGTCTTCGTGCGCCGATCGACGTTTTCTTCGAGGAGGTCACCGTCAATGCCGACGATGCGGAAAAGCGCCAGGCCCGGCTGGGCCTGCTCGCGCGGTTCCGCGACGCGGTGCACGAGGTGGCCGATTTCAGCCGGATCGAGGGCTGAGGTGAAAGGTGACACGCAGGCGTCCAAAGCGGCGCGAAAACTGCATTGATACAAAGGGATGGATGCACGGCGGAGTTTTGCGAAAGACCCCATCCGGTGTTCCATGAACGGGAATAAGCAATGACCAAGACAGTCTACACCTTCGGCGGAAACGCGCCCCTTTCGGACGAGCGCCAGAAGGACAAGACCGTCACCGGCGGCAAGGGCGCGAACCTGGCGGAAATGGCCAGCATCGGGCTGCCGGTGCCTCCAGGCTTCACCATCACCACCGAAGAATCGGTCCGCTACCTCAACGAAGGCGCCCTTCGACAGGCTCAGGACGATCGGGCGTTCGGCGACCGGCTGCGCAGCGACGTGGCCGAGGCGCTGGCCCATGTGGAGCGCACCGTCGGCAAGCGGTTCGGCGATGCGGCGGACCCGCTGCTGGTCTCCGTCCGCTCCGGCGCGCGGGTGTCGATGCCGGGCATGATGGACACCGTCCTCAACCTCGGCCTCAACGACGAGACGGTGGAGGGGCTTGCCGCCACCAGCGGGGACGAGCGGTTCGCCTGGGACAGCTATCGCCGCTTCATCCAGATGTATTCCGATGTTGTCATGGGCCTGGACCACGGCCTGTTCGAAGAGGCGCTGGAAATCGCCAAGGAAGACCAGGGCTTCTACTCCGACACCGAAATGACCGCCGGGGACTGGAAGGCGCTGGTTGGCGAGTTCAAGACCATCGTCGCCCGTGAGCACGACACGCCGTTTCCGCAAGACCCGCAAGAACAGCTGTGGGGTGCAATCGCCGCCGTTTTCGAAAGCTGGGATGCGGAACGCGCCAAGGTCTACCGCCGGCTGAACGGCATCCCCGCCGACTGGGGCACGGCGGTGAACGTACAGGCAATGGTGTTCGGCAACATGGGCGACACCAGCGCCACCGGCGTTGCCTTCACCCGCGACCCGGCGACGGGCGAGCGCGCCTATTACGGCGAATTCCTGATCAACGCGCAGGGCGAGGACGTGGTCGCCGGCATCCGCACGCCGCAGTACCTGACGAAGGCCGCGCGCGAGGCGGCAGGGGCCAAACCGCTCAGCATGGAAGAGGCGATGCCCGATGCCTATGCCGAGCTTGCGCGCGTGTTCGACCTGCTGGAGCGCCACTACAAGGACATGCAGGACATCGAATTCACCGTGCAGGACGGCACGCTGTGGATGCTGCAGACCCGCACCGGCAAGCGCACCGCGAAGGCAGCGCTGAAAATGGCGGTCGACATGGTCGGCGAAGGGCTGATCGACGAACGGACGGCGGTGAAGCGGATCGATCCCATGGCCCTCGACCAGCTGCTGCACCCCACGCTTGATCCCGATGCCCGGCGCGACGTGCTGACGACCGGCCTTCCTGCCTCTCCCGGTGCGGCGAGCGGGGTGATCGTGCTCGACGCCGATACGGCGGAACAGCGCGCGGGGAAGGGCGACAAGGTCATCCTGGTGCGCGTCGAAACAAGCCCCGAAGACATTCACGGCATGCATGCGGCGCAGGGCATCCTGACGGCGCGCGGCGGGATGACGAGCCATGCGGCCGTGGTGGCGCGCGGCATGGGCCGCCCGTGCGTGTCGGGTGCGAGCGGCGTGTCGATCGACATGGCGGCGCGGACGCTCAGGATCGGCGGACGCGAGCTCAAGGAAGGCGACCACATCACGCTGGACGGGGCGAACGGGCAGGTGATGGCCGGCGAAGTGGCGACCATCGAGCCCGAGCTGATGGGCGATTTCGGCACGATCATGGACTGGGCCGACAGCCATCGTCGGATGCGCGTGCGCGCCAACGCGGAAACCCCCGCGGACTGTCGCAGGGCGCGCCAGTTCGGCGCGGAAGGCATCGGCCTTTGCCGGACGGAGCACATGTTCTTCGACGCCGCACGCATCAGCGCGGTCCGGCAGATGATCCTCGCCGACAGCGAGGCCGGGCGGCGACAGGCGCTCGCCAAGCTCCTTCCCGAACAGCGCAGCGACTTTGCCGGCATCTTCGAGGAAATGGCAGGCCTGCCGGTCACCATCCGCCTGCTCGACCCCCCGCTGCACGAATTCCTCCCCTCCGCCGATGCGGAATTCGAGGAGCTTGCCGAAGCGACCGGACTGGAAGTTGACCATCTGAAGCGGCGCGCCGCCGAACTGCACGAATTCAACCCCATGCTCGGCCATCGCGGCTGCCGGCTCGGCGTGACCTATCCCGAAATCTACGAGATGCAGGCGCGGGCGATCTTCGAGGCGGCATGCGACGTTGCCGCCGCCAGCGAGGCACCGCTGCCCGAAGTGATGATCCCGCTGGTCGCCACACGCCGCGAACTGGCGCTTATGCGTGCGCTGGTCGACCGTGTTGCGAGGGAGGTGTTCGCGGAAAAGGGACGCGAGGTCGCCTATCTCGTCGGAACGATGATCGAATTGCCGCGCGCCGCGCTGAGGGCCGGGGAAATCGCCGAAGAGGGCGAATTCTTCAGCTTCGGCACCAACGACCTCACCCAGACCACGCTGGGCGTCAGCCGCGACGACGCGTCGAGCTTCCTCGGCGCCTATGTCGACAAGGGTATCTACCCGCGCGACCCTTTCGTCAGCCTCGATGTGGAGGGTGTGGGAGAACTGGTTGCACTGGCCGCGGAGCGGGGTCGGGCGACCCGAGGTGACATCAAGCTCGGCATCTGCGGGGAGCACGGCGGCGATCCGGCAAGCATTGCGTTCTGCGAAGGCCAGCGGCTCGATTACGTATCGGCCAGCCCCTATCGCGTGCCAATTGCGCGGCTTGCCGCGGCGCAGGCGGCGCTCGGCTAGGCCCTTTGGGTCAGGATTTGCGCCACCCGCTAAGGGTCAGGATCTCGAAGCGTTCGGCCAGCTTGCCGTCAGGATCGGCCAGCGCCACAAACTCGGCCTGTGCCCGGGCGAGGGCAGGGCGGCCGAGCATCGGCGCCCGGTCGGCGAGCGCGGCGGAGAGGCCCTGCGCGCGCAAGTCCGCCACCAGGCCGAGCAGGGTGGAAAAGCGCACGTCCAGCGCATGGCTGTCGACCACCGGATCGGCAAAGCCCGCCCGCTGCAGCAGCTCCGCCCCGGCGCGCGTGTCGACCATCGGGTGCATCCGCGCCGCGGGCCGCTCGGGCTCCGCCGCCAGCATGATGCGCCGTAACTTGGCAAGGCTGCCGGCGGCGGGGAAGCAGGCGATCATGAGGCCACCGGGCGCCAGCGTCGCGCGCAGATGAACCAGCGCGCCCGGCAGGTCGTTGACGGTGTCGAGCGTGCACAGCGATACGGCGAGGTCGAAACCGCCTTCGGGATAGGGTTGCTCCTCCTGCAAGGGGACTTCGGCCAACACAGGATCCGTAGCGGTGACGGCGAACCCTTGCCCCGCCAGCGCCCGGCCGAGGTCGCCGGTCCAGTCGCCGACCACCAGCGCCCGACCGGGCTCGATGCGAAGGAAGGCAAGCCGTTCGAGCACATCCTCGACCATCTCGCCGATCAGGTAACGCGGGGCATCGGTGCGGGCCTGCAGCGCGGCCATGCGGCGCCGAATCGCGGCGCGGCGGACAGGATCGAAGATGCGGGGCGGGGTAGTGGCCATGACACCGGCGGATGCCCCGCTGCGCTGCGGAAGACAAGGCTTGCCACACGAGAGCGAAGCAGGCCAGATGGGCCGATGCAGGTGCTGAGGCCCATCGGCGACGCGCTGAAACCGGTGGTCGACCTTGTCTATCCGCCGCGCTGCCCGCTGTGCGGTGCTGCGATCGGGGAGCAGGGCGGACTGTGCCAGCCTTGCTGGGGCGAGCTTGCGATACCCGGCGATCCGAATTGCACATCCTGCCAGCGACCGTTGGGGCACGGCGCGCAGGATGGGATGACCTGCGCCGTCTGTCTGACCTATCCGCCCCGGCATGACGGCATCGCGGCCGCCACGCTCTACAATGATGCCTCGCGCAAGCTGGTGCTCGCCTTCAAGCACGGCAAGCGGATCGCCCTGTCGCGGCTTATGGCCCGGCTGATGCTGCGCCGGCTTGGGGCATTGTCGGAAGACACGCTGCTGGCGCCTGTCCCGCTCCACCGCGTCCGCCTGTGGCAACGCGGCTTCAACCAGTCCGCCCTGCTGGCACGCGAGATCGAGCGCATGAGCGGCGCCTCGCTCGCTCTCGACGCATTGCGACGGACACGGCCAACGCCCTCGCTGGGCGGGCTATCCAGGAAGCAGCGGGCAAAAGCACTGCAGGGAGCGATCATCGTGGCGCCGAATTGGGCGGCGCGACTCAAGGACCGCGATGTCGTGCTCGTCGACGATGTGCTGACGAGCGGCGCGACGACAGAGGCTTGCGTTCGCGCGCTCAAGAAAGCGGGCGCGCGTCGGGTGACGATTGCCTGCTTCGCCCGCGTCCTCGACGAGGCCTTGCCCCATGCCGAGCCCGTACCGCCGCCGATGTGACTGGCAGAAAAAGAAGCGCCCGGGACAAGGCCCGGGCGCAACGTGACGAATCTTTATTGACCCGCTGTATCAGCGTGGCGACCACCCCCTATGATCGCCGGGCCAGATCCCTCATTGTGGCGCGGCATAGAATGCCGCTGCCTTCTCCCCCTGAACCCTGTTCGGGCCCTCAGTGGACGCCCCTCTCGAAACGATGAGGCGGTTCTTCCACGCGTCGGCGAAAAGCCAAAGCGGCAAAGAGATCGGGCTTCGATTTTGCGACGACGCTGTTGTTATCGTGCAACAAGACGCTACGGCAGCGAAACAGGAGAATACGCATGACGACGGACAGCGACGACAGGGAGCAGGGCAGCAAATTCATGCCCAAGTTCGGGGCCGACGGACTGGTAACCGCAATTGTTCAGGCGGCTGGTTCCGGTGAAATCCTGATGGTCGCGCACATGAATGCAGACGCGATTGCTGCCACTCGTGAAAGCGGCATGGCCACCTTCTGGTCGCGTTCCAGACAGGAATTGTGGTGCAAGGGAGAGACGTCGGGCAACACCATGAAGGTGCGGGAGATGCGGGTGGACTGCGACCAGGATGCGTTGCTGCTGATCGTCGAGCCCGCCGGCCCCGCCTGCCATACCGGTTCGACCAGCTGTTTCTATCGCCGGCTGGAAGACGGCGCTCTCCGAAAGGTGAGGTCTTGACGCTTACGTAAAGGATAGCTAGAAAGGCTGCATGGCAAGCAGCGTTGCAAAACTCCATCCGCATGGCCGCGCCCATCTCGAACGCCCTGACGCGAGCGGGCGCGAGAATTATGCGATCTCCGACCTGACGAGCGAATTCGACGTCACCGCGCGTGCGCTCCGCTTTTACGAGGACGAAGGCCTTATCGCCCCGCAGCGGGTGGGCCTGACGCGCATCTATTCGAAGCGCGACCGCGCGCGGCTGGCATGGATCATGCGGGCCAAGAACGTGGGCTTCAGCCTCGGCGAAATCCGCGAACTGATCGACCTGTACGATCTCGGCGACGGCCGCGTCGAACAGCGCCGCGTCACCGTGGAACGCTGCACCGACAAAATCGAGAAGCTTAAGCGCCAGCGCGAGGACATCGATTCCTCGATCGCCGAACTGACCGAATTCGTTTCCACCATCGAAGCGCTCGACCTCCCGCAGAAACGCGACTGAGGCTAGGGCTTTTCGAACCCCCCGACTACTGACTTCTTTCCAGGAGCCGATTGATGCCGACTTATACCGCCCCGACCCGCGACACGCGTTTCCTGATGCACGACGTGCTTGGCCTCGAAAACTACATCAACCTGCCGGGTTTTGAAGGCGCGACCCCCGACCTCGTCGACGCGATCCTCGACGAAGCGGGCAAGTTCACGTCCAACGTGCTCGCGCCGCTCAACCGGGTCGGTGACGAGGAAGGCTGCACCCGGCACGAGGACGGCTCCGTCACCACGCCGACCGGCTTCAAGGATGCCTTCGACCAGTTCCGCGAGGCAGGCTGGGGCACGCTCACCGCTCCGGAAGAATTCGGCGGGCAGGCCTTGCCGCACGTGATCGGCTTCGCGATCGAGGAATTCATCTCCAGCGCCAACCAGGCGTTCGGCATGTACCCCGGTCTCACCACCGGCGCGATCAATGCAATCCTTGCCAAAGGCAGCCAGGAACAGAAGGAAAAATACCTTCCCAAGATGGTCGCGGGCGAGTGGCTCGGCACCATGAACCTGACCGAACCACATTGCGGTACCGACCTCGGCATGATCCGCACCAAGGCGGAACCGCAGGCCGATGGCAGCTATGCCATCACCGGCACTAAGATCTTCATCTCCGCAGGCGAGCACGACCTTACCGAAAACATCATCCATCTGGTGCTGGCGAAAACGCCGGACGCGCCGGACAGTTCGAAGGGCATTTCGCTTTTCATCGTGCCCAAGTTCCTCATCAACGACGACGGTTCGCTGGGCGATCGCAACGGCGTCGTTTGCGGGTCCATCGAGCACAAGATGGGCATCCACGGCAATTCGACCTGCGTCCTCAATTACGACAACGCCAAGGGCTGGATGGTCGGCGAGGAGAACAAGGGCCTCGCCGCCATGTTCATCATGATGAACGCCGCCCGCCTTGGCGTCGGCGTGCAGGGCCTGTCGCAGGCAGAAGTCAGCTACCAGAACGCGGTCACCTACGCGACCGACCGCCGCCAGGGCCGCGCGCTGACCGGTCCGGCCGATCCGCAGGAAAAGGCCGATCCGATCATCGTCCATCCCGACGTGCGCCGGATGCTGATGGACGCCAAGGCCTTCAACGAGGGTATGCGGGCGCTGATCCTGTGGGGCGCGCTGCAACAGGACCTCAGCCACAAGGCGCAGTCCGAAGAAGAGCGGCAGGCTGCCGACGACCTCATCAGCCTGATGACCCCGGTCATCAAGGGCTACGGCACCGACAAGGGCTATGAAGTCACCACCAACATGCAGCAGGTCTACGGCGGCCACGGCTACATCGCAGAATGGGGCATGGAACAGTTCGTCCGCGATGCACGCATCGCGCAGATCTACGAAGGCACGAACGGCATCCAGGCGATGGACCTGTGCGGTCGCAAGCTGGGCCAGAACGGCGGCCGGGCGATCCAGGCGTGGTTCAAGTTCGTGGGCGAGGAGATCGCCAAGGGCAAGGAAGACGAAAAGCTCGCTCCGCTGGCAGAGGCGCTGGAAAAGGCGCTGGGCCAGCAGCAGGCGGCAACCATGTGGTTTATGCAGAACGCGATGCAGAACCCCAACCACCTGGGCGCCGGTGCGCACCACTACATGCACATCATGGGCATCGTGGCGCTCGGCACCATGTGGCTGAAGATGGCCGGCGTGGCGCAGGTCAAGATTGCCGAAGGCGGCGATGATGCGGCGTTCTACCAGAACAAGCTGGTAACCGCCCGCTACTTCACCGAACGCTACCTGCCCGATGCAGGCGCCCTGCGCCGCAAGATCGAGGCCGGCAGCGAAGCGATGATGGAACTGGCCGAAGACGCCTTTGCCACCGCCGCCTGATAACGGCGACAAACAGTGAAAAGGCCGGCCCCGGTGACGGGAGCCGGCCTTTTTCGTTTCGCCCAGTAGTTATTCGGGCAGGAAGTCCGGCACCGAAAGGTAGCGCTCGCCCGTGTCGTAATTGAACCCGAGCACACGGCTACTGGCGGGTAAGTCCGGCAGTTTCTGTGCGATCGCGGCCAGTGTCGCGCCGCTCGAAATGCCGATGAGCATGCCTTCCTCACGCGCGGCGCGGCGAGCCATCTCTTTCGCGTCTTCGGGATCGACCTGGATAGCACCGTCGATGGACTGGGTGTGCAGGTTCTCCGGAATGAATCCCGCGCCGATGCCCTGGATCGGGTGCGGGCCCGGCTGGCCGCCGCTGATGACGGGCGAGCCCTGCGGTTCGACGGCGTAGGCCTTCATGTCCGGCCAGACCTTCTTCATCTCTTCCGCGCAACCCGTGATGTGGCCGCCGGTACCCACGCCGGTGATCATCACGTCGATCGGCGCATCGCGGAAATCCTCGATGATCTCCTGCGCGGTGGTGCGGGTGTGCACCTTGTAATTGCTTTCGTTGTCGAACTGGCTCGGCATCCACGCACCGTCCGTCTGCTCGACCAGCTCGCTCGCACGCTCGATGGCGCCCTTCATGCCCTTTTCCTTCGGCGTCAGGTCGAAGCTTGCGCCATAGGCGAGCATCAGTCGGCGACGTTCGATGCTCATGCTTTCGGGCATGACGAGCACGAGTTTATAGCCCTTGACCGCGGCGACCATCGCGAGGCCGATGCCGGTGTTGCCGCTGGTGGGCTCTATGATCGTGCCGCCCGGCTTCAGATGGCCTGAATTTTCCGCATCCTCGACCATGGCGAGGGCGATGCGGTCCTTGATCGATCCGCCGGGATTGGCGCGTTCGCTCTTCACCCAGACCTCGTGGTCCGGAAACATCCGGCTAAGGCGGATGTGCGGGGTGCCGCCGATGGTGGCGAGAATGGTGTCGGCTTTCATGGCAGTTGCTCCTGCTTTGTTTCCGTTTCGGTCTGCTCTTGCAACGCATCGGGCGGGTCGAAGGTCCGCGTCGTTCGCAGCACCGGGAACACCCAGGCCCACAAGGCCACGGTGAGAATTGCGCCGGCGCCGCCGGTAACGACTGCGGCGATGGGGCCGATGATGAAGGCGAGCGTACCGGAGAAGAAATCGCCGAACTCGTTGGATGCGCTGATTGTCAGCAGCGAAACCGCGGAGACCCGGCCGCGCTTTTCGTCGGGCGTGTGCAGCTGGATCAGCGACTGGCGGATATAGACGCTGAACATGTCCGCCGCGCCGACGACGAACAGCAGCGCAAGGCTGAGCGGCATGGAGCGCGAGAAGCCGAAGCCGATGGTGGCCAGCCCGAATACCGCCACTGCTATCAGCATCTTGGGCCCCACGTTCGTCTTCAGCGGGCGGAACGAAAAGAACAGCGCGGTTATCGCTGCACCGGCAGCGGGTGCGGCGGCCAGCTGGCTGAGGCCCGTCGCGCCGACTTGCAGGATGTCACGGGCGAATACCGGAAACAGCGCGGTCGCCCCGGCCAGGAAGACCGCGAACAGGTCGAGCGTAATGGCGCCCAGCACCATCTTGTTCCGGACCACGTATTTGAGACCATCGACGACTTGCCCGATCGGCCTCTGCGCGCCGGCAATCGGCGTGCGCGGTACGTGGCCGATGAAGCCGAGCGATAGCAGCGCGATCGCGAACAGCGCGAAGGCCGCCACATAGGGCATCGCCGGGTCGACGACGTAGAGATACCCGCCGATGGCAGGACCCACGATCATCCCGCTCTGCCAAGCGATGGAGGACAGGGCGATCGCGGTCGGGAGGATTTCCTTCGGCACCAGGTTGGGGGCGAGGGCGGACAGGGCAGGGCCGTTGAAGGCGCGCGCGATGCCGAGGAACACCGCGATACCGAACAGCCACGGAATACTGATGAGGTCGAACCACGACAGCGCGGCCAGGCTGCCCGCACACACCATCTGCAGGGCAATGGTCATTTGAGCCACGCCGCGCCGGTTGAGGCGATCGGCGGCGAGGCCCGAGAACGGCGTCAGCACGAACAGCGGCAGGAATTGCAGAAGGCCGATCAGGGCCAGCTGTCCCGATGCCGCGCCCACGTCCATGCCGCCGTCGCGGGCGAGGTTATAGGTTTGCCATCCGATGATCAGCAGCATGGCGTATTGCGCCAGCGTCATCGAAAGCCGCGCTACCCAGTAGGCGCGGAAATTACCTATGCGGAATGGGGAAGGCCTGGCGCTCACCTGCGCGCCATGGCACCGCGCCGGGCGCTTGTGAAGTCGCCGCCGCTATCGGGCGGCGAAGGAACGCTTGTCAGCGCCGGCGGCGCAGGCGCGGGTTGGGCTGGACCGTCTTGATCATCATGTTGAAATCGTCGAGCCGCAGGATGCGTTCGAACTGGAAGCCGGAGCGTTCGCCCGCAATCCAGATGCAGTGAGCCTCGATCCGGCCGATATCCGGCAGGCGGATCACCACGCGGTCGCCTCTGTCGATATCGGCGGCACCATCGATCATGAAACCGTGGGCCGAGATGTTGGTGATATGCAGCTGCATATCGCCCTTGGCGCGATGCTCCCCGATGACCGGAAAGTCCACCGGATGACGCGTGGAACGGCGCTGGTCCGTTACCGAAAGTTGTGCTCCTGCCGACACTGTCTGCTCCCCGTACAAATGGCTGGGGATGGACTATGCAGCAGATTGCCTGCCAAACGGTAAATTGCGGGGAAACCGTCCGGTAAGAGGACTTACGCGCCGCGCAGGATGCCGTGCTTCTTCTTGCCGAGGCTGAGGCGAGCCGTTTTACCGCTGCTCAGCGTCACCTGGTGTCGCGGATCGGAAACCTTCTCGTCGTCGAGCTTCACCGCGCCTTCCGCGACCTTGCGCTTCGCCTCGCCGTTGGAGACGGTGAAGCCGAGCGCTGTGCACGCAGCGACGATCGGCATGCCTTCGGGCGGCACGGTCGCTTCGGGCAGGTCGTCACCCATTCCGCCGCCGGCAAATGTTTGCGCCGCGGTTTGCGCAGCGCCCACGGCAGAGTCGCGGCCGCGCACCAGTGCCGTCACCTCGTTGGCGAGCGTCTCCTTGGCGACGTTGATCTCGCTGCCTTCCAGCGCCTCCAGTTGGGCGATCTCGTCCAGCGGGAGGTCGGTGAACAGGCGCAGGAAGCGGCCTACGTCGCGGTCGTCCACGTTGCGCCAGTATTGCCAGAAATCGTAAGCCGGGAGCTGCTTCTCATTGAGCCACACGGCGCCCGATGCGGTCTTGCCCATCTTGGCCCCGTCGGCAGTTGTAAGCAGCGGCGTCGTCAGGCCGAACAGCTCGCGGCTTTCCATCCGGCGGCCGAGATCCATCCCGTTGACGATATTGCCCCACTGGTCGCTGCCACCCATCTGCAAGCGACATTCGTAGCGGCGTGCCAGTTCGACGAAGTCGTACGCCTGCAGGATCATGTAATTGAACTCGAGGAAAGTCAGCGGCTGTTCCCGGTCGAGCCGCAGCTTCACCGAATCGAACGTCAGCATCCGGTTGACCGTGAAATACGGCCCGACATCGCGGAGCAGTTCGATATAGCCGAGTTCGCTGAGCCACTCGTCGTTGTTGACCATCACGGCATCGGTCGGCCCGTCCCCGAAAGTCAGAAGCCGTTCGAATACGGTGCGGATGCCGGCAATGTTCGCGTCGATATCCGCCGCGGTCAGCATCTTGCGGCTTTCGTCCTTGCCGCTGGGATCGCCGATCTTGGTCGTCCCGCCGCCCATCACCACGATCGGCTTGTGCCCGGTTTGCTGGAGCCGGCGCAGCATCATGATCTGCACCAGGCTGCCGATATGGAGCGACGGCGCGGTGGCGTCGAAGCCGATATAGCCCGGCACCACCTGTTTTGCCGCGAGCGCATCGAGGGCGTCCGCGTCGGTTGTCTGGTGGATATATCCGCGCCCTTCTAGGACGCGCATCAGGTCGGAGGTGTAGCTGCTCATGGCGCGGCCTCTAGCAACGAACGCGGCTGTTCCCAAGCGCCCAGTCTTGCCTTGCGGGCGGGCGCGCTTGCAGCGATAGGATGGGGGGATGCACCAGCTTGTCCTCCACCCAGACTGCACCGCCGGACCGATCCGTTCGATCTCGGCCCAAATCCATCCCACCGAGAGAGGTTGCGAGGCCGTGTTCCGTGTCGAAGGCGACATGGACGCTATCGTCATACCGCAAAAAACAGCGCCGGAGAGGATGGACAACCTCTGGAAGACGACCTGTTTCGAAATTTTCTGGCAGCCGGAAGGCGACAGCTATTACCGCGAGTTCAACCTGTCCCCCTCGCTGCGGTGGGCGTGCTACGATTTCGACGATTTCCGCCTGAATTCCCACGATGCCCCCGTGGAACAGATCGAGCAGACCTGCACCCACGATGCACATTCGCTCGAACTGACCGCCAGCGTCGATAGCGCCCTGCCGCTGCCCGCCAGCGTGGCGCTGAACGCGATCATCGAAACGAAGGAAGGCGACCTGCAATTCTGGGCGCTGGCTTTCGCGGACGGCAAGCCCGAGTTCCACAGCGAAGTCTGCCGCGCATTGAACCTGGCAGGCCGCCTGTGAGCGCGCTGTTCGGTATCGACGTCCTGCTGGCCAATCCGGCGCTGCTTGAGCAATTGCGGGGCAAGCGAGTTGCTCTCGTCGCTCACCCGGCCTCGGTTACTGCGGACCTGACGCACAGCCTCGATGCATTGATCGCCGCCGGAGTGAACGTCACCAGCGCCTTCGGCCCCCAGCACGGGCTGAAGGGCGACAAGCAGGACAACATGGTCGAAACGGCGGACGAGACCGATCCGCAATACGGCATCCCGATCTTCTCGCTTTACGGCGATGTGCGCCGCCCGACCGGGCAGATGATGTCGAGCGCCGATGTTTTCCTGTTCGACCTACAGGACCTCGGCTGCCGCATCTACACCTTCGTCACCACGCTCCTCTACTTGCTGGAAGAGGCGGCTATGCACGGCAAAACCGTGTGGGTGCTCGACCGTCCGAACCCCGCAGGTCGTCCGGTGGAAGGCACCTTGCTGGTGCCCGGCCACGAAAGCTTCGTCGGTGCGGCACCGATGCCGATGCGACACGGGCTGACGATGGGCGAGATGGGCCAATGGTTCATCCATCACTTCGACCTCGACGTCGATTACCGCGTCGTGGGGATGCAGGGCTACGAGCCTGATGGGACAGGCCACGGCTGGCCCGTCGGCCGCATCTGGATCAACCCCAGCCCCAACGCCGCCAGCCTCAACATGGCGCGCGCTTATGCGGGGACGGTGATGATCGAAGGCGCGACGCTGAGCGAGGGGAGGGGCACGACCCGTCCGCTGGAAGTGCTGTTCGGCGCGCCAGACCTCGATGCGAAGGCGGTGCTCGCCGAGATGGAGCGGATTGCGCCCGAATGGCTCGCCGGCTGCGCGCTGCGCGATTGCTGGTTCGAGCCGACCTTCCACAAGCACGCCGGCGAATTGTGCAATGCGCTGATGATCCATGCCGAAGGGGCATTCTACGATCACGAGGCGTTCCGGCCGTGGCGGCTGCAGGCGCTGGCTTTCAAGGCCATCCGCACCCTCCATCCCGACTATCCGATCTGGCGCGGGCGCGAATTCAAATACGAATACACGCAGGACACGCTGGCGATCGATGTGATCAACGGCGGGCCGTCCCTGCGCGAGTGGGTGGACGATCCCGCCAGCACGCCCGCCGACCTCGACGCGATGGCGGCGAAGGACGAGGCCGCGTGGCGCGACCAGGTCACCGACTTGCTGCTGTATTGAGGAGACGACTATGAATCGCCGCGATTTCGCCAAGCTGGCCGGTCTGGGTGCCGTCGCCGCCGCCACGCCGGTGGGCCTTTCCGCGCGGCAGAGCGATGCGCTGCCCAAGCTGGCCGCCAACGCGCAGCCGATTACGCCCGAAGAACGCGCTATGCGCATCCAGCGCGCCGCTGTGCTGATGCGGGCGAACGATATCGACGCGGTGCTGATCGAGGCGGGCTCGAGCCTGACCTATTTCACCGGCGTGCGCTGGTGGCGCAGCGAGCGGCTGACGGGCGCCGTGCTGACGCGAGAGGGCGAATGCGTGGTCACAACGCCATTTTTCGAAGAGCCTTCGGTGCGCGAATCGCTCGCTATCGAGGCCGAGGTCGCGACGTGGGAAGAGCATGAAGACCCGCTCGCCAAGGTGGCCGCGTGGCTGGCGACGCGCGGGCTCGACAAGGGCAAGGTCGGAATCGAGGAAACGGTTCGCTATTTCGCGGTGGGCGGTCTTGCCGCCGCGATGCCGGACGCCCGGATCGTCAGCGCCAATCCGGTCGTGCGCGGATGCCGCATGTTCAAGTCGCCTGCCGAGCTCGCCTTGATGCAGGTCGCCAACGACATCACGCAGGCCGCCTATCGCGACGTTATCCCCCGCATCGAGGCGGGCATGACGCCGTCCGATATCGGCGGGATGATCAATGCCGCAACGCGCCAGATGGGCGGCTCGCCGGAATTCGCCCTCGTCCTTCTCGGAGAAGCGAGCGCCTATCCCCACGGCACCGGCATGCCGCAGAAAGTGCGCCCGGGCGAGGTCGTGCTGATGGATTGCGGCTGCAACGTCCACGGCTACCAGTCCGACATTTCCCGCACGATGGTGTTCGGCGAAGCCACGCCCAAACAGCGCCTCGTGTGGTCGCAGATGCGCAAGGGTCAGGACGTCGCCTTCGAAGCGGCGCAGCTGGGGCGGAGCGCCGGCGAGGTCGACGATGCGGTGCGCGCCTATTACGAAAGGTTGGGCTACGGCCCCGACTACAAGCTTCCCGGTACATCGCACCGCACCGGCCACGGCATCGGGCTGGACGGGCACGAACCGATCAATCTTGTCCGCGGCGAGGAAACGGCGTTGGCGCCCGGAATGTGCTTCTCGAACGAGCCCGGCATCTATCTGCCCGGCGAATTCGGCATCCGGCTGGAAGACTGCTTCACCATGACCGAGAGCGGGCCGCGCTGGTCCACGACCCCGCCGAATTCGATCGACGATCCGGCGGGCTGAGCGGGCGGACAGGCTGGACCAGGGCCACCAGCACGAAACTGATCAACATCAGCAGGAACCAGCTGCCGAGCTTCGAAAGGCCGACCAACTCCCAACCCGCTTCCTGTCCTGGATAATTCCACGCATTGGCGAAGGTCGCGATGTTTTCGGCAAACCAGATGAACACCGCGACGAGGAACTGGCCCACGATCAGCGGCATCCAGCGATAGGTCCGCCACACGCGGAAGTGGATGCGCGTGCGCCCGAAGACCAGCAGCGTCGCCGCGAAAAGTATGTATCTGATGTCCACCGTCCAGTGGTGGGCGAAGAAATTGATATAGACCGCCGCGGCCAGAAGCCAGGTGATCCAAGGCGGCGGATAGCGGGTGAAGCGGAAATCGAAGATCCGCCATATCCGCGCGATATAGCTGCCGACGGCCGCGTACATGAAACCGGAAAACAGCGGCACCGCGCCGATGCGGAGCAGGCTTTCCTCCGGATAGATCCACGATCCCGCGGCGGTCTTGAACAGCTCCATCACAGTGCCGACCACGTGGAAGATCAGGATCACCGCCGCTTCTCGCAGGGTTTCGAGCCGCAGCAGCAGCATGCCCGCCTGGATCGCTATCGCCGCAAGGGTCAGGAAGTCGTACCGATGCAGCGGCGCATCGTCCGGGTAGAAGAAATGCGTCGCCAGCAGCAGGGCCAGCAGCAAACCGCCAAACAGGCAGGCCCAGCCTTGCTTGATACCGAACAGCAGGAATTCATAGACCCACGCGCGCCAGCCCGGCCGCGGTTCGAACGCCTCCAGCTGTGCGCGGACGCGGTGGAAACGGCTGTGGCTGACGGTGGGGCCGCCCGGCCTATCCGTGCTTACGGCTCAGCTCCCGCATCGCATCCTCCAGCCCGTCCAGCGTCAGCGGATACATCCGGTCGTTGACCAGTTCCTTCAGCATCCTGGTGCTTTGCGAATAGCTCCACTGCTTTTCGGGCACCGGGTTGAGCCAGACTGTTGCGGGATAGGTGTTGGTTACCCGCTGCATCCACGCAGCGCCCGGCTCCTCGTTGAAATGTTCCACGCTGCCGCCTGCGTGGGTTATCTCGTACGGGCTCATCGCCGCATCGCCGACGAAGATGATCTTGTAGTCGTGGCCGAACTTGTGGAGCACGTCCCATGTCGGCGTGCGCTCCTGCCAGCGCCGCCGGTTGTCCTTCCACACACCCTCATAAAGGCAGTTGTGAAAGTAGAAGAACTCCATGTTCTTGAACTCGGCCGTGGCGGCGCTGAAGAGCTCCTCCACCAGCTTGATGAAGGGGTCCATCGACCCGCCGACGTCGAGAAACAGGAGCAGCTTTACGGCATTGTGGCGCTCCGGCCGCATTTGGATGTCGAGCCAACCCTGCTTCGCCGTCCCGTCGATGGTCGCGTCGATGTCGAGCTCGTCCGGGGAGCCTTCCCGCGCGAAACGGCGCAGGCGGCGCAGCGCCACCTTGATGTTCCGTGTGCCCAGCTCCTTCGTGTTGTCGAGGTTCTGGAACTCGCGCTTCTCCCACACCTTGATGGCGCGCTTGTGCTTGCTTTCGCCGCCGATGCGCACGCCTTCGGGGTTGTAGCCGGAGTTGCCGAACGGACTGGTGCCGCCGGTGCCGATCCACTTGTTGCCGCCCTGATGGCGCTTCTGCTGTTCCTCGAGCCGCTTCTTCAGCGTCTCCATGATCTCGTCCCAGTCGCCCAGCGCCTTGATCTTGGCCATCTCTTCTTCGGAAAGATACTTCTCGGCGATCGTCTTCAGCCATTCTTCGGGCACATCGACCTGCTCCTGCCCGTAGTCTGTCAGGATCCCCTTGAAGACCTTGTTGAAGACCTGGTCGAAGCGGTCCAGCAGCCCCTCGTCCTTCACGAATGTCGCGCGGCTTAGGTAGTAGAACGCCTCGGGAGACTGCTCGATCACGTCGCGCTCCAGCGCTTCCAGCAGCACCAGGTGTTCCTTCGGCGTTACCGCGATGCCGGCACTGCGCAATTCGTCCATGAAGTTGTAGAACATCGGCTGCAAAACTCTCCGTGACGGGATGCGAAAATTTACCGGACGGTAACCACGTGCGCATACACGCTGCAAGCACACACAGGGGTGCGCACGGAATGGAATATAGCAAGATAACGCCTGCGGGCCAGCACGAGCTGGACGAGCAGCTAAGGTCCGCAGTGGATGGCGCTGTTCGCCCGGCGTTCGACGAGGCCATGCTTGCCCGCGTGCCGGCCAGCTGCGGCGAGGTCGCGGTCGGCTGTTCCGACGTCGCCGGCGTAATCGGCAAGGTCATCCAGAGCTCCGAAAGACTGCGCAACGAACACGCCGAGCTGCTGGGTACGGTGGCCGAGCTCGAGGCGGACCAGCAGAAGGTCACCCAAGCGAGCGACGAAGCCCGCCTGCTGTCTGAACGCGCGATTTCCCGGCTGGGGGAAGGGACCAGCCTGATCCGGTCGTCGCTCGACCAGGTTGGACATTTGCTCGAGCTCGTTGAAACCCTGTCGCAGCACGTCACCGGATTCGCGGCGGCGATGGACCAGGTGAAGAACAGCTCGCAGAACATCAACGAGATCGCCGAGACCACCAATATCCTCGCGCTCAATGCCACTATCGAGGCAATGCGCGCGGGCGAGGCCGGCCGCGCCTTTGCCGTGGTCGCCAACGAAGTGAAGAAACTCGCCGGTGACACGCGCACCGCGACGAACGAAATTTCGCACACGATCGAGGCGCTGGAATCCGAAGCCAAGTCCGTGATCGCGAAGATCGAAGACGGTGCCAAGGCCAGCGAGAATGCGAAATCCTCCATCGCCAGCATCGACCAGACGATCAGTGGCGTCGCCGAACTGGTCGAGGAAGTCGACAAGCAGAACGACCAAATCGCCCGCGCCACCGGCACGATCAGCGACCATGTCGGCAAGGTGCAGCACGTGCTGGAAACCTTCGACGCCGCCGCGATCGAGAACGAAAGCAAGCTCGTCAATTCGCAAAGCCGGATGGAAGAGCTGGAGCTGACGGCGAGCGAAATGTTCGACACCATCGTCAAGGCCGGCCTGTCGCCCGAAGACAGCGAAATGGTGGCCAAGGCGCAGGATGTTACGAAGCAGCTTGCCGACCGGGTCGAGCAGGCCATCGCGTCCGGCGAGATCAGCGAGGCGGACGTGTTCGACAACGATTACCTGCCCGTGCCGGGCAGCAATCCGCAGCGCTACCGCACGCGCTTTTCCGACTGGACCGACAAGAACTGGCGCCCCGTGCTCGACCGCGTGACCGAAGAGGATGCGCGCATCCCGATGTGCTCGCTGACGGACATGAAGGGCTTCCTGCCGACCCATGTTAGCGACAAGTCGCGCGCGCCCACCGGCGACATCGCTCACGACACGAAGCACTCCCGCAACGGCCTCATTCTGCTCGGCCCGATCGACCGCAAGGCAAAGGAAAGCCGCGCGCCGTACATGATGGCCGTCTATCGCCAGGACGGCGACGGCAAGGATTACATGGTGGTGCGCAACGTGTTCGTGCCGCTGTTCGTGAACGGCCGCCGCTGGGGTGACTTCGAAATACCCTACATCATCGACGACAAGCGCTGATCGCCGAGGCGCGTCAACTCTGGCGGCGCGACATGAAGGCGAGACGTTCGAACAGCATCACGTCCTGCTCGTTCTTCAGCAGCGCGCCGTGCAGCGGCGGGATCGCTTTCGATGGATCGCGGTCCTGCAGCACTTCCAGCGGCATGTCCTCGTTCATCAGCAGCTTCAGCCAGTCGAGCAATTCGCTGGTCGAGGGCTTCTTCTTCAGGCCCGGGACGTCGCGCACCTCGTAGAAGATATCCATCGCCTTCTTGACCAGCGTCTTCTGGATATCGGGGAAGTGGACGCCGATGATTTCCTGCATCGTCTCCCGGTCGGGAAATTTGATATAGTGGAAGAAGCAGCGGCGCAGGAATGCGTCAGGCAATTCCTTCTCATTGTTCGAGGTGATGACTACGATCGGCCGTTCCTTCGCCTCGATCCGCTGCTGCGTTTCGTAGACGTCGAAGCTCATCCGGTCGAGTTCCTGCAGCAGGTCGTTCGGAAACTCGATGTCGGCCTTGTCGATCTCGTCGATCAGCAGCACGGGCAGCTTCTCGCTGGTAAAGGCTTCCCACAGCTTGCCGCGCTTGATGTAATTCGAAATGTCGTGGACGCGCTCGTCGCCCAGTTGTCCGTCGCGCAGGCGGGCGACCGCATCGTATTCGTACAAGCCCTGCTGCGCCTTGGTGGTGGACTTCACGTTCCATTCAATCAACGGGGCATCCAGCGCCTTGGAAATCTCGTGCGCCAGCACCGTCTTGCCGGTGCCGGGTTCGCCCTTGACCAACAGCGGGCGGCGCAGCAGCACCGCCGCATTGACCGCGACCTTGAGATCATCGGTCGCAATATAGTTGCTGGTGCCGTCGAAACGCTGGTCGGTCATGGAATCCTCGAACGAGTTAATCGTGCGGTTAAGCCGTTAGGGGGAGGGGGCCGCTATCGCAAGTGCGAAGCGGCCATCACGCGTCGATGGCATCGCGGTCCAGTTCGCCGGCGCGGTTCTGGATGAAGTTGAAGCGGTGTTCCGGACTGCGGCCCATCAGCTGGTCGACGAGGTCCTTCACCTTGGCCCGCTGTTCGAAATCGGGCGGCAGGGTCACCCGCACCAGGCTGCGGGTATCGGGGTTCATGGTGGTTTCGCGCAGCTGCTGCGGGTTCATCTCGCCGAGCCCCTTGAAGCGGCCGACTTCCACCTTCTTGCCCTTGAACACGGTTTCTTCCAGCTCGCGCCGGTGCGCATCGTCGCGGGCATAGCGGCTCTCCTTGCCTGCAGTCAGGCGATAGAGCGGGGGCTGGGCGAGATAGAGGTGCCCCTTGCGCACCACGTCCGGCATTTCCTGGAAAAAGAACGTCATCAGCAGCGTCGCGATGTGCGCGCCGTCGACATCGGCATCGGTCATGATGATGATGCGGTCATAGCGCATGTTGTCGGGATCGCAATCCTTGCGCGTGCCGCAGCCCATCGCCAGCACCAGGTCCGCGATTTCGCTGTTGGCGCGGATTTTCTCAGCCGTCGCGCTCGCCACATTCAGGATTTTGCCGCGGATCGGCAGGATTGCCTGAGACTTGCGGTCGCGCGCCTGCTTCGCACTGCCGCCTGCGCTGTCGCCTTCGACGATGAAAAGCTCGGTTTCCCGATCGCCTTCGCCGCTGCAATCGGTCAGCTTGCCGGGCAGGCGAAGCTTTTTGGCATTGGTTGCCGTCTTGCGCTTGATCTCACGCTCCGCCTTGCGGGCGAGGCGTTCGTCCATCC
This sequence comes from Alteriqipengyuania flavescens, assembly GCF_030406725.1. Taxonomy (NCBI): domain Bacteria; kingdom Pseudomonadati; phylum Pseudomonadota; class Alphaproteobacteria; order Sphingomonadales; family Erythrobacteraceae; genus Pseudoblastomonas; species Pseudoblastomonas flavescens. Next base: position 2,283,036 of record NZ_CP129107.1, on the reverse strand, counting down.
GCTCCATCACCTGGCCCAGCAGCGCCTTGCCGCGGTCCATATTGTCGGTGAGGAAGTGGTCGAAATGGTCGCGCACCGCGTTTTCGACAAGTCGGGCGGCTTCGGGCGAAGTCAGCCGGTCCTTTGTCTGCGACTGGAATTGCGGATCGCGGATGAAGACGCTCAGCATCATCTCGGCGCCGTTCATCACGTCGTCGGCGGTGAGGTCCTTGGCCTTGCGGGTATTGGTGAGCTCGCCAAAGGCGCGAAGTCCCTTGACCAGCGCGGCGCGCAGTCCCTGTTCGTGCGTCCCGCCATCGGGCGTCGGCACAGTGTTGCAGTACCAGCTGGTCGATCCTTCGGAGTACAGCGGCCAGGCGATCGCCCATTCCACGCTGCCTTGCATCTGGCCGTCGTCGCTGGCGGGAAAGTCCTGCTTGCCGGCAAAGGGATCATTCGTCGCGCACTCGCACCCGGCCAATTGCTCTGCAAGGTGGTCCGCCAAGCCGCCCGGAAACTGGAACGAGGCTTCGGTCGGAACGTCGTCTTTTGCCAGGGAGGGCGCGCATTTCCAGCGGATCTCCACCCCGGCGAACAGGTAGGCCTTGGACCGCGCCATCTTGAAGAGGCGCTTGGGATTGAACTTGCGGTCGCCGAAGATTTCGGGGTCGGGCGTAAAAGTGACCGTCGTCCCGCGCCGGTTTGGCGCCGCGCCTTCCTTGCGGATCTTGCCCTGCGGCTGGCCCTGCGCGAATTCCTGGACGAAAAGCTCCTTGTTGCGGGCGACCTCGACCCGCGTCTTTACCGAGAGCGCGTTCACCACGCTGACGCCGACGCCGTGCAGGCCGCCGCTGGTGGCGTAGGCCTTGCCGGAGAACTTGCCGCCCGAATGCAGCGTGGTGAGGATCACTTCCAGCGTGGACTTGCCGGGAAACTTGGGATGCTCGTCCACCGGGATGCCGCGGCCGTTGTCCGAAATGCTGAGCGTGCCGGCGGTGCCTTCCGGCCCCTCTTCCAGCACGACCTCGATCCGGTTGGCATGGCCGGCGACCGCCTCGTCCATCGAGTTGTCGATGACTTCGGCGGCAAGGTGGTGGAGCGCGCGGTCGTCCGTCCCGCCGATATACATGCCGGGGCGGCGGCGAACCGGCTCAAGCCCCTCCAGCACCTCGATGGCTGAGGAATCGTAATCGCCGCCCGTTGCGGGCGCATTTTCAAACAGGTCGTCGGACATAGGAGGTCGCTATGCGCCCGCCCGCCGCAGCGCTCAAGTTGGGCGGGCCGAGTTATCGTCAGTCGGCGAAAGTGGTCGGCGCCTCGCTTGCCACCGTGACTTCGCCGCCGCGCACCTGGCGCACTTCCATCGCACGCTCGATCACGCCGTTGCGGTCGAAACGGAACGCACCGTCAAGGCCGAGGAAGCCGTCGCTGTCGGTGAGGGCGGAGCGCGGGAAATCGCGGCCGACGCGCCAGTCCTGCGCCACGTTGAGCGTGAGCAGCACGGCATCGTAGCCGAGCGTTGCGATGCGCGGCGGTGCGCTGCCGAAACGCTGCTGGTAGCTGTCGTAGAAGCGCCGGAAGCGGCGGTCCGACACCGTGGAGAACCACGCCCCGTCGAGCGCGCTGGCGTTGGCGATGTTGGCATCGCCGCCCCATAACTCGGTGCCGAGGATGCGGACGCTGGCATTGCCGCGCACGTTACCGGCTGCCGTGATCGACAGGCGCGGCGTATCGGCGATCAGGACGGCGTCGTACCCGCCGCGATTGCGCAGGCGCTGCGCCGCATCGGCGATGGAGCTGGTGCCACGCTCGTAACGCTCCAGCGCGACCAACTGGCCGCCGTTAGCCTCGAGCACGTCGCGCAGGGCGAGTTCGGCGCGTCGGCCGTATTCGCCGTCCGGGATCAGGGCAGCGAAGCGCGAATTGCCGGAGCTGCGCGCGTAATCGACCGTGCGCTGCACCGACTGGCCCGGCAGGACGCCCATGACGAACACGTCGCGCGCGGCTTGGGTTATGTCGTTGGAAAAGGTGATCAGCGGCACGTCAGCCGGGCGCGCCTGGGCGAGGACCGCGCCGACGTTTTCCGACAGGAGCGGTCCGAGGATCAGCTTGTTGCCATCGGCAATCGCGCGGGCGGCGGCGCTGCCTGCACCCGTCCCGGTATCGTAGGTGGTGATGCGCAGATTGCTGGCATTGGTATCGAGCAGCGCGGTGGTGGTGGCGTTGGCGATCGCCTGACCGGTGTCGGCATTGGCACCGGTCATGGGCACGAGCAGGGCGATGCGGTGCCGCGTCTCGTCGCCCGAAGGCAGGGCCCCGGCGGTCGGCCCGGTGGGTGCCGTCGTGGCTCCGGAGCCGCCATCGGACGCCGTGCCCGCGTCGACTTTCGGGATGACCGCACATCCACCCAGCGCAAGCCCAAGCCCCGCCGTTACGAAAAACCGCCTGTCGACCCCAAAACGCATAACTTGCCGCTCCCGCGTAAAATCGTCACAAGGCGCGCCGTGACCGATGCGCCCGAAATCGAGACCGAGACCGGTCCCCTCACACCCGGGCTGTATATACTGGCCACCCCGATTGGCAATCTCGGCGATATCAACCGGCGCGGCGTCGCGGTGCTGGAAGCGTGCGACGGGGTTGCGTGCGAGGATACGCGCGTCACAGGCAAGCTCCTGAAACACCTCGGCATTTCGAAGCCGTTGTGGCGTTACGACGACCATGCCGGCGAAAAGGACCGGGCGCGACTGGTCGCGTCGCTGGCCGACCGCGTCGTGGTTTTGGCAAGCGATGCGGGCACGCCGCTGGTTTCCGATCCGGGCTATCGACTGGTGCGGGATGCACAGGCGGCGGGCCATTATGTCACCACCCTGCCCGGACCGAGCGCACCGGTCGCGGCCCTGACCCTGTCGGGCCTGCCCAACGACCGCTTCCTGTTCGCCGGATTCCTGCCCGCCAAGGACAAGGCCCGCGCCGACACGCTGGCGGAGCTGGCGGGCATTCCGGCAACGCTTGTGTTCTTCGATACCGCCCCGCGACTGTTGAAGTCCCTGGCGGAAATCGAGCGGCAATTCCCGTCGCGCGAAGTGGCTGTCGCGCGGGAACTCACCAAGAAATTCGAGGAATGCCGGCGCGGCAGCGCGGCAGACCTCCATACCCACTACGCCGACCATCCGCCAAAGGGCGAAATCGTTCTCCTGATCGGACCGCCGGTTGCCGAAGCGGCGTCGGCCGAGGATGCGGACGCGCTGTTGCTCGAAGCCCTTCAGACGCAAAAGGCTTCGCGGGCGGCGGCGCAGGTGGCCAAGGCGACCGGCCTCGACCGCAAGACGCTGTATGCGCGCGCGATGGAGCTCCGCGCCAAATGAAGCGGCAGATTGCCGAGCGGCGCGGGCGGGACGGGGAGGATCGCGCCGCGCTCTGGCTACAGATTAAAGGCTGGTCGATCCTCGCGCGGCGGCGCAAGACGCCGCTCGGCGAAATCGACCTTATCGCACGGCGGGGCAAGCTGATCGCTTTTATCGAGGTCAAGTGGCGCAAGTCCTCTGCCGCACTCGACGAAGCCATCGACGAGCAGCGCCTGGCCCGCGTCGCTGCCGCGGTGGAGGCCGTCGCCCACGAATATGCTACTGACGGCGAAGACATACGGCTCGACGTGATCCTGCTTGCGCCCGGCCGCTTTCCCCGCCACATCGCCAACGCCTGGCAACCCTGACCCACCGGCGGTCTCGGGACGAACGGAGATGATCATGGCCTTACGCGTCGCAGTGCAGATGGACCCGCTGGACGGCATCAACATAGCCGGTGACAGCAGCTTTGCGCTGATGCTGGCCGCACAGGCACGGGGGCACGAGGTGTGGCACTACGACGTCGGCTCGCTCGCTTACGAGACCGATGGCACTCCGTCCGGCCGGATCACCGCGCACGCCGCCCCGGTTACGGTCCAGCAGGTGGAAGGCGACCATTTCACCATGGGCGAGCGACGCCGGATCGACCTTGCCTGCGACATCGACGTGGTGCTGATGCGGCAGGACCCGCCGTTCCACCTAGGGTACATCAGCGCCGCATTCCTGCTCGACCGCCTGAAAGGGACCACCCTGGTCGCCAACGATCCGCGCGAAGTCGTGAACGCGCCGGAAAAGATGTTCGTGCTCGATTATGCGCGCTTCATGCCGCCGACGCTGATCGCGCGGCAGCTGTCGGACCTCGCCGAATTCCGCAAGTTGCATGGCGCGGTGGTGGTGAAGCCCCTCCATGGCAATGGCGGGAAAGCGATCTTTCGCATCGACGAGGATGGCACGAACCTGTCGGCGCTGAGCGAGGTCTTCAACCAGACCTGGCCCGAGCCGCACATGGTGCAGCCTTTCCTTCCCGAAGTGGCGGAAGGCGACAAGCGGATCGTCCTCGTCGACGGCGAAGTCACCGGTGCGATCAACCGCTTCCCGGGCGAAGGCGAGTTCCGCTCCAACCTCGCGCAGGGTGGCCACGCCGAAGCCGCCGAACTGACCGATCGCGAGCAGGAGATTTGCGCGGCGATGGGGCCGGAATTGAAGAAGCGCGGGCTGGTCTTCGTCGGCATCGACGTGATCGGCGGCAAATGGCTGACCGAAATCAACGTGACGTCCCCCACCGGCATCGTGGCGATCGACAAGTTCAACGGCACAGACACGCCCGGACTGATCTGGGACGCGCTGGAGCGCCGCCACGCGGCGATGTGACGGTCAGTCCCGCTCGCGCGGATGGGCGGAACGGTAGCTGTCGAGGATCTTCGCGGCATCGACCTTGGTGTAGATCTGCGTCGAACCCAGGCTTGCATGGCCGAGCAGTTCCTGCAGGCTGCGAAGGTCCGCCCCGGCACCGAGCAGGTGTGTGGCGAAGCTGTGGCGCAAGGCATGGGGGGTCGCCGTTGCCGGCAGGCCGAGAATCTGCCGCGCCCTGGCGGTCGCCTTCTGCACTGCGCCCTGGCCGAGAGCGCCGCCACGTGCCCCGCGAAACAGCGCCTTCTCCGGCAGCAGGGTAAACGGCACCGTCCGCGCGTACTCCGCCACCGCATCGCGCACGGCGGGCAGGAGCGGAACGACGCGCTGCTTGCCGCCCTTTCCTGTTACGGTCAGTTGTTCGCCGAGTGGCAGGTCCGCCCCCGTCAGCGACAAGGCCTCCGCCACGCGCATGCCCGCGCCATAAAGCAGCATCAGCACTGCCGCGTCGCGCACGCCGATCCATTCCTCGCGCGCCTGTTCCCGGACCGTTTCCGCAAGGCCCACGGCATCGTCGGGCGTGACGGGGCGGGGAAGCCCCTTCTTCACACGCGGACCGCGCAGGCGCGGCGCATCGGCATCGTCCCTGCCGACCTGCTGGCGGGCAAAGGATATGAAGCCCTTGAGCGCCGAGAGCTCTCGCGCGGCAGAAGTGTTCGCGATGCCTTCAGCTCGCCGCGCGGCAAGCTGGCCGCGCAGGTCTCTGGCGGTCAGATCGGCCACCGCGTTCCAATCGGACAGTCCCAATCGCTCGACCAGCCGCTGGGCACCGGCGGCATAGGCTCGCACGGTGTGAGGGGACCGGCGGCGATTTTCCGCCAGATAATGCTGCCACTGTGCCACCAGCCCGCCCGAGGTCATGGCATTACCAGCTCCGCCGGAACCAGCTCGGCAAGCAGCGCATCGAGCAGGGGCATCGCTTCGGGGCTCACGCCGATGCTTCCGCCGCGCTCCCAGACCATGCCGAGATCGCGGTAGAACGCCACCCGCTCCAGATCGATCAGCGCGGGGCGCGCAAGGCCGAAACGTGCGGCAAGGGCAGACAGGTCTACACCTTCGCGCAGGCGCAGGCCCATCAGCAGCGCCTCGCTCGCCTGCTCTCGCAAACCGAGGGCGCGCTCTTCCGCAAGGCCGTGGCCATTGCGCTCTACTGCGGCGACGAAATTCTCCGGCTTACGGTGCCGCTGGGTTGCGAACCCGTTCCGCCGCCCATGCGCGCCGGGGCCGACGCCGACGTAATCGTCATAGCGCCAATAGGCGAGATTGTGCCGGCTTTCCTCTCCCGGGCGGGCGTGATTGCTGATCTCGTAAGCGGGCAGGCCGGCAGCGCCTGTCACTTCGGCGGTCAGTGCGTAGAGATCACCCGCCGCATCATCGTCCAGCGGCACCAGTTCGCCTTTGCGAACCAGCGTTGCGAAGCGGGTGCCGGGCTCGATCGTAAGCTGGTACAGCGAAAGGTGCCCCGTGCCGAAAGAGAGGGCGCGGCGCAGTTCCGCCTCCCATTCCTGCGCCGCTTGGCCGGGCCGTGCGTAGATGAGGTCGAAGCTTACGCGGTCGAAATGCTTCTGCGCGACGTCCAGCGCAGCAAGCGCCTCTTCCACACCGTGAAGCCGCCCGAGAAATTGCAACGTCCGGTCATCGAGCGCCTGTAGCCCAAGCGAAACGCGGTTGATGCCGGCAGCGGCGAGGGTGGAAAAATTGGCCGCTTCTACCGAGGACGGGTTGGCTTCCAGAGTGATCTCGATCGCTGGATCGAAGCCCCACAGTTTCTCGGCCTCTGCCAGCAAGTGCCCGACCAGCGCAGGGGGCATCAGGGATGGCGTGCCGCCGCCGAAAAAGATCGACGTCAGCGGCTCGGTCGCCGCAAGTCGTGCCTCGTATAGCATGTCTGCTAGCAGCGCCGCGCCGAAACCGTCCGCGTCGATCCGTTCGCGTACATGGCTGTTGAAGTCGCAATAGGGGCATTTCGCCAGGCAGAAGGGCCAGTGGATGTAGAGTGCACGCGCCATTGCGGCTTCCAGTCTTTGTTAAGTCCCCGCGCGTCAAGTTCCTCGGCATGGGAACGGGACGGGTCATTGCGTCATTCGGCGCATTCATTCTGTGTATCGCACTTGTCGTGGGCGCGCTTGCAGTCCCTCGGGCAGAGGCCAACGGCGCGCGCAATGTCGCTGCGACGATCCTCGACAACACAACCGCGAACGCGCCCGTTTCGGGCTCGCCCGTCTGTCGTGGAGCGGCAAGCTGGCGCGCGAAGCGCAGGTCTGGGCCGACGAACTGGCGCGCAGCAACACGATGCGCCATTCGACCCGCGCCCAGCGCGGCGGGGCAGGGGAGATCCTCTGGGCAGGCTCCGCCGGGTATTACAGCCCCGCGCAGATGATCGACGGCTTCCTGCAGGAACGGCGCATGTTCCACGCGGGCAATTTCCCCGATGTCTCCACCACCGGGCAATGGTCCGACGTGGGCCACTATACGCAGATCATCTGGCCGCAGACGCGCGAGCTCGGCTGCGCCATCGCACGCGAGCAAGGCAACGATTTCCTCGTCTGCCGTTACATGCCGGCAGGCAATGTTTACGGTCAGCCGGTCGGCTGATATCCTGCGGTATTACCGGCTTTTGCCGGCGGGGAAATGCCGATGAACGCCTTTCGAACCCTTGTCGCCAGCCTGGCCATAACTGCGACCGCCGGGTGCACCGACGCGGCACCGATGCGCACACAAGGCGCGATCGCCACACCGGGCTTCCAGGACCGGGTCCTCTCGATCCACAATGCCGCGCGCGCCGAAGTGGGCCTGCCCGACCTGCTGTGGAACGCGACGCTGGCAGCGCAGGCAGCCGACTACGCAGCCGAGCTCGCCTCGTCCGGCCGCTTCGAACACGCGGCGTTCGATGACCGCTTCGGCAATGGTGAAAATCTTTGGCGCGGTACGCGTGGACGCTTCCCGGTGTCCTTCATGCTCGGCACGTTCGTCGAGGAGAAGCGCTATTTCCGCAAAGGCCAGTTCCCCGATGTCAGCACGACGGGCAACTGGATGGACGTGGGCCACTACACGCAGATCATCTGGCCCGCGACGACCGAGGTCGGCTGCGCGATGGCGAGCAATGCCAGCGACGATTACCTTGTCTGCCGTTATGCCCCCACAGGCAACGTCAACGGCATCGTCGTCGGCTGACACCTTGCGGCAGCGGCTTGCCGCGCTTTTCGCTCGGCACGCCTGCCACCAGTTTCCGAAGCACGACGAGCGGGCTTGACACCGCGTCGTTTACCGTGATCGTTGCCCCGCCATTCATCGTGGGGGCGGCACGAGAGTGGACATGAGGATCGGTCGCCATTCATCGAAAATTGCACTCGCACTTGTCGTCGCTTCAAGCCTGAGCGGGTGCGGCGGAGGAGGATCGTCCGGCGGCACTCCCACGCCGACGGCATCCGGCAATCCGGGCCTGACGCCCGTCCTGTCGGGCCCCGGCGATCCCAGTCCGTCGCCCAGCCCTTCGCCCACCGGCACCACCGGCGCGGGTGACGAATCCTTCGGCGCGGCGATGCTCCGGCTTCACAACGCGGCCCGAGGCGAAGTCGGCACGCCCGCTCTGGTTCAGGACGACAAGCTCGTCGAGCAGGCCCAGGCCTACGCCGAGAAACTGGCCGCCACGGGACAGTTCCAGCACAGCCCTTCCGGCGAGCGCGAAGGGCAGGGGGAAAACCTGTGGGCCGGCACCGCGAGCCGGTTCAGCTATGGCGACATGGCCGGCGCGTGGATCGACGAGAAGCAGTACTACATCCACGACCGCTTCCCCTATGTGAGCAAGACCGGCAACTGGGGGGACGTGGGCCATTACACGCAGCTCATCTGGCGCGACACGACCCGGCTGGGCTGCGGATTGGCGACCGGGGGCGGGCGCGACGTAGTCGTGTGCCGCTATGCCCCGCCCGGCAATATGGTGGGGCAGTTCGCCTACTGATCAGCCGCCGAACTGTTCGCCGACCAGCTTGGCAAATGCGTCGGCACGGTGGCTGATGGCATGTTTTTCTTCCGGTGCAATCTCCGCGAAAGTCTGCTCGCGGCCGTGCGGTACGAAGACGGGGTCGTAGCCAAAGCCCATTTCCCCGCGCGGCGGCCAAGTGAGCGATCCCGGCGCGGTGCCTTCATAAACGGCCTGCTCCCCGTCCGGCCACGCCAGCGCGAGCGCGCAGTGGAAGGTGGCGCTGCGATCGACACCAGGGCCTTTTTCGCTGAGCAAGCCTTCGACCTTGCCCATCGCCATGTACCAGTCGCGCCCGGCCTGGCCTTCGAACCATTGCCGTTCGGCCCAGTCGGCGGTGTAGACCCCGGGCCGCCCGTCCAGCACATCGACGGCAAGCCCGCTGTCGTCGGCGAGCGCCGGCATCCCGCTCGCCTCGGCAGCGGCGCGGGCCTTGATCAGGGCGTTCTGGACGAAGGTGGTGCCGGTTTCCGCCGGCTCCGGCAGGCCGAGCGATCCGGCCGAGATGCAGGATACGCCGTGCGGTGCGAGAAGGGCCGAAATCTCTTTCAGCTTGCCCGCATTATGCGTGGCAATCACCAGCTTGCCGGAGCCGAGGCGCCGGGTCATCGGGTCGCTTCGTCCTGTGCCGCGAAGATGCGGTCGCATCCGATGCGGGCAAGTCGCAGGAGACGCAGCAGGCCTTCCTCGTCATAGGTCGCCCCTTCCGCTGTCGCCTGCACTTCGGCGATCTGGCCGCCTTCGATGAGGACGAAATTGGCATCGGCGTCGGCGCTGGAATCCTCGTCGTAATCGAGGTCGAGCACCGGATTGCCCTTGTAGATGCCGCAGGAAATCGCGGCGATCTTGCCGGTCAGCGGGTCCTGCGTGATCGAACCCTGTTCCATCAGCGTGTTGACCGCCAGGCGCAGGGCGACCCACGCGCCGCTGATGGAAGCCGTTCGGGTGCCGCCGTCGGCTTGGATGACATCGCAGTCGAGGGTAATCTGCCGCTCGCCCAGGTTCTTGAGGTCGGTGACGGCGCGCAAGGAGCGGCCGATCAGGCGCTGGATTTCCTGCGTCCGCCCGCTCTGCTTGCCCTTGGCCGCTTCGCGCATTCCGCGCGTGTGGGTGGCGCGGGGGAGCATCGAATATTCGCCGGTGACCCAGCCTTCGCCCTTCCCGCGCAGCCACGGCGGGATCCGTTCTTCGATGCTGGCGGTGCACAGCACCCTGGTTTCGCCGAAGGAGACCAGGCAGGACCCTTCGGCATGCTTGGTGAAACCGGTTTCGATGGTGATGGCGCGCATTTCGTCGGGGGCACGGCCTGAAGGTCGCATGGTATTCTCCGTTAAGCGCAGATCGGCCTGCGCGTGGGCGTTGCCATTGCCCATAGTCGACGGGCGGCGAAAGGGAAGGGCGCGCGCCCGCGAAGGTTGGAGTTCTGCGCGCCAATGCCTACAAGCTAAGGCGATGGCCGACCTGCCCGTATCCACAATGCCCGTATCCGAGATGACAGAGCGTGCGCGCGGGATCTTCCGCCTCGTCGCCGAAGCCTATCTGGCGAGCGGGCAGCCGGTGGGCTCCAAAACGCTCGCAGATGATGGCCGGGTCGAGCTGTCCCCCGCCTCGATCCGCTCCGTGCTGGCAGACCTCGAACGCATGGGCCTCCTCGCTGCGCCGCATACCAGCGCCGGCCGCGTTCCCACCGAGAGCGGCCTGCGCCTGTTCGTCGACGGGATGATGCAGGTGGCAGAGCCCACCGCGAGCGAGCGGGCCGCCATCGAAAGCCGCCTGTCCGAGGCCGGCCCGATCGAGGCCGCGCTCGAAAGCACCAGCGCGCTCCTGTCCGACCTTACGGCGGGCGCCGGCCTCGTCATGGTGCCGCGCCGGGAACCGCGGGTTGCGCAGATGAGCATCGTTCCCCTGTCGCGCGAACAGGCGCTGGCGGTGCTGGTGGGCGAGGACGGCCACATCGAGAACCGCGTGCTCGCCATCGCGCCCGGCACCCCGGCCAGCGCGATGGAGCAGGCGGCCAACTACATCAGCGCCCGGCTGAAGGGGCGGACGCTGGCGGAAGCGACGCGGGCGATCGAAAGCGAAATCCTGTCCGGCCGCAGCGCGCTCGACGATGCCAGCCGCAGCCTGGTGGAGCGCGGCATCGCGACGTGGAGCAAGGATGCGGACGAGCGCCCCGTGCTGATCGTGCGCGGCCAGTCCAAGCTGCTGGACGAGGCGGCCATCGCCGATCTCGACCGCGTGCGCCAGCTGCTCGACGACCTCGAAAGCAAGCAGTCGGTCGTCGAATTGCTGGAGAACGCGCGCGAGGCGGAAGCCACCCGCATTTTCATCGGCAGCGAAAACCGCCTCTTCGCGCTCAGCGGCTCGTCCGTGATCGCTTCGCCCTATCGCGACCGCGAGGGCAAGGTGGTCGGCGTACTGGGGGTGATCGGCCCGACGCGGTTGAATTACGCAAGAGTGGTCCCCATGGTGGATTTCACGGCCCGCTCACTGGGCAAATTGATCGGATAATCTGGAAAAACGAACGACATGGACGATACCAAGCGCGAGCACGAAGACCCCGCGGTGGCGGAAGAACTGGCCGGCGTGCCGGAAGAGATGCTCGACACTGCGAGCGACGGGAGCGACAACGATGCAGGCGACAGCGCAAGCGAACTCGCCGCGCTGCGAGAGGAACTGGAGGCCGCGAAGCAGGACGTGCTCTATGCCCGCGCCGACACGCAGAACGTGCGCCGCCGGCTGGAAAAGGACATCCAGGACGCGCGCGCTTACGGCGCGACCGGCTTCGCCCGCGACATTCTGTCGGTAGCAGACAATCTCGACCGGGCGATCCAGTCTATCCCGGAGGATTTGCGCGAAGACAGCAAGTTCAAGGGCCTCGTCACCGGTATCCAGGCAACCCAGCGCGAGCTGGAAAAGGTGTTCGGCCAGAACGGAATCACCCGGATCGCCGCAATGGGCCTGCCGCTGGACCCGAACCAGCACCAGGCGATGATGGAAGTCCCGACCGACGATGCCGAGGAAGGCACCATCGTGCAGGAAATGCAGGCCGGCTACATGATCAAGGACCGGCTTCTCCGCCCGGCCATGGTCGGCGTGGCGAAGAAGCCGGGCTAATCCGGGCCAATCTTCGCGGCAAGTGCTTGCAACTCGGTTCGGGCTGCCTTCAGTCGGTCCAGACTGATAATGCTAGCCTGTGCTGCGAAGCGGGTGGACTTTTGCGGATTTGGAAACAGGGCTGCTGGCGCGCCGTTTACAGTAATACGCGTAAGCTGTCCGTGAGCGATGTCGCATCGCAGATCCCGTAAATGCTCCAGGTCCTGCAAGCACTGGTCGACCTCGGCTTTGATCAACTTCGCATATTGCGGAGAAGGCTTTGCGCTCGCTAGCGATCTCAAATTCTGGGCGAACTGCGCTTTCGGCTCGATACCGAGGGCACGGAGCCTCTTGATAACGGCTGCTTCCACCGCGCTGAACGCATCGATGAAATGACTGCGCGCAACAGCAAAGGCGATCTCGGGATTATCCGTCATGTCCGACATTGGTCATCCATGCCGGATAATCCCTGAAAATCAGCTAATCATCACAGCACTTGCGCCGCGTTCTCGTCGCGGTGCTTTTTCAGATATTTCATGAAAGGCGTGCCGCCGGTTCCGACGTCAGGATCATTGCCCGCAATGCTGCCGGCCTGCTTGTTGATGTAACTCGCCGCGTATTCGAGATGACGGGTACGGAAGCGGGCGGATTGCTCGAGGCAGGCGTTGAAGGCGTCTTTCAACCCCTGGTTGTCCGACGCGGTCACTAAGGCGCGCAGTGTGGAACGCTCCGCCAGGTCCTCGATAAAGCGGCGGTGGGGAACGGGGCGATACCGGTGCAGTTCGTCGAGGAAGCTTTTCAGCGGGTCGTCGCTATGGCCCACGCCGAACAGCGCATCCATCGCCGGAACGATGCTGGACTGCGATCCGGTCTGGCCCCTGAATGCCTGCGGCTTGCCTTCGTAACGGTCCATACCGTCATAGATCAGGCCGCCACCGTCCAGCGCCGGGTTGTTCGCCCAGCCATGGATATAGGGGCGCACGCGGTGGAAATAGACATAGGGATCGCAGCGTTCGAGCATCCGGGCGAAGTGGCCGTAGATGCGTTCCCACGCTTCGAACATTTCGCGCAGGAGACGTTCCGCTTCCGCCTCGTTGCCATTCTCACAAACGTCGACCAGCCTTGCCGCATTGTCCAGCAACACGCCGGCCTCGGCTTCGATGGCAACGTGGACCAGCACAAACCAGTTTTCGTCCTCGCCCCCGGCGAAGTTCTGGAACATGGCGATGTTATCGAGATCGATGGGCCCAGATTTGTCGATTCGGTACCAGTTATCCAGCACATAGGCGGAATAGGGCAGCAGCGGGGCCTGTCCCAGCCGGTCGGCAAGCGCGCACATCGGACGGGCGAGGTTTGCGGGCAAGTGCGGCGGCGGGGTGGCCTCTCCCCAGACATAGGCCTGCACCAGGAAGGAGTAATGCACCTCGCGGTACGCACTTCCTCTTCCGGGGCGCTTTCGGCCCAATCGGCAATGTCGGGGTCGGGCAATGCGTCAAGCCAGTGGCGGACCCTGCCGCTGGTGATCAGGGCCGATAGTCGCCCTGCCGCATCCAGGATGGGGGCAAACCGTTCCGGCAGCGCGATCTGGTCGATTTCGTAATGCGAAAGATAGCCGCGCTCGCGGCTCATACCGTAGTCTTCAAGCTCCATGATTGTGCCTGTGGTCCGGTCGCGGGTTGGGCCGACCGGTGGCACATCCGGTATCGAATGAAACTATCCTGCACAAGCTTGCGGGCGTGCCGCGCACGCCGGAACAGTGGAAATCAGGTGCCCGGAAACCGCACAAGGAGGTCGTACGGCGCAGGGTCGACCGCGCCGGCAAGGCGGGCGCCGTTCCTAAGCAAGAAGGCGTGGCGGACGATTTCCGCCTGTTGTTCGATGCCGTATCGCTCCAGCGACCAGCCGGGTTTCAGCGCATAGTCGTAGCGGCAGAACGGATGGCGGCGCAGGGGCAGGTACCATTCGCCCTTCTGCTGGGTCTGCCACACATGCGTCATCTCGTGGACGAACAGGCCCTGCCGCGTCAGCGATGCGGAAGAAAAGTCGTCGCAGTAATCCTCCCCACCGGGGTGGAAATGCAGGTGCCCGCGCGGGGCCATGACCACCCGGCGCGGCTGGAGCGGAAACCACTTCCTGCGCCGGATGGTGACCTTGTCATAGGCGATGGCGTTGCCGAAGACGCCCTGCGCCAGCGCGATCTCGCCTTCGGTCAGGCGGCGTTCCCCGCCGACCGGGCAGACCGTGCTGTCCTGCGCATCGATTTCCATCAGTTGCGGTCGTCTCCGGCATCGCGCACTTCGGCTTCGAACGCGTGCTTGTTGCCGCGCGCGAAGACGATGCGGGCGGTAACCGTATCGCCAGTCTTCACCGTATCGGGCAGTTCGAAGACCATGCCGTGCTTGCCGCCCGGTTCGAACGAGACATTGTCGCCCGGCTGCATCGCCATCGGTCCCATCTCGTTCATTTCCATCTCGCCGGCCCATTCGACCATTTCGTGCAGCGCGGCATTGGCGGCGCCTTCCACCTCCAGGCCGCGCAGCGCAATGCCGCGCTCGCCATTGTAGGAAAGGTCGAAATACAGCGCCGCCGGATTGCCCGCCACAGCTGGCAGGATCAGCCGCGCATTGGACACTTCGAAGCCCTCCACCGTATCGGCGGGGGCCTGTTCCACCGGTGCTTCTTCGCTGCCGCAAGCGGTCAGCGCCAGCGAGCCCGCACCCAGTGCGAGGGCGGCAAAAATCGTTTTACGCATCGTATTCCCCATCCGGTCAATTCCAATCCGGGACTAGCCAGACGCGTCTCTTGTGCCAAGGAAAACCGCACCTATATCCGCCTCACAATCGAGCTGTCCAAGCGCCTCTTGCCGTTGACGGGAGGGGCAACGCGGCGGCGTCCAACCAAATGAAACCAGGAATGGGGAAACATGGCTAAAGTTATCGGTATCGACCTCGGCACCACGAACTCCTGCGTTGCCGTCATGGACGGCGGCAAGCCCAAGGTCGTCGAAAATTCCGAAGGCGCGCGTACCACGCCTTCCATCGTCGCCTTCACCAAGGATGGCGAACGACTGATCGGTCAGCCGGCCAAGCGCCAGGCAGTGACCAACCCGGACAACACGCTGTTCGCGATCAAGCGCCTGATCGGGCGCCGGTTCGACGATCCGATGACCAAGAAGGACATGGATCTCGTCCCCTACGACATCGTGAAGGGCAAGAACGGCGACGCATGGGTCGAAGCCGGCGGCGAGGAATATTCGCCCAGCCAGGTTTCCGCCTTCATCCTGCAGAAGATGAAGGAAACCGCCGAAAGCTATCTCGGCGAAACCGTGACGCAGGCCGTCATCACCGTCCCCGCATACTTCAACGACGCGCAGCGCCAGGCAACCAAGGACGCCGGCCAGATCGCCGGCCTCGAAGTGCTGCGCATCATCAACGAGCCGACCGCAGCGGCGCTCGCCTATGGCATGGACAAGGACGAGAACAAGACGATCGCGGTCTACGACCTCGGCGGCGGTACGTTCGACATCTCCATCCTCGAAGTCGGCGACGGCGTGTTCGAGGTGAAGTCCACCAACGGCGACACCTTCCTCGGCGGTGAAGACTTCGACGCGGCGATCGTCGAATGGCTGGCCGACCAGTTCAAGAAGAAGGAAAACATGGACCTGAGGAGCGACAAGCTCGCTCTGCAGCGCCTTAAGGAAGCCGCCGAAAAGGCGAAGATCGAGCTGTCCAGCAGCCAGACGACGGAAGTGAACCTGCCGTTCATCACCGCGCGCATGGAGGGTGGCAGCTCCACCCCGCTGCACCTGGTCGAGACGATCAGCCGCTCCGACCTCGAAAAGCTGGTCGGCGACCTGATCCAGCGCACGCTGGAGCCGTGCAAGAAGGCGCTGGCCGATGCCGGCGTCTCCAAGGACGAGATCGACGAAGTCATCATGGTCGGCGGGATGACCCGCATGCCCAAGGTGCGCGACGTGGTGGAACAGTTCTTCGGCTCGAAGCCGCACACCGGCGTGAACCCGGATGAAGTGGTCGCCATGGGCGCCGCCATCCAGGCCGGCGTGCTGCAGGGCGACGTCAAGGACGTGCTCCTGCTCGACGTGACCCCGCTTTCGCTGGGTATCGAGACGCTGGGCGGCATCATGACCAAGATGATCGACCGCAACACGACGATTCCGACCAAGAAGAGCCAGGTCTATTCCACCGCGGAAGACAACCAGAACGCGGTGACGATCAAGGTCTTCCAGGGCGAGCGCGAGATGGCGCACGACAACAAGCTGCTCGGCCAGTTCGACCTCGTCGGCATCCCGCCGGCGCCGCGCGGCGTGCCGCAGGTGGAAGTCACGTTCGACATCGACGCCAACGGCATCGTCAACGTGTCGGCCAAGGACAAGGGCACCGGCAAGGAACAGCAGATCCGCATCCAGGCGTCGGGCGGCCTGTCCGACAGCGACATCGAACAGATGGTGCAGGACGCGGAAAAGTTCGCGGAAGAAGACAAGAAGCGCCGCGAAAGCGCCGAAGCCCGCAACAATGCCGACAGCCTGGTCCATGCGACCGAGAAGCAGCTGGAAGAGCATGGCGACAAGATCGATGCCTCGCTGAAGAGCGACATCGAGGCCGCCATCGCCGAAACCAAGACCGCGATCGAATCCGATGATACGGACCAGATCAAGGAAAAGAGCCAGAAGCTGACCGACCTCGCCATGAAGATGGGCCAGTCGATCTACGAGCAGGAGCAGGCCTCCGCCGCGCAGCCTGAGGGCGATGCCGGTGCCGGGGCAGGCGACAGCTCGGCCGACGAAGACGTCGTCGACGCCGAATTCTCCGAAGTCGACGAAGACAACAAGGGCTAATCGCCCGATGGAAACCGGCCCGCCACCGGTGCCGCGACCCCCAGGGTCCGGTACCGGTGGCGGAATGGTTTGGGGGTTCTGACACACGTGTTCACGACCGAAACCGATTTCTACGAACTGCTCGGCGTGTCCCGCACGGCCGACGGCGCGACGATCAAGTCCGCCTATCGCAAGATCGCGATGCAGTGCCATCCCGACCGCAACCCCGGCTGCGCCGATTCCGAAGCGCGCTTCAAGGCCGTGGGCGCGGCGTACGAGGTCCTGAAGGACCCGCAGAAGCGGGCCGCCTATGACCGGATGGGCCACGCCGCCTTCGCGCAAGGCATGGCGGGCGGCCACGGCGGGGCGGGCCACGCAGACTTCGGCGACCTTGGCGACCTGTTCGAAACCATCTTCGGGTCCGCCTTCGGGGGCGGAGCCGGCGGTGGGCGGCAACGCCAGCGCCGCGGCGCGGACATGCGCTACGACATGGAAATCACGCTGGAAGAAGCGTTCCACGGCAAGGACGCCCAGGTCGAGGTGGAAGTCGCCGCGACATGCGACACATGCTCCGGCTCCGGCGCGCAGCCCGGTACCTCGGCGCGCCAGTGCAACCTGTGCCACGGACACGGCAAGGTCCGCGCGCAGCAGGGCTTCTTCATGGTCGAACGCCCGTGCCCCAGCTGCCACGGCCGCGGCGAGATCATCGAAACGCCGTGCCACGAATGCCGCGGGGAAGGGCGGGTCGATACCGTCCAGACGCTGGAAGTCGACATCCCGCCGGGTGTCGATCACGGAACGCGCATCCGGCTGGCAGACAAGGGCGAGGCGGGGCCGATGGGCTCACCGCCGGGCGACCTCTACATCTTCCTCCACGTCCGCCCGCATCCGATCTTCCAGCGCGACGGGACCTCGTTGCTGACGCAGGTGCCAATCAGCTTCACCCGTGCGGCGCTGGGCGGCACGCTGGAAATCCCCGGCATGGACGGGGAAACCCACACGATCGACATCCCCGCCGGCATCCAGTCCGGCAAGCAGTTGCGCAAGCGCGGTGCCGGCATGCCGGTGCTGCAAGGCCGCGGGCGGGGCGACATGGTGGTGGAAGTCACCGTGGAAACGCCGACGAAGCTTAGCGCGAAGCAGAAGGAACTGCTGCGCGAATTCCAGGAGACCGAGACGGGTGATGAGTGCCCCGGCAGTCGCGGTTTCTTCGACAAGCTGAAGGACGCATTCGGCGCGTGAGCGACCGGCCGGCGATCCTGCTGGTTTGTCTCGGCAATATCTGCCGCTCCCCCCTCGCCGAAGGCGCCTTTCGCGCCGAAGCCACCCGTGCGGGGGTGGACGCCGAGATCGGTTCCGCCGGCACGGCCGCCTGGCACGTCGGCAAATCGCCCGATCCCCGCTCCATCGCGGCGGCGCGCGCAGGCGGTGTCGATATTTCCAAGCAGCGGGCGCGGCAGGTGACGCCAGGGGATTTCAACCGCTTCACCCATATCTTTGCGATGGACGACAAGAACCTCGCCGATCTCGAAGCGACGGCCCCGCCGGGCGCCACGGCGGAAGTGCGCCTCCTCCTCGATCTCGTCGAATTCCGCGCCGGGGCGAGCGTGATCGATCCCTATTACGGGGACGAGGAGATGTTCGCCTACACATGGAACACGGTGTCCGAAGCGGCGCGGCAGTTCTTTGCCGAAACCGCGGGATAAGGCGCGGTCAGCCCAGCTTCACCTGCACTTCGTGCATCAGGCCGGGCACGAGGCGCAGTTCCGCGGTCAGGCGCGGCTCCTCCTCCGCCAGGATCGCCATGAACATCCGCCGCTTGAAATCGTGGAAAGCCGCGTCGGGCAGGCGGTGGTCCATGGTCGACGCAACAAGGTCGATCATCCGGTCCGCCCCGTGCAGGCGGCCCCACAGATAGTCGTTTTCGCGATAGGCGCGGCTGAAGAAGGCGCCGAAATTGAAGAACTCGGTGCCGCGCAAGGTCTCCGCCGTGCCACCTTCGCGGATCGACTTCGCATCCTCCGGTGAAATCCGGTCGACCTTGACCGGCTCGAACTCGGTCAGCGCCTCGTTCTTGATCAGCGGCAGGGTCGCAACGTCATAGAACGGGAAGCCGAGATAGGTGAGCAGCATGCGCCGGCGCAGGTTCTTGGGCATTTCCTCCAGCGTCGTGGCCAGCATTTCCTCGACCTGCTCGTCGCACTGCTTCAGCCGGCGGCGCTCGGCCAGCGCGCCCAGCGCGGCGAGCGGCGCCTCCAGCGCCCCCGCTGCCAGCGGCGCAAAGTACGGATCGCCCGCGGGCCGTTTCTCCGCCTCGAAATAAAGCGAAAGCATCCGGTAAACCGCATCGCGCGCCGTATCGAGCGCCTCGTCCGAAATCTCGGGATCGGCCTCCCAGTCGCGCGCCAGCCTGCGCGCCAGCAACCGCAGCCGGCGGACGCGGAAACCGAGATCGTGCGAGCGGAAAAACTCGATCGCTTCCACGCTCGCCCCGCCGCCATCGGTTGCGAGCCGGTCGACCTGCGCCCCTGCCAGCGCGCTCCGCAAGCGGGCGGAGAGGGCCGCGACATCGGGCCGCTCCTCCTCCGGCGCGGCGGCGGCAATGCTTTCGGCCAGCCGGTCGACGATCCCGGCAAACTTGCTTTCCGCATAAGAGACGAAGGCATATCCTGCGCCTTCCGCCGCAACCTGCTGCGCCTTTTCCCGCCACGCCTTCAATCGCTTGGTCGTCGGCCTGTCGAGGAACAGCGTGCGCCCGAACAGGCGGTCGACAGCGCCTTCCACTTCGGGGCGCAGGGACGCGATGATGCGCCGCATCCGCTCCGCCTCCCGCGATTGCTCCTGCAAGGCTTCCAGGTTGTCGCGGATCGGCTGCTGGCGCGGGATCGCCGACAGGGAGCCGAGGATGGTACGGAAGAAACCGGTCGTTCGGTTGTCGTCCGTGATCGCCACCGTCTTGGGATGCGGGTCGATATAGACGAAACGCCGGTCGACCTCGCGCTGGGCGGGCCGCATGTCGAGCACGCCCATCGCTTCCGCAAAAGGCTTGTTGACCAGCACCGACCCGTCGATCAGCGTGACCTTTTCAACATCGCGGTCGGCGAAATGGCCGGGCATGATGTGGCGCAGGAAAGCGTCCCGGCCCGACCATTCCCAGTCGCGCTTTGCGGCCAGCCGGTCGAGTTCGGCAATCTCCAGCGGCGGGAAGGCCCCGGGGAAGCTGGCAGTTGAACGCGCGGCCATCACAAGTTCGAGCGGGTGGGCCAGCGCCGCGCCCGGCCCGCTGGGCGTGCGCTTGTGGAAGCCGATGGGCATCCGGTGCTCGCGCTCCTCCACCACTGGCGGGCTGTGCAGGCGCAGAAGCTGACGCGCGCCGTGGAAATCGGTCGCGGTCACGAACAGGTCGAGCGGGTGGCCGGGCGGTAACAGCGGGTCGCCCGCCGGTGCCCCGCGCATGGCGACCAGCGCCCCGGCGAGCAGGTCCGAAAAGCCGAGGCCGGAGAAGGGCGGGGCGAACCAGCGGCTGCGGATCAGGGTGG
Organism: Alteriqipengyuania flavescens; assembly: GCF_030406725.1. Taxonomy (NCBI): domain Bacteria; kingdom Pseudomonadati; phylum Pseudomonadota; class Alphaproteobacteria; order Sphingomonadales; family Erythrobacteraceae; genus Pseudoblastomonas; species Pseudoblastomonas flavescens. The sequence goes on along the minus strand of NZ_CP129107.1, from coordinate 2,262,852 downwards.
AAAGCTTGCGCCGCACCTCTGCCCGTGTTTCCGGCGCGACACTGTCCGACACGGCGTTGCCCGGCCGGGTGAACAGCCAGGTGACCAGCGGCTGGGCCCAGAACTTGGTGGCGCGCGACCACGGGCGCGCTTCCTCGTCGATCAGCTGTTCGACATCGGCATGGTCCAGCCACAGGTCGGTCAGCGGCTCCAGCGACTGGCCCGAATGGATCGCCTGCGCCAGGAACACCGCGTTGATGCCGCCCGCGCTCGCGCCTGCCAGGATGTCGGGCAAAACGCGCAGCCGCAGTCCTTTGTCCTGCACGGTTTCCAGCAATTCGCGGTAGATCGCCTCGCTCGGCGTCAGTTCGCCGGCGCCGCCGTGGAACTGCCGGCTGGCCCGCGCAAGTTTCCAAAGCTCCTTCGTGACCCCGTGCATATAGACCGCAAGGCTCACTCCGCCGTAGCAGACCAGCGCGATCCTGAGTTCCTTTTGCCGCATCGAGCCCACAGTGGCGGGGATAGCAGCAATTGGCAAGGGGATTATCCCCTTGCGACAAGTAGGGTTTCCTGCTATACAATATGTATGAAAACGAAGGCCCCCACGCTCCGCCAATTCCAAGACCGCTTCCCTACGGAAGATAGCTGCCTAGAGCATCTAAAGCTGGTCCGGTTCGGCGAACGTCACGAGTGCGAAAAGTGCGGCAAGGATGCCCAGTTTTACCGCGTGAAGGCCCGCCGCTCCTACGCCTGCGAGCATTGCGGCCACCAAGTCTATCCGACCGCCGGAACGCCCTTCCACCGCACCCGCACGAGCCTGCGCGACTGGTTCCATGTGATGTTCATGTTCACCACGGCCCGTAACGGGGTCGCCGCCAAGGAAGTCGAGCGCCAGATCGGCGTGACCTACAAGACGGCGTGGCGCATGTGCCACGAAATCCGCAAGTATATGGCTGCGGTGGACGGTGACGAGCCTGTAGGCGGGCCGTTCAAGACCGTGGAAGTAGACGAGACATTCATCGGCGGACATCGCCCCGGTGGCTATGGCGGCAAGGGCAAGACAGTTGTCGTCGGCATTAAGGAGCGCGGCGGGGACATCGTGACGCGGGTTGTCCCGAACCGTCGCCGTACCTCGCTAATGGGCGCGGTAACGGTCAACGTGAAGCCGCATAGCGAAGTGCATACAGACGAGTTCGTTGCCTATGACGATCTCTCCGGTTTCAACGGCTATTGGCACAAGCGGGTGAACCATGCCGCTGGCGAGTATGTCAGCAAGTTGGGCGTTTCCACGAACAGCGTGGAAGGGTTCTGGGCGCAGCTAAAGCGGTCCATCAATGGCACCCACATTCATGTGAGTGCTAAGCATCTGGCGAAGTATCTTGGCGAGTTTGAGTTTCGTCACAATCGCCGGAACCGTCCCGAGACGATGCTTTCGGAGTTGATGGTGTCTTTCCCCCGCTAGGCGGGTCGCCCTTCATCATCGCCCTTAAGAGGCGGTCGAACGCTTCATTTGATCCCATAATCTTTCTCATATTGCCGAAGTTTAGAAACTGCATTCCGTAAAGCGCCGCTATCTTTGGACGACTGAATTTTGTCGGCTAAACTTTTCCGATGAGCCTCCGCCTTCTCCATCAGCGCGATATGCATAGCATAACTCTTACGGTATCGATTGAGGTTCTCATCGATTTCCTCAGTTGGTTCATTAGGAGCTTTGGCAAGCGGATTCTCGTCGTAACGAGGGGCTGGGAAAGGCGTTTGGCAAGGTATTCCCATTCCAGTTAATGTTTGCGCGAGAGCGTGTGCTGCATTGAACCACTTATCTAGCCTATCAGGCAGGTGATAATTGTTGGCTGTCCGGTCAGCGTTCTGAATTGAATCGAGCCACCGGGTTTGCAAATATGTCATTTTGCTACTCAATTCGTATTCATCGTTGATAACGCCTAAAACATTTTCCTGATCTCGGACTAGTGCATCCGCCTCTTTGATGTGCTTGACGACCTCCTCAACCTGCCTCCGAGCCCGACCTATAGTCTCAAGTTCTTCCTTTAAGGCTGCTTTCGTCTCATCGCGCACCACGTGCGCATATTGATTTGTGTCCTGTTTCCGAAGTTCGCTGATCTGAGCACGCACACGATTCCGCTCGCCCAAAGCGAAGAAGAAAAGTCCTACAGCAATAACGATTAGCAAGACCCATGCTGGCGGGGAAATTAGAAGGCTCAACACCTTCCCGCTCCCACATTCCTCGGCGCGGCGACCCACGATAAGACATGCGGTGTCCACATTCCCCAGCCACCCGAGAACGCCGCCAATGATCCACGCACTCCATACCGCGCAGCCCACCAAGTAAGGCCAGAAAGTTCGCAACTTAACCATCCCCCCCTCATATCACGCAACTCCCCCGAGTCGAGCGATACTTGTTCCAACGGGATAATCCCCATTGGCAATTGCGTTCTCGGTCCGTTCCGCTTAGGTCCACAGCCGATGGCCAAGACCAAGAAACGTTTCGTCTGCCAGGCATGCGGCAGTGTCCACCACCGCTGGCAGGGCCAGTGCGCCGATTGCGCAGAGTGGAACACGCTGGCCGAGGATGCGCCGGCGACCGTTTTCTCTCAGAAGCACGACCTGTCGAGCGGGGGGCGGATGGTGGAGTTCGTCAAGCTCGACCAGAAAGGCGAAGACCTTGTCCGCCGGCCGAGCGGGCTGGAAGAATTCGATCGCGCCCTTGGTGGCGGGATCGTGCCGGGCAGCGCCATCCTGATGGGCGGCGATCCCGGTATCGGCAAATCCACCCTGCTGTTGCAGACCGCAGGCAATATCGCCCGCGCAGGCGGTGATGTGGTGTACGTCAGCGGGGAAGAGGCGGCCGGGCAGGTGCGGATGCGCGCGCAGCGCCTCGGCGTGGCACAAGCGCCGATCAAGTTCGCCTCCAGCACCTCGGTTCGCGACATCCTGACCACGCTGGGATCGATGGAGCCGCCTGCGCTGCTGGTGATCGATTCCATCCAGACGATGCATTCGGACACAATCGAGGGTGCGCCGGGCACCGTCAGCCAGGTGCGCGGCTGCGCGTTCGAACTGATCCGCTATGCCAAGCAGAGCGGGACCGCACTCGTCCTCGTCGGCCACGTCACCAAGGACGGCAACATCGCGGGCCCGCGCGTGCTGGAACACATGGTCGACGTGGTGATGAGCTTCGAAGGGGAGCGAAGCCACCAGTACCGGATCCTGCGCAGCCTCAAGAACCGTTTCGGCGCGGTGGACGAGATCGGCGTGTTCGCGATGGCCGGCGCCGGGCTGGAGGAGGTGAAGAATCCTTCCATGCTGTTCCTCTCCGGGCGCGACGAACCGGTGGCGGGCAGCTCGGTCTTCCCCGCGCTTGAGGGGACGCGGCCGGTGCTGGTCGAAATCCAGGCGCTGATCGTAAAACTGCAATCGGGCGCCACGCCGCGCCGCGCGGTCGTCGGCTGGGACAACGGGCGGATGGCGATGCTGCTGGCGGTGCTGGAATCGCGCTGCGGGCTGAATTTCTCGAGCGCGGAGGTCTATCTCAACGTGGCGGGCGGGTACCGGCTGACCGACCCGGCGGCGGACCTTGCCGTGGCCGCGGCGCTGATCTCCGCGCTGGCGGACAAGCCGCTGCCAGCCAAGAGCGTGTTTTTCGGCGAAGTCTCGCTTGCCGGCGAAATCCGTCCGGTCGCGCACGCCGGTCTGCGGCTGAAAGAGGCGATGAAGCTGGGGTTCGAGCGCGGGTATGGCCCCGGCAACGCTGGCGAGAAACCCAAAGGCCCCAGCTACGATCCGTTGACAGTCCTGCCCAAGCTCGTTGACCGGATCATGGGCAGCGCATAGGGGTCGGCCACGAAACAGAGGGATCGGTGTTTCGATGACGGCGTTCGACATTATCGTGATCCTGATCGTCGGCGTGGCCGCGATCGGTGGCTTCATGCGCGGCTTCGTGCAGGAAATCCTGTCGCTGCTGTCGTGGGTACTGGCGATCTTCGCGATCCGCTTCCTCCACACCGACCTCTCCGAAGCTCTGTTGGGCGTGTTCGATTCACCCAATGCCGCGTCGGTGCTCGCCTTCGTGCTGCTGCTGCTGATCCCCTACGCCGCGATGAAGCTGATCGCCGGGCGGATGGGAGAGGCATCGCGCAACAGCGTGCTCGGCCCGATCGATCGCGTGCTGGGCTTCGGCTTCGGCGCGGTGAAGGGCCTCATCATCGTGGTGATGGCCTTCTCCATCCTCGTGCTCGGTTACGACACGATCTGGGGCGCGCAGGGCCGGCCGACATGGATCGTCAACGCGCGGACCTATCCGCTGGTCGACAGCTCCAGCAAGGCGATGGTGGAAATCATCGCCGCCCGCCGCGCACGGCTGGCGGACGAGGAACGCGCCGAGCAGGAAAGGCGCGCGGCGGAGGAGGGCAACTGAGCCGCTCTGCCAAGCTCTACACGCCCGAAATCCTGTCGCTTGCGGTCACGCTCGCCGACTATCCGCTGACCGATACGCTGCCGTTGCGGGGGAGCGCGCGGTCGCGCGCGTGCGGCAGTTCGCTGGAGCTTGGGCTGGCGCTGGAGGGAGACGCCATCTCCGACCTCGGCCTCCTCACGCAAGCCTGCGCCATCGGCCAGGCCGCCGCCGCAATCTTTGCCGCCGCGGCGCGGGGCAATACACGCGAGGACATCCGCCTTGCCGACCGCCACCTTGCTGCCTGGCTCGCCGGTGGTCCCAGCGCGCCCGACTGGCCGGGCATAGAGGCCCTGGCAGGGGCGCGCGCGCATCCCGGCCGGCACGGGGCGATCATGCTCCCGTGGAAGGCCGCGCTGGACGCGCTTCCCACGCCCGCGCCCGCGCGTTAAGCGATTTGCCGGAGAGGGAGAGGGAGTTCACCGATGGCGGACAGCGCCGTGATGCAACGCGAACCGACCGACAAGGAAATCCGGCTGGTCATCGCCGCCAGCTCCGCCGGTACCGTGTTCGAATGGTACGACTTCTTCATCTACGGCACGCTGGCCTACATCCTCAAAGACGCGTTCTACGACGTCGATAACGACACGCTCGGCCTGCTGCTGGTTTGGTCGACCTTCGCCGTCGGCTTCGCCTTCCGCCCTATCGGCGCGATCCTGTTCGGCTTCCTCGGCGACCGGCTGGGCCGGAAATATACCTTCCTCGTCACCGTGACGCTGATGGGCGTGGCGACCGCGGGCGTCGGCCTGATCCCGACGGTACAGACCATCGGCATCGCGGCGCCGATCATCGTGATCTGCCTGCGCGTGCTGCAAGGCCTCGCGCTCGGCGGCGAATACGGCGGCGCGGCGATTTACGTGGCCGAGCACGCCCCGCCGGAAAAGCGCGGATTCTACACCAGCTTCATCCAGGCGAGCGTGGTCGGCGGCTTCGTGCTGTCCATCGCCGTGGTTCTCGCCTGCCGCTGGCTGATCCCCGCGGAAGACTTCGCCGCATGGGGCTGGCGCGTGCCGTTCCTGCTGTCGATCATCCTGCTCGGTATCTCGCTGTGGATGCGCCTCAAATTGTCCGAAAGCCCGGTGTTCCAGGCGATGAAGAAAGCGGGCGAGACGGCCGCCAACCCGTTCGTCGAAAGCTTCACCTACCCGGGCAACAAGCGCCGCATCTTCGTGGCGCTGTTCGGCATTACCGGCGTGCTGACCACGATCTGGTACACGGCCTTCTTCTCCAGCCTCGGCTTCCTGCGCGGGCCCATGCGGCTGGACGAACAGTTGGTCGAGTACACCCTGTTCGCCGCCGGCCTCGTCTCGATGGCGTTCTACATCGTGGTCGGCAAATGGTCGGACCGGGTGGGCCGCAAGAAGCCGATCATCATCGGCGCGCTCGCCTCGCTCGTCCTGCTGTTCCCGATCTTCTGGGGCATGGGCGCGCTCGCCAATCCGGGGCTGGCATCCTCGGCCGAAGCGAACCCGGTGGTGGTCGAAGGGCCGGAATGCTCCACCGATCCCTTCGCCGACCTGTTCGACCGCGAGCAGAGCCGCTGCGGCAAGATCCTCGAAACGCTGACCGCCAGCGGCGTCGCCTACGATGTCGTGGAGGCTGACGACTTGCGCCTCTCCTCGGGCGATGCGGAGATATCCATCGACGAAGGCTGGTTCGCCGATGGCGCCGCACGGCGCGACGGGCTGCAGCGCGCACTAGGCGTGTCGGGCTTCGATTTCGCGCCGCAGAAACCGCCCTTCGCAAACGTGCTGGGCATATTTGCCCTGCTGCTGATGCTCGGAATGCTGTCGGCCCTGACATACGGCTCGGTCGCGGCGCTGCTGACGGAGATGTTCCCCGCCAAGATCCGCTACAGCTCGATGTCGATCCCCTACCATATCGGCGCGGGCTACCTCGGCGGTTTCCTGCCGCTGATCGCGGGGTTCATCGTAGCGCGCAGCGGCGATGTCTATGCCGGCCTGTGGTACACGATCGCGGTCGTCGGCTTCGGCGTCCTCGTCGCCTGGTGGGGCCTGCCGGACGGCCCGCCGACCGATTTCGCAGACGAGACAAAGTGACCCGGACACCGCGGACCTTACGGCTGGCAATCGATCGGGAAGCGCTGGCGGCCAACTGGCGCACGCTCGATGCCATGTCCGGCGCGGCGAAGGCGGGTGCAGCGGTCAAGGCCGATGCCTACGGGCTCGGCGCCGATCTGGCCGTGCCGGTGCTGCGCGATGCGGGATGCGAGGCGTTCTTCGTCGCCCATTCGAGCGAGGTCGAGGCTGTCGCAGCCCATGTGCCGGCCAGCCAGATCGCCGTGCTGCATGGCCCCACGTCTGACGATGATGCCGCAGCCATCCGCGCGATGGGCGCACTGCCCGTCATCAACAGCCTCGCCCAGGCGGCGCGGTGGACCTCCTCAGGAGGAGGGCGGTGCCACCTGATGGTCGACACCGGCATCAACCGCCTCGGCATTTCGCCCGCGGAAGTCGGCGATCCGGCCATCGCCGGGCTGGATGTCGCAGTGGTCATGTCGCACCTCGCCAGTGCGGACGAGGATAGCGCGCTCAACGAATTGCAACTCACTCGTGCACGCGAGGCATTCGCGCACTTTCCCGACGCCGCAAAGAGCCTCGCCAACAGCGCAGGGATCGCGCTCGGCAGCGAATACCATTTCGACATGACGCGCCCCGGCCTCGCGCTTTACGGCGGCAAGCCGCGCGATGAACTCGCCGGCCGCATCCAACAAGTCGTGCATCCGCAGGCTGCCATCCTGCAAGTGCGGCAGATCGGGGAAGGGGACAGCGTCGGCTACAACGCGACCTTCATTGCGCGCGAGGAGATGCGCGTCGGCACGGTCTCGCTCGGCTATGCCGACGGCTTCCTGCGCAGCTGGTCGGACAAGGCCGTTTTCCATCACGGCGGGCGCGAGCTGCCCGCGCTGGGCCGCGTGTCGATGGACATGGTCGTCGTCGACCTTTCCGCCGCGCCCGACCTTGGCGAAGGGGACTGGCTGGAGCTACCCTACGACCTGCCCGCTGCGGCCGAAACATCCGGACTGTCCCAGTACGAGCTTCTCACCACGCTGGGGCAGCGCTTCGCACGATAGAGCCATATTGCGGTGCACTTGCTGCGCATGCTAAGCGAAATGCTGCGCAGCAAAATGACGCAACAGGCGCACAAGAGGAAGCATCGCATGGCCAAGGGTACGGGTACCGCCGACGATCCGATCATCATCAAGAAATACGCCAACCGGCGCCTCTACAACACCGGCACGTCTAGCTACATCACGCTGGACGACCTTGCCCAGATGACGCGCGAGAATGTGGAATTCCAGGTTGTCGATGCGAAGAGCGGGGACGATATTACCCATTCGATCCTGACCCAGATCATCATGGAGGAAGAGGCCGGGGGAGAGCAGTTGTTGCCCGTCAGCTTCCTGCGCCAGCTGATCAGCATGTACGGCAATTCGATGCAGGCGCTGATGCCGCCCTATCTCGATGCGTCGATGAAGTTCTTCCGCGAGAACCAGTCCAAGCTGGGCGACACGCTGAAAAGCGGCATGGCGGCAACCCCGCTCGGCAAGCTGCACGAAGCGAACATGGCGATGTTCCGCGCCGCCACCGAAACGCTGATGCCCGGCTCCACCAAGCCGGCGGAACCGGCGCCGACGTCCAAGGACGAGGAACTGGCCGCCCTGCGCAAGCAGATGGCGGCGATGCAGGAACAGCTCGACAAGCTGGCGAAATAGCGCGCCCGCTTCTCGACAGCGGCAGGCCCGCCGCCTAGAGGCCCAGCGCCGCATCAACGGCGCCGAACAGCCCCGCACAGGAATAACCCCATGGCCGCCATCCGCCACGCTCTCAACACACGCCGCGAAAGCGATTTCGCCGCCTGGTATCAGGAAGTCATCTCCGCCGCCGAAATGGCCGAGGAATCGGGCGTGCGCGGCTGCATGGTCATCCGCCCGTGGGGCTATGGCATCTGGGAGCGGATGCAGCGCCTGCTGGACGACCGGATCAAGGCCGCCGGCATCGCCAACGCCTATTTCCCGCTCTTCATCCCGCTCGCCAATTTCACGCGCGAGGCGGAGCATGTCGAAGGGTTTGCCAAGGAAATGGCTGTCGTCACCCACCACCGCCTGATCGCCGATGGCGCGGGCGGGCTGGTGCCCGATCCCGATGCGAAGCTGGAAGAGCCGCTGATCGTGCGTCCGACGTCCGAAACGATCATCGGCGACGCGATGAGCCGCTGGGTGCAAAGCTGGCGCGACCTGCCGCTGAAGCTGAACCAGTGGGCCAATGTCGTGCGCTGGGAAATGCGCACCCGCATGTTCCTGCGCACCAGCGAATTCCTCTGGCAGGAAGGCCACACCGCCCACGCCACGGCGGAAGAAGCGCGCGAGGAAACCATGCGCGCGCTCGAGATGTATCGCGCCTTCGCCGAAGACGACGTCGCCATGCCGGTGATCGCGGGCGAGAAGCCGGAGCACGAGCGTTTCCCCGGCGCGGTCGAGACTTGGTCGATCGAGGCGATGATGCAGGACGGCAAGGCATTGCAGGCCGGCACCAGCCACTATCTCGGCACCAATTTTGCGCAAGCCGCCGACATCCGCTTCCAGGACAGCGAGGGCGGGCAGGCGCTCGCCCACACCGTCAGCTGGGGCATGTCCACCCGCATGGTTGGCGGGCTGATCATGACGCATGGCGACGACGACGGGCTGCGCGTGCCGCCCGCGCTCGCCCCGCAGCAGGTCGTGATCCTGCCGATGCTGCGGGACAAGCCGGAAGACGAGGCGCTGGTCGCCTATTGCGAGGAACTGCGCGCGAAGATCGCGGAGCAGTCGGCGCTGGGCGAGCCCGTCCGCGTCCTGCTCGACACCCGCCCCGGCAAGGCAGCGGCGAAGCGGTGGGACTATGTCCGCAAGGGCGCGCCCGTCATCATCGAGGTCGGCGGCCGCGACATGGACAACGGCGTCGTCAGCCAGCTGCGCCGCGATGCGCTGTGGAACGAAGCGAGCGGCAAGCCCGCTTTCGCCACGCCCTCGCGAGAGGAAGCCGCAGCCGGCATCGGCGCCTTGCTTGAGGACATCCAGTCCGCGCTCTTCGCCGCCGCTGCCGCACGGCGCGATGCCAGCATCCGCCGCGACATCGCCACCATGCAGGATCTCGAAGCGTTCTATTCCTCGGGCGAGAAATACCCGGGCTGGGTGGAAGTCCAGTGGGCCAGGCCGACCGGAGCCGCGCTGGAAAAAGTGGTCGAGCAGCTGAAGGCGCTCAAGCTCACCGTGCGCAACGTGCCGATGGACGCAGCGCCGGCGACTCGCGCATGCATCTTCACCGGGGAGCCTGCAGTCGAGCGGATTTTCATCGCCAAGGCCTATTGAGCGCGGGCGGTGGACATGCGCCGCCTGCGACCCCACATGGGCGGCACATGAAAAAACAGAAGAAATACGGCCTGCCGACACGCGAGCAGGTCATCGAATTCATCCAGTCCAGCGACCGCCCGGCCGGCAAGCGCGAAATCGCCAAGGCCTTCGGCATCAAGGGACAGGAAAAGATCGCGCTGAAACGCCTGCTGAAGGACATGGCCGAGGAAGGCCTGATCGACGGCAAGGCGAGCGCATTCCACAAGATGGGCGGCGTGCCCAGGGTCACCGTGCTGAAGGTCGTCGATATCGAGGATGGCGAGGCCATCGCGATCCCGGAAAGCTGGTCTCCCGACGATGCGACACCGCCGCCACGGCTGCGTCTGGTCGAAAAGAAGAAGCAGGCCGCGTTGAAGCGCGGCGACCGGGTGCTGGCGCGCACCGAAGAGGCCGGCAACGGCTGGCGCGCGCATCCCATGAAAAAGCTGCCCGACAAGACCGACGGCCTGCTCGGCGTGGTCGAGCTGGACGGCAGCGGCAAGCCGTGGCTCGCGCCCACCGACAAGAAGATCCGCCAGTCCAGCCCGATCAAGGACCTTGGCAATGCAGAGGAAGGCCAGCTTGTGCTGGCCGAACCCGCGGGTCGCGGCCCGCGCTCCGGCGTGAAGGTGGTGGAAGTCTATGGCGACCCGCTGGCACCCAAGAGCTTCAGCCTGATCGCCATCAGCAAGCACGGCATCCCGCACATCTTCCCCGACGAGGCGATTGCCGAAGCCGAGCTCGCCGCGAAACTGCCGGTTACGGCCGACAAGCGGGAAGACCTGCGCGATTTGCCCATTGTCGCCATCGACCCCGCCGACGCGCGCGACCATGACGACGCGATCTGGGCGGAGCCGGACGGGGAGGGCGGCTACAAGGCGCTGGTCGCCATCGCCGACGTATCCTATTATGTGCGGCCCGGTGGGCAACTCGACCGCGAGGCGAGGAAGCGCGGCAATTCGGTCTATTTCCCCGACCGTGTCGTGCCGATGCTGCCCGAAGTGCTCAGCGCCGACGTCTGCTCCTTGCGCGAAGGCGAGGACCGCGCGGCCATGGCCTGCCACATCCGCATCGCGAAGGATGGCACGGTGCGCGACTGGCGCTTCACCCGCGCGCTGGTGCGGATTTCCGAAGTCATCCCGTACGAGGACGCGCAGGCCCGCATCGACGAAGGCAGTGCGGGCGAGAACCTGCAGCACCTTTGGGGGGCGTGGAAACTGCTCGCCGCCGCACGCGCGAAACGCGATCCGCTGGAACTGGAATTGCCCGAACGCCGCGTGATCCTGGACGATCAGGGCAAGATCGCCGAGATCGCCGTGCGCGAACGGCTCGACGCGCACCGCGTGGTGGAAGACTTCATGATCGCCGCCAACGTCGCGGCGGCCAAGGCGCTCGAAAGCAAGAAGTCGCCGGTCGTCTACCGCGTCCATGAAACGCCGAGCCGGGAGAAGCTGGTCGCCCTGCGCGACCTGCTGAAGACCTATGACCGTAACCTCGCGCTCGGCCAGGTGGTCACGCCGGGGCTGTTCAACCGCATGCTGAAGGATGTCACCGACGAGGCGGAAAAGGCGCTGGTGATGGAGGCCGTGCTGCGCACGCAGACGCAGGCCTATTACGGGCCGACCAATGCGGGGCACTTCGGCCTTGCGCTCGGCTCCTACGCCCATTTCACCTCGCCGATTCGGCGCTATGCCGACTTGCTGGTCCACCGCGCGCTGGTCGATGCCTTCGGGCTGGAACAGGCGAAGCCCAAGGCGAAGCTGCCCGCGACAAGCGGCCTGTCAGAGCGCGACCGCGAGGACCTGGGCCGGATTTCCGACGCCATCAGCAAGGCGGAGCGCCGCGCGATGGAGGCGGAGCGCGACACGATCGACCGCTACGTCGCGGCGTGGCTGGCAGGGCGCGTGGACGAGGTCTTCGAAACCCGCATCACGGGGGTGCAGAGCTTCGGCTTCTTTGCCACGATCCTCGGCCTGGGCGGCGACGGGCTGGTCCCGGTCGGCGTGCTGGGCGACGATTATTATCGTTATGACGAGACGGGACAGAAGCTGGTCGGCGAACGCACCGGCAACAGCTTTGCCGTGGGCGACAAGCTGAAGCTGCGGCTGGCAGAGGCGAACCCGCTCACCGGCGCGCTCAAGTTCGAATTGCCCGATGGAGCATCGAAGATCGAACGGCGAGGCGACCGGCCCGCGCCGAAGAAAAAGGGCCGCGCCAAGCACCCCGACGGTAAGCAGAAACACATGACGGGGAAGCGCGGCCGCCCGGGAAACATCAAGCACCAGGGCCGCAAGCGGAAGAAGTAGCGCGCCCTCAGGTTTCCGCAGTCGCGCTGACACCTTCGGGCACGATGATCAGCGGGCAGGGCAGGGCGGAGGCGTTGGCCGCGAAGTGCGTCACCAGCGGCCCCGGATTGCCCGCGCCTGCCGCGCCCAGCACCAAAGCGGTGACCTCGTCATGTTCGGCGAGGTATTCGGCAATCACCTCTTCGGGCGGGCCCATCTTCACGCTGATCTTGGGCATCCGCCCGCTTTCGGAAAACAGGTTGCCGGCCCCGCTCATGGCTTTCACCTCGGCCCGGTCGCGCGCCTCTTCCTCGATGGTCGCCTGGATACCGCCGAACGCGACGAAGTCCTGCTTTGGCGCCACGGCCAGGATCTGCACCTGTCCATCGGTCGCAAGCGCGCGGCGGCCCGCGAAACGCAGCGCGGTCTGCGCCTCTGCCGTATCGTCCAGAACCACCAGATAGGTTCGCATGGCAATCCTCCCGATCCCTCTTGCATAGCTATGCGTTCGGCGGTCCGCCTATGCAAGACCTTGCCCGCAAAGGCGCAATCGGCCAAAGCATCGCCGATACCGGTTTGACCCGAAAGGACGTTACGGCACCCATGGCAATCGCGATCAAGATGCCCGCGCTTTCCCCAACGATGGAAGAAGGCACCCTGGCCAAGTGGCTGGTGAAGAAGGGCGACAGCGTTGCCGCGGGCGACATCCTCGCCGAGATCGAGACCGACAAGGCGACGATGGAATTCGAAGCCGTCGATGAAGGCACGATCGCTTCCATCGAGATCGACGAAGGCACGGAAGGCGTGAAGGTCGGCGCGGTCATCGCGATGCTGGCCGAAGACGGCGAGGACCTGGACGCAGCGGCATCGTCCGGCGGCGGGGAAGCCGAAGCCACACCCGCTCAGGCTGAGCCTGTCGAAGCCCCTGCACCCACGCCCGCGGCAAGCGCCCAGAGCAGTCCTTCGACAAGCTCAGGACGAGCGGATGCTGCAAAAGGCGACCGCATCGTCGCTTCGCCGCTGGCCCGGCGGATCGCGGAGCAGGAAGGCATCGACCTGTCGAGCGTGACCGGCTCCGGCCCCAACGGCCGCATCGTGAAAGCGGACCTCGAAGGCGCGGCCAAGGGCGCGGCTCCCGCGCCCACACAGAGCATGGACAAACCCGCCACCCCGGCAAATACTCCTACGAGCACGGGGGCGGAAAGCGAATTCGGTGCACCGTACGAGGCGACCAAGCTCAACAACGTGCGCAAGGTCATCGCCCGTCGCCTCACCGAAGCGAAGCAGACCGTGCCGCATATCTACCTGACGGTGGACGTGCGCCTCGACGCGCTGCTCGACCTGCGCAAGCAGCTCAATGCCAGTCTTGAGGCGGACGGCGTGAAGCTGTCGGTCAACGACCTCATCATCAAGGCGCTGGCCCGCGCGCTCGCCCGCGTGCCGAAATGCAACGTCAGCTTCCAGGGCGATGAGCTGCACGAATATTCGCGCCAGGATATCTCCGTCGCCGTCGCCGCGCCCAGCGGCCTCATCACGCCGATCATCACCGATGCGGGGCGCAAGGGTCTCGCGCAGATCAGCACGGAAATGAAGGAGCTGGCCGGAAAGGCGCGCGACGGGAAGCTGCAGCCGCACGAATACCAGGGCGGTACGGCCAGCCTCTCCAATCTCGGCATGTTCGGCACCAAGCAGTTCGACGCGGTCATCAACCCGCCGCAGGGCATGATCCTGGCGGTGGGCGCGGGCGAGCAGCGGCCCTATGTCATCGACGGCGAGCTCGGCATCGCCACGGTGATGAGCGCGACCGGCAGCTTCGACCACCGCGCCATCGACGGTGCGGACGGGGCGCAGCTGATGGAAGCGTTCAAGACCTTGTGCGAAAACCCGCTCGGAATGCTGGCCTAGGCCGTGCGGCAGACCGCGATCCTGCTGCTTGCCGCAACGCTGGCGGTGCCCGCGACCGCGCAGGAGTGGGAGGCGCCGCCGGTGGTGCCCGACCCCGTCGCCGTGACCATCGGGCTCGACGGGCCGGACATGGATGCCTGCGGCGGCGTGGGCCGCACAATGAGCGAGGATTTCGGCACCGATGCGACGCTCGCCGTCGTCGCCGCGCCGGCAGAGCATGCGGCCACGCTGGACGAATTGCCCGAACGCTCGCTCGTCTGGCTGTGTGAAGGCCGCGGCGAATGGCAAGGCATCGTTTATCCCAGCGGCGACTTCCAGGAACTGGGCGACTGCCGCGTGTCGTCACCGATCGCGGAGGAGCGCGCTTATGACGGGCCGTGTAAGGCCGGCTGGGTGAAAGCGGTCAACATCGTGCTGACGGCGGGCTAGGCTGTATGAGCGAACGCCAGCCCCTGATCCGCGTAACCGCCATGCCAGCGGACACCAATCCCTATGGCGGGGTGTTCGGCGGCTGGCTGATGAGCCAGATGGCTCTCGGCGCAGGGTCGCTGGCGAGCCAGGTGGGGCAGGGCAAGGCGGTCGTCGTCTCCGCCACCGATTTCGCCTTCCCCGGCGCGATGGCGGTGGGCGACGAGCTGAGCGTCTATTGCGACATCGCGGCCACCGGGAACACTTCGCTGACCGTGAGGGCAGAGGCCATCGCGCGCGAACGCAACGGCGAGGCGGAGACGATGGTGGCCAGTGGCACGTTCAAGTTCGTGCTGCTGGACGAGAACGACAGGCCGCGTCCGGTGGCTTTGGCAGTGGATTCAATGAGCTAGTCCCGTTCAGGCTGAGCTTGTCGAAGCCCAGTCGCGGCGGTTGTGGCTGCCTTTCGACAGGCTCAGGGCGAACGGGTATTTTGGAGTGTAGTTAGTGGCTGACCAATACGACGTCATCGTTCTCGGAAGCGGCCCCGGCGGCTATGTCGCGGCGATCCGCTGCGCGCAGTTGGGGCTGAAGACCGCCATCGTTGAGCGGGAGAACCTGGGCGGCATCTGCCTCAACTGGGGCTGCATCCCGACCAAGGCGCTGCTCCGCTCTGCCGAGGTCATGCATTACATGCAGAACGCCGGCGACTACGGCCTCAAGGCGCAAGGGATCGAAGCCGACCTGGAAGCCGTGGTGAAACGTAGCCGCGGCGTGGCGAAGCAGCTGAACCAGGGCGTCACCCACCTGATGAAGAAGAACAAGATCGCCGTTCACATGGGGGAGGGCACGATGACCGGCGCCACCTCGATGACGGTGAAGGGCGAAAAGGGTGAGGAGAAGCTGACCGCCAAACACGTCATTCTCGCCACCGGTGCACGCGCGCGCGACCTGCCCTTCGCCCCGGCGGACGGCAAGCGCATCTGGACCTATCGCACCGCGATGACCCCGCCCGAAATGCCGACGAAGCTGCTGGTCATCGGCAGCGGCGCGATCGGGATCGAATTCGCCAGCTTCTACAACGACATGGGCGCCGAAGTGACCGTGGTCGAAATGCTCGACCGGATCGTGCCGGTGGAAGACGAGGAGGTGTCCGCCTTCCTCGAAAAATCGCTCACCAAGCAGGGCATGACGATCCGCACCGGCACCGGGCTCGAGGACCTGAAGACCTCCGAAAAGGGCGTGACCGCCAAGATCAAGGGGAAGGATGGGAAGGTCGCGACCGAAGAATTCAGCCACGCCATCGTCGCCATCGGCATCCAGCCCAACACCGAGAACATCGGCATCGACAAGCTGGTCGAAATGGACCGCGGCTTCATCCAGATCGACGACTATGGCCGTACGAAAACAAAGGGCCTCTGGGCCATCGGCGACTGCGTGCCCGGCCCGTGGCTGGCGCACAAGGCCAGCCACGAAGGCGTCTGCGCGGCGGAAAGCATCGCCCAGGAACTCGGCAACGAGGATCTGCATCCGCATGCGCTGGACAAGCGCAACATCCCCGGCTGCACCTATTGCCACCCGCAAGTCGCCAGCGTCGGCCTGACCGAAGCGAAGGCGAAGGAAGCGGGGCACGAGGTGAAGATCGGCAACTTCCCCTTCATCGGCAACGGCAAGGCGATCGCGCTGGGCGAGGCGAACGGCTTCATCAAGACCGTGTTCGACGCGAAAACCGGCGAACTGCTGGGCGCGCACATGATCGGCGCGGAAGTGACCGAACTGATCCAGGGCTATGTCGTCGGCAAGACGCTGGAGACGACCGAGGCAGAGCTGATGAACACCGTCTTCGCCCACCCGACCTTGAGCGAGATGATGCACGAAAGCGTGCTCGCGGCCTACGGCAAGGCGATCCACATCTAGTGGAGGGGCGGGGCACCCACAGCTACCTGCCTGATCCGCGCAACGCGGCGATCCTGATCGATGTGAACGGGGAGCATCTTGCGCGCGAGGAAGCGAAGGTCAGCGTCTTCGACAGCGGGTTCATGCTGGGCGACGGCGTGTGGGAGGGTATCCGCCTCCACCGCGGCCGGCTGGCTTTCCTCGACCGGCACCTCGACCGCCTTTACCGCGGGGCGAAAGCCATCGCGATGGACATCGGGATCGACCGGGCGGAGCTGGAGCGGCGGCTTTACGCCGTGCTCGATGCCAACGGGATGGACGATGGCGGCGCGCACCTGCGGCTGATGGTGACCCGCGGCATCCGCTCCACGCCGTACCAGGACCCGCGCGTGGTGGCGACGCCGGCGACCATCGTCATCATCCCCGAATGGAAGGAGCCTGCACCGGAAACCGCGACCCGCATGCTCGATCTCGCCACGGTGCACGTGCGGCGCGGCTATCCCGATGTGCAGGACCCGATGCTGAATTCGCACAGCAAGCTGAACTGCATCACCGCCTGCATCCAGGCGACGCAGGCCGGCGCGGACGAGGGGCTGATGCTCGACCCCCACGGCTTCGTCGCCACCTGCAATTCCACCCACTTCTTCATCGTGCGCGATGGCGAGGTGTGGACCAGCAGCGGCGATTATTGCCTCGACGGGATCACCCGCGGCGTGGTGCTGGAAATCGCGCGGGCAGCGGGCATCCCGACCTTCGAACGCAATTTCTCCCTCACCCACGTCTACGGCGCGGACGAGGCCTTCACCACGGGCACCTTCGCCGGGGTGGCTCCGGTCGGCACGGTCGATGGCCGCGTGCTCGGCAAGGAGCGCGGGCCGATGGTGGAGCGCTTGCAGCAGCTTTATCTCGAGCGGATCGGCGCCGACGTTTCGGCACGGGAGCGCCCCCTTCGGCAAAGCTCGGCACAGGCATGACGATCCGCATTGCCATGTGGTCGGGCCCGCGCAATATCTCGACCGCGATGATGCGCAGCTTCGGCGCGCGAAGCGACTGCGCGGTATCGGACGAGCCGTTCTATGGCGCCTATCTGAAGCACAGCGGCGCGCAGCACCCGATGGCTGCGGAAACCATCGCCGACATGGATTGCGACTGGCAATCCGTGCTTCGCGCGCAGTCCGGGAAGGCGCCGGGCGGCGCACCCGTCTGGTACCAGAAGCACATGCCGCACCACATGGTCGGCCCGGTGTCCATCGATGACATGCCCGGCCACCGCAATGCTTTCCTGATCCGCGCGCCGGAGCGGGTCGTGGCGAGCTATCGCAAGAAGAACGAGCTGCGCAGCGTCGAGGAGCTCGGCTTTGCGCAGGTGCGCGACTATTTCGAGCGGGAGGCG
Source organism: Alteriqipengyuania flavescens (assembly GCF_030406725.1). Lineage (NCBI taxonomy): Bacteria > Pseudomonadati > Pseudomonadota > Alphaproteobacteria > Sphingomonadales > Erythrobacteraceae > Pseudoblastomonas > Pseudoblastomonas flavescens. Next base: position 2,245,126 of record NZ_CP129107.1, on the reverse strand, counting down.
GACCGGCTGGGAAGCGCGCCGCCGGTGGTCGATAGCGATGCCATCCTTGCCGCGCCTGCCGCCGTGCTTTCGAAACTGTGCGAGGCGCTGGGCATTGCATGGGACCCGGAAATGCTGGGCTGGGCCCAGGGGCCACATGCGGAAGACGGCGTGTGGGGCGCGCACTGGTACGATGCCGTGAATGCCTCGACCGGTTTCGGGCCGCCGCCGGGCGATATGCCCGATCTGGACGGCGAGTATGCGCGGGCGGCCGAGGCCTGCCGCGCGGATTACGAAGCGCTCGCGCGGCACGCTATCTCGGCTTGATTGCGCGCCTTGGCGGCAGGGCACGCGAAACCCTTCCGCGCCCTGTTCGTTGGTGGGGCAAGGAGTATCCCATGACCGACAAGACGAACGAAGACAGCAAGACGATCAAGGAACACCGCGCGCTGATGAACCAGGGCTCGACCACGCCGAGCCGCTATCCGAAGGAAAAGACGGAGCAGTACCGCGAACTCACGACCCTGCCGGAAGATCGTGAGGAAAAGTCTGACGACTAACCGATCGCGCGCATCATCTCCGCGCAGATGATCGCGCCATAGGTCCCAACGGCATAGCCGAGGACGGCCAGCAGCACGCCGACCGGGGCCAGCGCCGGATGGAATGCTGCGGCGACGACCGGGGCGGAAGCCGCGCCGCCCACATTGGCCTTGCTGCCCACCGCGACGAAGAAGAACGGCGCGCGGATGATCTTGGCGACCGCGAGTAGCACGAACACATGCACCAGCATCCAGATCAGCCCGACCGCCATGAAACCCGGCGCATCGCCCAGCTGCAGGATGTTCATCTTCGTGCCGATGATCACGACCAGCATGAAGATGAATACCGTGCCGAACTTCGATGCGCCCACGCCTTCGAGGTCGCGCGCCCGCGTGAAACTGGCACCCAGGCCCAGCGTGGTGGCGACGACCACGACCCAGAAGAAGCTGCTGGCGAGCACGCTTTCGGGGCCGAGCAGATCGGCGAAAAACGCTTCCAGCCCCGTACCCACGAGGTGTGACAGGCCGACCACGGCAAAGGTCGCGCCCAGCAGCAGGACCAGATCGTTGGCACTGGCCACCCGCTCGACCGAGGCGGTGTAGTCGGCCATCTTGTCGCGCAGCCGGTCGATGGCGCTGCTGTCGGCGCCGAGCCAGCGGTCCACCCGCTCGCTGGCGCCGGCGCCGTAAAGCAGGAACACCATCCAGATGTTCGCGACGATGATGTCGACCGCGATCAGCGCGGCATAGCGGCTCTCGTCGTAGCCATAGACTTCCAGCATGGCGGTCTGGTTCGCGCCGCCGCCGATCCAGCTGCCCGCCAGCGTGGCAAGCCCGCGCCATGCCGCGGTATCGCCGGTACCGATGATCGAGGGGTCGAACTGCGCGACCGTCCACAGCGCGATGGGCCCGCCGATGATGATGCCGAGCGTCGCCGTGCCGAACATGATGAGCGCCTTCGGCCCCAGGCTGATGATGCCCTTCATGTCGATGCTGAGCGTCATCAGGAACAGCGCGGCGGGCAGGAAATAGTCCTTGGCAGCGGGCCACAGCTGGCTTTCGCTCACATCGATCAGCCCGAAGGTCACCATCAGCGAAGGCACGAGATAGCAGACGAGGATGATCGGCACGAAAGTATAGAACTTCGCCCAGCCCGCGCGGCCCCGCGTCGCGAATACGAAGGCGAGCACGGCTGCGAGCAGCCCGAAGATGATCCGGTCGTCTGAAATCACGTTTCGAAGCCCCTCCCAAGGCATCGTTCAATGGTCTGGCGGACAGGGTGGGATTGGCCGCCGCTCCGCTCTGGCCGTCTCCGCTACGCTCCGACTCCGAACCCGGTGGGTTCTCGCCTTCACGCCATGTCCGCCCATCGACACGACCCATCTGTCGCGTCGCTGGCGGACAGGGTGGGATTCGAACCCACGAAGGGCTTGCACCCTTGCCGGTTTTCAAGACCGGTGCATTCAACCGCTCTGCCACCTGTCCGCGAGCAAAGCCCCGCTAGCGAGGCGGGGCGCGCTTGTCACCCGCTTGCTGCACGGCGGCGTTTGACTCAGGCCTGAAGGGCAGGAAAGAGGGCGTCGCACTGGGTCAAGGGCCGCAAGGCCGATAGGGAGGCGTGCGTGCCCGTCTGGCTGATCAATATTCTCGGTATCGTGGCGATCCTGGCGATCGCGTTCCTGCTGTCGGTCGGCAAGCGGCGGATCCGCCTGCGGATCGTGGGCGCGGCCTTTGCGCTGCAGGCATTGCTCGCCTTTCTGGTCTTGCGCACCGAATGGGGGCGCGCGGCAATCAACGGGATGGCGCGGGGCGTCTCCGCGTTGCTCGGCTATGCCGATGCGGGCACGGCGTTCCTGTTCGGGCCGCCCGATACCAACCCCTTCGTGAACACCTTCGCGCTGGCGGCATTACCCGTCATCATCTTCTTCGCCTCGATCATTTCGATCCTGTACCACCTCGGCATCATGCAGCGGATCGTGCGCTGGGTGGGCGGGGCGATCGGCTGGATCACCGGAATCAGCCGGGTGGAGGCGCTCGCCAGCGCGGCCAACATTTTCGTCGGCCAGTCCGAAAGCCCGCTGGTGGTCCGGCCCTATCTCGCCGCCCTTACGCCCAGCCGCCTGTTCACCCTGATGAGCGTCGGCATGGCGGGTGTCGCAGGCACGATCCTTGCCGCCTACGCCGGCCTGCTTGGTTCGGAATTCCTGCCTTACCTTCTGGCCGCCGCCTTCATGTCTGCGCCCGGCGGCATCCTGATGGCGAAGATCATCATGCCGGACGACGGCGAGCCCAGCGCCGCAGCGGAAGGCGAGCTTGCCTTGCCGAACAAGCGGGTCAGCGGGGAAGGGCCGGCGGCCATTACCGAGCGCCATGCTTCGCACGACCACGAACTGGCGGAAGCCACGGCCGACGACGAGCGCGCATCCAACATCATCGAGGCTGCGGCACAAGGCGCGCAGACCGGCCTCAAGCTGGCGGTGGCGGTCGGCGCGATGGTGCTGGCTTTCGTCGCCCTGGTCGCGCTGGCCAACGGGCTGCTCGGCGGGATCGGCGGCTGGTTCGGCTATCCCGACCTTTCCTTCCAGGTGATCCTCGGCACTATCTTCGCGCCCGTCATGTGGCTGCTCGGCATTCCCTGGGGGGAGGCCCAGGTCGCAGGCGGGCTGTTCGGCACCAAGATCGTCCTCAACGAATTCGTCGCCTTCATCGAGCTCAAGGACCTGGCCGAAGGCGCGCTGAGCGAACGCAGCCGTGCAATCGCCATCTTCGCCCTGTGCGGCTTTGCCAATTTCAGCTCGATCGCGATCCAGATGGCGGTGACCGGCGGGCTTGCGCCCAACCAGCGCCCGGTTATCGCGCGGCTTGGCCTGCGCGCGCTGGCGGCCGGTTCGCTCGCCAATTTGATGAGCGCGGCGCTTGCAGGTCTGATGCTGGCGTAATATCGGGCCGGGCATGACCCAGATTGCCTCCGTTTCGCTCGCCAACCCGCTCGAAGACCTTGCCGACGAGCTCGGCCGCAGCTTTTCCGAATACGGCTTTGCCATCGTCCGCGACCACGGAATCGACCAGGACCTGATCGCCCGCGCCGAAGCGAAGAGCCGCGAATTCTTCGCGCTGCCGGGCGCAACCAAGCGCGCCTACAAGATCGAAGGCGGCGGCGGGGCGCGCGGTTACACGCCGTTCGGCACGGAAAAGGCCAAGGACGCCTCGATCCACGACCTGAAGGAATTCTGGCACGTGGGCCGCGACTTGCCCGAAGGCGACCCGCTTGCCGAATTCATGCCGCCCAACGTCTGGCCGGGCGAGGTGGACGGCTTCGAGGACACGTTCCGCGAGCTTTACGCCCAGTTCGAGGAAGCCGGCGCCAAGATCCTCTCGGCCATCGCCATCCATCTCGGCCTGGAAAGGGACTGGTTCGCGCCCACGGTGGACAAGGGCAATTCGGTCATGCGCCTGCTCCACTATCCGCCCGTCGAAGGCAGCGAGGGGGCGATCCGTGCTGCCGCGCATGAGGACATCAATACGATCACCCTGCTGCTCGGCGCGGAAGAGGCCGGCCTCGAACTCAAGAGCAGGGAAGGGGAGTGGATCCCCGTCTCCCCGCCGCCGGGCGCTCTGGCCGTAAACATCGGTGACATGCTGCAGCGCCTGACCAATTACCGCCTGCGTTCGACCACGCACCGCGTGGTCAACCCCGTGGGCGAAGCTGCCCGTCGCTCGCGCTATTCGATGCCCTTCTTCCTGCACTTCCGGCCAGATTTCCGGATCGAACCGCTGGCAAGCTGCGTGGTCGAAGGCGACGAAGCACCGGAACCGATTAGCAGCCACGATTACCTGATGGAACGCCTGCGCGAGATCAACCTGGCCTGACGTTTCGGCCAGCCTGGCCCAGCACCCGCAATTTGTGTTGCAATGCAGCAACGGTGCGGAAAAGAAACCCGTCGCAGCTGTCAAAAACAGCGGTCAGGCGCTCCCTGAACCTAGCCTGTCACATAGGCGACACATAAAGACCCCCTAGCAGCCCTCGACGCGATTTTGATTCGCGCGACGATAGCATTTCAAGGGAACGTATCGCCATGAAGCTCAAGTATCTCCTCGCAACGGGCGTCGCCGGGATCGGCATGTCCTTCTCCAGTGCCGCCTATGCGCAATCGACCGGTTCGGTGGATTTCGAAGAAGAAGACAACACAATCGTCGTCACCGGCGCTCTGGAAACCGATGTCGGCGGGGTTGAGATTCCCGATACGCCGAAGGCCAAGCAGGTTCTCGACGAAGAGATCATCCGCCGCCAGCGTCCGGGCCAGACGGTCAACGATATCATCAATCTCGTTCCGGGTGTCAGCTTCCAGAACAACGACCCGTGGGGTTCGTCGGGTGGTGGCTTCACCATCCGCGGCTTCGGTGCCGATCGAGTTTCCCAGACCGTCGACGGCATTCCGCTGAACGATTCGGGCAACTACGCCCTCTACACCAACCAGCAGGTCGATCCCGAAGTGCTGGAACAGGTCAACGTCAACCTCGGTGTGACGGATGTCGATAGCCCCACCGCATCGGCTGCCGGCGGCACGGTCAACCTGCGCACCCGCGTGCCGGGCGACGAACTCGATGCAGTTGTCACTGTTACCTTCGGCGACGTGCTGGCAGAGGGTTCGGGCAGCCGCCCCTACCGTCGCGCGTTCGGCATGATCGATACCGGGGATTTCACGGGCGCAGGCACGAAGGCGTTCGTCTCCGGTTCGATCACCAAATACGACAACCCGTTCAACAACTATGGTGAAGTCGAGAAACAGCAGTACAACGCGCGAATTTACCAGGAGCTGGGTGGCGGCGACTTCGTTTCGATCGCCGGTCACTATAACCAGAACCGCAACAACTTCTTCGGCAGCTTCCCGATCCTCGCCCTGCGCGATCTGGTCGAGAATTTCGAAGGCGAAGACCGTTTCTACAACATCAACTATCCGTGCCAGATTCCCGAAACCCAGCTCGGCGGTTCGTTCGGTGCGGGGACGCCCAATGTCGCGGATACATGGTCGGACAGCAGCAGCAGCGGCAATTGCGGCGTCGAATTCGATCGTCGTTATAACCCGTCGAACACCGGCAATATCCGCGGCTCGTCGCTGATTACGCTTTCGGATCGCCTGACCCTGACTATCGATCCGAGCTATCAGTACGTCAAGGCTAACGGCGGCGGTGTAGAAGACCTTCGCGAAGGCTTCGCCAATCGTGGCGGTGTGGACTACACCGGCTTCGTCAGTGGCGGATACTATTACGGTCGCGACCTCAACAACGACGGTGACCTGCTCGACCGTGTTGCCGGTCTTGATCCCAGCCAGACCCAGACCGATCGTTACGGCGTTGTGTCGAACCTAATTTTCGATCTCGACGATTACAATCGCTTCCGCGTCGCTTACACGTGGGATCGTGCGCGTCATCGCCAGACCGGTCAGACCACGTTCCTCTTCCCGAATGGCGAGCCCTACGATGTGTTTGCGGTCAACGATCCGCTGCTCACCTCCGACGGCTTCGAACTGAACAAGCGCGATCGCCTGTCCTACGCGATCCTTCATCAGGTTTCGGGCGAGTATCGCGGCGAATTCGGCGATCTGACCACGCAAATCGGTCTGCGCGTTCCGTTCTTCACGCGCGAACTGAACCAGAATTGCTATACGACGACGGCTTCGGGCTTCGTCGACTGCCTGGGCGATCAGGACACCACCGCGTACGAGGCCGCCAATCCGAATGCCGTCGCACCGGTTTCGCGCACGTACAATTACGACGATGTACTGCCCAACGTCGGCTTGACCTACGCCTTCGGAGATGCGTCCGTCTTCGCCAATTACGCCAAGGGTCTTTCGGTACCTGGCACCGATCCGCTGTATGACTCGCTGTTCTTCGGCGACGCGGAGTCGGCACAGCCGGTTCCTGAAACGACTGACAGTTTCGATGCAGGCCTGCGGTTCGGTTCGGGTTCGCTCACCGGTCAGCTGGCCGGTTGGTACACCCGGTACAACAACCGCCTCGCGACCGCTTACGACCCGGTGCTCGACGAATTCCTGTTCCGTAACCTCGGCCGGGTCGATAAATACGGCCTTGATGCGTCGTTGGCTTGGAGCCCGACCCGCAACACGCTGCTCTACGTTTTCGGTTCGCTCAACGAATCCGAAATCAAGGAAGACGTGCAGGATGATGCCGGCGATTTCCTCGCTACCGCCGGAAACCGCGAAAGCGGCACGCCGAACTACACTCTCGGTGCTCGCGGCCAGATTTCGCTGGGTCCGGTGGAGCTTGGCGCACAGGTGAAATACACCGGCGAACGCTTCGTCAACGACCTGAACGAAGAAACGATTCCAGGGTACACCCTGGTAGATCTCGACGCTCGTATCCTGTTGGCAGAGTATCTCCCCGGCCGCGAAGCCGCGATCCAGATCAACGTAACGAACGTGTTCGATGAAGTCTTCGTTGGCTACTTCGGTGGCTCGCTTGACGGTGTCCCCTTTGCGCAGATCGGCGCGCCTCGGGCGGGCAGTATCTCGTTGGTCTTCGGCTTTTGACCGGCATCTCGGCAACATGATGCAATCGATCGCCAAGAACTCCTTGCGCACGATCACAATGGCGGCGGCCCTCTCGGGGGCCGCCGCTTGCGTATCTGCGCCACAGGAAATTGCCTCCAACGGCTCCGCACCCGAGGCGCTGCGCGGCTATTACGCTCAGCTGGAACGCGCCACGGACCTGCCGCGGATGACCACGCCCGCGCTGGATAGCTCCCGCGCCATCACCCGCTTCGCCTTCGGCAGCTGCAACCACCAGCAACGCAGCCAGGACGCCTGGCCCGTCATCGGCAGCTTCGACCCCCAGCTGTTCCTCGCCATCGGCGACAACGTCTATGCCGATGTCGGATATCGCGGGGCGGCGGACCTTTCGACTTTCGTCGATGCCTACCGCCTGCAGGCGGGCCATGCGGAATTCGCAAACTTCGTCGGCGCAGTGCCCACGTTCGCCACGTGGGACGACCACGATTTCGGCCCCAACGATTCCGGCGGCAGCTTCTTTGCCAAGGAATGGTCGGAGACGATCTTCGAGAATTTCTGGGCCAGCAACGACCGGGTCCGGTCGCGTCCCGGCGTTTACGACAGCTTCACGGCCGGCCCCGCCGGGCAGCGCGTCCAGTTCATCATCCTCGACACACGCTTCTTCCGCACCGACCTGACCGAATACCCCTATCAGGAGGAGCGTCGCCCGCTCGGCGGCTATGCCTTCGCCAGCAACCCCGGCGACTCCATGCTGGGGGCGGAGCAGTGGCGCTGGCTTGAGCAGGAGCTGGCGAAACCTGCCGACCTGCGCATCGTCGTCTCCTCGATCCAGGTGCTGACCGAGGCGCATCATTTCGAAAGCTGGGCCACGATGCAGCTTGAACGGCAGCGTCTGCTGCAAATGCTGGGCAACCGCGCGGCATCGGGCATGATCCTGCTGTCGGGCGACCGTCATTCGGGCGCTTTCTATCGCCACCGGCCAGAGGGGATGGACGAGGAATTCCGCGAGTTTACCTCGTCCTCGCTCAACCTCGCTTTCGTCAGCGACGATGCCGACGCGCGGGAGCCCGATCCGCGCCGTTCATCCCCGATGATCACCGAGGAGAACTTCGGCCTGCTCGACATCGACTGGTCCGCCCGCCGCGTAGCGATGCGGCTGATGGACGACGAGGGGCAGGAAATCGTGGGCGAGACCTACAGCTTCTGAGGCCGGCGGATCGTTACCGACAGGGGCGGCAGGGCAGGGGCCTTGCCGCCCTTTTTCGTGCGTCTCGTCGATCATTCATTTGCAGGACGGGTACGATGTGACATCACGGCACCCATGATATCTATCACCCGCCAACTCCTCGCCTTTCTCTCCCTCGCTCTTGCCCCCGCTCTGGCTTTGCCGATCGCCGCTTCGGCGCAGGACATGAGCTTCGATGCCTATATGCAGATCGTCGCCGGCAAGGCGCGCGCGCAAGGGGTGAGCGAAAATACGATTTCCAGCTATCTTTACAGCCTGACGCCCAATTCCCGGGTGATCGAGCTCGACCGCGCGCAGCCCGGATCGCCGAGCCGGAGCGGCTATCCCGCCATGGCGCCCTATATCAGTACTCACGTCAACCCGACCCGCATCGGCCGCGGGCGCGATATGTATGGCGCGACATACCAGACACTGATGCAGGTCGAGCGCGAGTACGGCGTGCCGGGCGAGATCATCATGGCGATCTGGGGGCACGAGACAAATTACGGCGGCTATCGCGGCAATTTCGACCTCGCCCGTTCGCTCGCCACGCTGGCATGGGAAGGGCGCCGCCGCGACCTGTTCGAAGGCGAGCTGATCGCGCTGCTCAAGATCGCCGACCGCGGCATGCCGCGCTCCAAGCTTGTCGGAAGCTGGGCGGGCGCCTTCGGCAACCCGCAGTTCCTGCCGAGCGTCTATTTGCGCCTGGCGGTGGACGGGGACGGCGACGGCATCGCCAACATCTTCGACAACCGCACCGACACAATCCATTCCATCGCCAACTATTTCCGCGATTCCGGCTGGCGCCCGGGCATTCCGTGGGGCGTGCGCGCCTATGTGCCGAGCAATGTCTCCCCGGAAGCCTACGCAACCGACCTGACCTCTCCCGTGTGCGAGCGAGTGCACGAGCGGCACAGCCAGTGGAAGACGGTCGGCGAATGGAAACGGCTCGGCATCCAGCCCCAGCGCCCGCTGGCCGACGACGTGCTCGCCAGCCTGTTCGCGCCAGACGGACCCAACGCGCCGCAGTACCTCTTAACCGGAAATTACAGGGTTATCCTCGAATATAACTGCTCGAACTACTATGCGATGAGTGTGGGACTACTTGCAGATGAGATTTCCCGTTGAGCGTTTCGCGCGCCTGTCGATCCTGGCGTTAAGCACGTCGCTGGCCGCCTGTGCCAGCGGCGCGGGCACTCCGGAAACCTCGTATAGCGCCCCGCTGCCGCGCACGGGGCCGGCAGCCGATTACCCATTGGTCGTCGGCGAACCCTACCGGATCGACGGCGTGCTTTACGAACCCGTCGACGTCCTCAATTACGACGAAGTCGGCTATGCCGCTGCGGACGATATGGGCGGGGAGGGCATGACAATCGCCCACCAGACGCTGCCCTATCCCAGCTATGTCGAGGTCACATCGCTCGAAACCGGCAAGACGATCCTCGCGCGCGTGGAACGGCGCGGACCGATGGTGAACGGGCGCATCGCCGCCCTGTCGCCCGGTGCGCTGACGGCCTTGGGCGCGAGCGACGGCACGCCCGTGCGCATTCGCCGGGTCAACGCGCTGGAGGAAGACCGCGCCCTGCTGCGCCAGGGGCTGGCCGCCTCCTCCCGCATGGACACGCCGATGTCGCTGGTCGAGGTGCTGAAGCGCAAGCTCGATGCACCGGCCAGCGTCCCTTTGCGCCCCACGCCGCCGCAACAGGTCGCCGTGGCGCCGAGTACCGCCGCGCCCGTTCCTGCACCCACGGTAGCAGACAATACCGCCCCCGTACTGGCGCCGCTCGCCGTGCCGCAGCCGTCGGAACCTGCCGAAGCCGCACCGCCGCCTGCATCCCCGGCGAGCGAGAGCGCCGCTCTGTTCGTGCAGGCTGCATCCTTTTCCACCGACGACCGTGCCGCCCGGGCGGCAAGCGTCCTGGGCGGAACGGTCGAGCGCTCCGGACGCTATTTCCGTGTGCGAACCGGCCCTTTCGCAAACCGTGGAGAGGCCGAAGCCTCGCTCGCCAAGGTGCGGGCAGCGGGTTATAGCGACGCGCGTATCGTCACAACCGACTGACTCGGCCATCCGATGGGCGAGCGGTCCCGAAGGAAAGCCGCGCCATCTTCCGGCCAAAACAATCCGCCAGCCTGATCGCCTGCCTCCTCCTGTGCGCGTGGCCCGCCACCGCGCAGGTGGGCGACCCGGCATCGCCGGGCGAGCTTCCGGTCAGCGCCTCCGCAGAGGAAGTGCCGATCGTCCTCCTGCTCGACGTGTCGACCAACCAGACGCTGGCGGCCCGCAACGCTGACCGGCGCTTCATCCCGGCCTCTATCACCAAGGTGATGACCGCTTATGTCGCGTTCGAGAAGCTCGCGGCGAAGCAGATGGACCTGCGCCAAAGAGTGGTGGTGAACGCCGACATTGCCGAGGAATGGGGCGGGGTAGGCTCCACCATGTTCCTCGAAGTCGGCGACGTGGCCACGGTGGAGGAACTGCTGCGCGGGATTACAGCAGTCTCCGCCAACGACGGCGCCATCGTGCTGGCCACGCACGGGGCTGGCTCGGTCGACAAATGGGTCGCGGAGATGAACGCCGCCGCGCGCAAGCTGGGTATGCGCAACAGCCATTTCGGCACGCCCAACGGCTGGATGGATGGCGGCGCGACATTCACCACGGCGCGCGATCTCGCCATCCTCGCCAGGGCGATCACGACACAGCATCCGGCGCTCTACAACCACTTCTTCGGCCGAGAAGGCTTCTCTTTCAACGGCATTGCGCAAGCCAATCACGATCCCCTCGTCGGCAAGGTCGAAGGTGCGGATGGGATCAAGACCGGCTACACCAACGAGGCTGGGTACGGCTTCCTCGGTTCCGCCATGCGGGACGGGCGCCGGCTCGTGGTGGTTACGGCGGCAGCGCCCACAGGCCGCGGGCGTAACAAGGCCGCGATCGAGCTGGTGGAATGGGGCTTCGATGCGTTTTCCACGAAGCGCCTGTTCGCCAAGGACACCTTGGTGGGCGCTGCAGAGGTCCAGAACGGGGCGAGTGCCACAGTCGACCTGTTGGCCGACCAGCAGATCCACGCCTCCCTGCCGCGGGGCACAGCCGCCGGCGACGTGTCGCTATCGATCAAGTATCTTGGCCCGATTCCGGCTCCGATCGCCAAGGGCGAGGAAATCGCCGAGCTGGAAGTCAGCATTGCCGGGCACGGCAGCCACCGCATCCCGCTCGTCGCAGCGGAAGACGTGGCGGAGGCCGGCTTCTGGACACGGCTGTGGAACGGCGTGCGGGGCATCGTCACGTGATCCGCGGCGTATTCATCGCATTCGAAGGCGGGGAAGGGGCGGGCAAGTCTACGCAGGCGCGCCTCCTCGCCGAATCCCTCGCCGCGCGGGGCATAGCGGCGGAACTGACCCGCGAACCGGGCGGGACGCCGGGTGCGGAGGCGATCCGCGACCTGCTACTCGATCCCGCCGGGGCAGGCTGGGAACCGCGCGCGGAGACGCTGCTGTTTGCCGCCGCCCGCTCCGACCATGTCGAACGCCGCATTCGTCCCGCGCTCGAGGCCGGGCGCTGGGTCATCTGCGACCGCTTCATCGATTCCACCCGCGCCTACCAGGGCGGCGGAGGCGGGCTGTCCGACGGCGACATCATGGCCCTGCACGAAGTCGGCAGCGGCGGCCTGTTGCCCGATCTCACCGTTTTGCTCTCGCTCCCGGCAGGCGACGCGGCCCCGCGGCTCGCCGCACGCGACGTCGACGGCAGCGACCGTATCGGCGGGCGCGAAATGGAATATCACGCGCGGGTGGCTGCCCGCTTCGCGCAGATCGCCGCGGACGAGCCGGAGCGCTTTGCCGTCATCGACGGCAGCGGCAGCGCGGACACCGTGCATGGCCGGATCCTGCAAATAGTCGAGCCTTTGCTGGAAGCCCGCGCATGAGCGCCGCGCGCCATCCGGAAGCCTGGTCACAATGGCAGGCCGCGCTGGGCGGGGCGCGGCTGCACCATGCATGGCTGCTCGCCGGGCCGCAGGGTCTCGGCAAGGGAAGCTTCGCCGATGAAGCCGCCCGGGCGCTGGTGGGCGCAGAAAGCGACGGCGCGCATCCCGACATCCTCCCCCTCACCCACCTGCCCAAGGACGACAAGGAGCAGAAGAAGAAGGACGACGGCAAGCCGTTCGAGCTCAAGCGCAACATCACGATCGACCAGGTCCGCGCAGTCCAGCGCCGCATCACGACCCGGCCTACGCTGGGCGAACGCCGCGCAATCATCGTGGAGCCGGCGGACGACATGGAGCGCGGCGCTGCCAACGCCTTGCTCAAGAGCCTGGAGGAACCGCCCGCCGGGACCTATTTCCTGCTCGTTTCCCATCGGCCCGGCCGCCTGCTGCCGACGATCCGCTCGCGCTGCCGCACCCTGCGCTTCGCCCCGCTCGAAGACGATGCCGTGGCGCGGCTCGTTGCCGAAATGGCGCCCGACGCCGACCGCTCCGTGCGTGACGCAGCGGTGGCAGCCGCGGCCGGCTCTCCCGGAGCGGCGGAGCGCTTCATCGCGCTCGACCTCGCCCCGCTCCACGCCATCATGGTCCGCCTGCTGTCCGATCCGGACCCGCAGCTGATCCTGCGCGGACAACTTGCGGCCGCCATGGGACAGCGACCGACGCGCGAGCGACAGCTGGCGGCCATCGACCTTGCGCGCAGCGTGCTGGCCGGCGCCATGCGCGAAACCGGGCCCGCAGATCTCGGAAAGCTGGCCAATGCCTATGCCGCGGTCGTCCGCCTCGGGGAGCAAGTGCCGACCTACAATTTCGATCCCGGCCTGCTGGTGATGGAAATCGGCAGCTTGCTCGCATCGGCGGCGGCGGATAGGGAAGCGGCCTGACCCCGCACCCGCCCGTCCCCAGCAGGAAGCTTGCCCGGCCGATGGCCCAGCCATTCTACATCACCACCGCGATTTCCTATCCCAATGGGCGGCCGCATATCGGCCATGCCTACGAGGCCATTGCCGCCGATGTCATCGCCCGCTTCCAGCGGCAGATGGGGCGCGAGGTTCGCTTCCAGACCGGCACCGACGAGCACGGGCTGAAGATGGCGCGCAAGGCGGAGGAGCAGGGTATCACTCCGCGCGAGCTGGCGGACGAAATGTCCGGCTATTTCCGCGAGATGTGCGACGGACTTAACGTGCGTTACGACCGCTTCATCCGCACGGTGGACGAAGATCACCACCGCGCCAGCCAGGCGATCTGGCAGGCGATGGAAGCCAAGGGCGATCTCTATCTCGACCGCTACGAAGGCTGGTACTCCGTTCGCGACGAAGCCTATTACGACGAGAAGGAGCTGACCGCAGGGGAGGGGGGCGAAAAACTCTCCCCGCAAGGCACGCCGGTCGAATGGACGGTCGAGGAAAGCTGGTTCTTCCGCTTGTCCAAATACCAGGACAAGTTGCTCGAATTGCTGCAGAAACCCGGCTTTCTCGAACCGGAAAGCCGGCGCAACGAGATGGTCGCATTCGTTTCCGGCGGGTTGAAGGACCTGTCGGTCAGCCGCACCAGCTTCGACTGGGGCGTGGGCGTGCCGGGCAGCGACGAGCACGTGATGTATGTGTGGGTCGATGCGCTGACGAACTACGTCACCGGCCTCGGCTATCCCGACAAGACCGATCTGTGGGAGACTTTCTGGCCGGCCGATCTGCACCTGATCGGCAAGGACATCGTCCGCTTCCACACGATCTACTGGCCGGCTTTCCTGATGAGCGCGGACATCCCGCTGCCCAAAAAGGTTTTCGGCCACGGTTTCCTGCTCAATCGCGGGCAAAAGGAATCGAAGTCGCTCGGCAACGTGACCGACCCGATGGCGCTGGCCGAGCAGTTCGGCGTCGACACGCTGCGCTATTTCCTGCTGCGCGAAGTGCATTTCGGGCAGGACGGCAGCTATTCGCCCGAAGCCATCGTCACGCGCGCCAACGCGGAACTGGCCAACAGTTTCGGCAACCTGGTGCAGCGCACGCTTTCGATGATCGTCAAGAACATGGACGGCGTGCTGGAACGGTTCGAACGTGCCCCCGAGGACGGGAAACTGCTTGGCGACGTCAATCGAGCCTGCGCGAAGACCTTGCCGGAAGAGTTTGAAAAGCTGAACTTCTCGGTCGGAATCGAGGCGTGGATGCAGGCGGTTTATGCTTGCAACCAGTATGTCGACGAGCAAGCCCCGTGGACGCTCAAAAAGACCGATCCGGAGCGGATGAAGGCCGTGCTGCAGACGCTCTTCATCGCCATCCGCGACCTCGCGATCGCCATCCAACCGGTCGTGCCGGAAAAGGCCGCGGCGATCCTCGACCAGCTCGGCATCGGCGCGGAAGCGCGATCCTTTGCCGACCTGGCGAATGCGGCATGGTTCGATCGCCTGGTCGAAAGCGGCTTTCCCGTGGCGAAACCCACGCCCGCATTCCCGCGGCTTGAACTGCCGGCGCAGGAGGATGCGTGATGCTGGTCGATAGCCATTGCCACCTCGAATACGAAGGGTTGGTCGAGAACCAGCAGGATGTGCTGGACCGCGCGCGCGCAGCAGGGGTGGGCGCCTTTCTCAACATCTCCACGCGCCTGAGCGAATGGGACCGCGTCGTCGGCACGGCCCGGCGCGAGAAGGACGTATGGGCCAGCATCGGCATCCACCCGCACGAGGCCGACGCGCATGAAGACCTCGGCGCGGAGAAATTGCGCGCAGCGACCGACGATGCGCGCGTGATCGCCATCGGCGAGACTGGGCTAGATTATTATTACGACAAATCGGACAGACGCGTGCAGCAGGACCTGTTCCGCATGCACATCGGCGTGGCCCGCGATGTGCAGCTGCCCGTCATCATCCATACGCGCGATGCGGAGGAAGACACGGCGCGGATCCTTCGCGAGGAGATGGAGAAGGGCGCTTTTCCCGCGCTGATCCACTGCTTCACGGCATCGTCGGACTTTGCCGATATCGTCCTCGAGCTTGGCCTTTATATCTCGATCTCCGGCATCGTGACGTTCAAGAACGCCAGGGAACTGCAGGAAGTCGCCGCGCGCGTGCCGGCCGACCGGCTGCTCGTGGAAACCGACAGCCCGTTCCTTGCGCCGGTGCCGCACCGGGGAAAGACCTGCGAGCCTGCCTTCGTCCGCAACACCGCGGAATTCGTCGCCGATCTGCGCGGCGTCGCGCCCGACGAATTGGCAGCGACGACCACAGCAAACTTCTATCGCCTGTTTGCCAAGGCGACTGCGTGAAGGTCACGATCCTCGGTTGCGGGACTTCGACCGGGGTACCGCGCCTCGGCAACGACTGGGGCAGCTGCGATCCGGCCAATCCGAAGAATCGCCGTAGCCGGGTATCCATTACACTGGAGAGCAAGGCGGGCTCGCGGATCCTCGTCGATACATCGACCGACCTGCGCCAGCAGATGCTCGACAATGGTATCGACCGGCTCGACGCGGTATTCTGGACCCACGACCACGCGGACCATTGCCACGGTATCGACGACCTGCGGCCGCTCCGCTTCGGACGCGGCGGGCCGCTTGCCGGCTATGCATCTTCGCTGACCGCAGAGAGACTTACGCGGCGTTTCGACTACGTGTTCGAAGGCCAGCACGGCTACCCGACCATCGTCAACCTCCAGACGCTGGACCGGCTGCGCATGGCTGCCGGTTTCGGCGTGGAATGGTGCCAGATGGCGCACGGGCCAACAGAGAGCACCGGTTTCCGCTTCGATTGTGACGGGAAATCGGTGGTTTACGCCGTGGATTTCAGCACGATTTCGAAGCAAATGGTCGAAACCTTCAAAGGCGCCGACCTGCTGGTTTGCGATTGCCTGCGCCGGGAAAAGCATCCGACGCACGCCAACCTTGCCATGGCGCTCGATCTGGCCAAGCGGACGGCTGCGCGGCAGACGGTGTTGACGCATCTCGACAGTTCGATGGATTACGATGCCGTCTCGCGGGAAACGCCCGCAAACGTGCACGTCGGATATGACGGGATGGAGATCGCGCTGTGAACGATATCGATACACTGCAAATCGTATTGCTGCTCGGGTGGCTGATCCTAGCCGGCAGCGCGCTGGCATCCTATCGCCTGAGCTGGAAGAAGTCGGCGGTCCTTGCACTGACGTGGGCCGCGATCTTCACCGGCGTAACGCTGCTGATCAATCTCCTGATCTGAAATACCACGGGGCCGCTTCTCGCCCCACCTGCGCGCCAATTCTTACTTTACATAATATATATTATCATCGTTATATTGAAGGAGGGAGCCATGTCGCAAAACATCTCCCCTCCAGTCATAGGCGCGTCACATAAGCGCGGCACTCCGCTCATGAGAGAATTCACGAGCGGATCGCATGCACACGATCAATATCCTCACGACGCGCGCGGAACTGGCGCAGGCGGAAAGCTACACCGATGACGAGCGCGTCATTCGCTTCGGCAGGATCGATCCGGCTAATCCGATCCATCCGATCGACGGAACGTGCTGGATCTTCATCGAATGGCTATTGCCGCAATTCTCCGGCCTGGAATTCTGCCAGGCGCTGCGTGCGGACCCGCGCTGGGCCGACAGCCACATCTCGATAATCCTCGATGAAGCCACCGCGGAGGACCGCAAGCGCTGCATGCGCGCCGGGGCCGATGGTTATGTGACGGAGCCCGTGACCCGCCAGAGCCTGCTCGACCGCGTGCTGACCGTAACAAGCTCCGCCGCGCCGGCAGCCCTCCAATCGCATATCATCGCCGGCCACTTCGCGCTTTACCCTGCGGCGATGCAGGCGCGCTGGAAGAAGCAGCTCGTCAGGCTCAGCCCCAGTGAATTCCGCCTGCTGCATTTCTTCATCGAAAACCCCAACCGCCTCCATTCGCGGCAGGACCTCATCGCGGGCCTCGGCCGCACGGGCGAGCCGGTGGACGAGCGCACGGTCGATGCGTGGATCAGCCGCCTGCGCCGCTCCTTGAAGGATGTCGGTGCGGCCGGCCTGCTGAGAACCGTCCGCTCGCGCGGCTACCTGCTCGAAATCGAGTAGGGGCCTCCCCTCTCCCGCCGCGCCTGAAACGCCGGCGGGATCGGGAAAGGCTCCCTTCCCCTTTAGAAATTAGCGGAGATCGACAGCGAGAAGCTGGTCCCGCGGTCGTAGCTGTTGATCTCGATGCGGTTCGTGTCGGTTGCCTGGTATTCGAACTTGCCGCGCCCGAAAATGTTGCGCGCCTCCGCTTTCAGCTCCGTCTCGACGCCGAACAAGGTCAGCCCCTGGCGACCGACGATGTCGACGCGCAGGCCCGGGTCTTCGAGGATGTCTGGCAGCCCGCTGGTCCCGCGGCTGGTCACCCGCTTGCTGGCATAGGCAAGAAGCAGGGTCAGCTGCTGCAACTTGTCCCAGTCCTCGAAACCGAACTGAACGTTCACGAGATGGTCGGACTGGCCCGTCAGCGGCACGCCGTCGAAGAAGAAATTGCTCGCCGGCTGCGCGCCGCGGGGGAAGATTTGCGTCACGTCGCCATCGGCAACGGCGATCGCGGAATCGGTGTAGGTGTAGTTCGCCACCAGCACCGCGTCCTTGGTCTCGAAGAAACTGCCGCCCAGCGTATCGAGGCTGCGCTTAAGCTGCAGTTCCAGCTCGGCGCCGTAGAGTTCGGCCTGCGGGGCGTTGGCGAAGCTGGTGATCTGCTCGTTGTCGGAAAAGCTGGAATAGGCCTCGATCGGATTGTCGATGTCCTTGTAGAAGCCTGCCAGCGACACGCGATTGTCGCGGTCGAAGTAATATTCGGCGCGTGCCTCGGCGTTGACCAGCTGGCTGTCGACCAGCAGCGGGTTGCCGTTGAACTGGCGGTTCGTGTCGGGATCGTAATAGGTCTGGAAGATCAGCTCGCGGAACTGCGGCCGGGCGATCGTCTTCGATCCGCTCAGACGGAACTGCAGCTGGTCGGTCGCTTCCCACGTGATGGTCGCGCCCGGCAGGAAATAGTCGTTTTCCAGCAGCGTCGAACTGGCTGAATTGGTCGGCGTGGCGAACACTTCCACCGGGTCGACCGTCTGGATCGCATCCTCGTAACGCACGCCGACATCGATGGTCACGCCGAATACCGGGAAGATCTGCGCCTTGGCATATGCGGCCTTGATTTCGAGCCCTGCTGCAAAGGCCGGGTCGGCCTGCGTGGTTTCGATGAGGCCGAAGTCGAAATATTCGACAACCGCATCGCCCAGCAGCAGGTCGGGTCGCAGTGCGCCGACGCCGTCGGGGAAGTCGGTGTTTGCATCGATCAGGAATTCGCGCCGCGTCGAGAAACGGTCCGTGTCCGTGTAGGCGCCGCCCACCGTCACCGCGAGCCAGTCCGTGACCGGGTAGCTGACGTCGAGGCCGCCGTAATACAGGTCTTCCTCTAGGTCCGAAAACACGACCGAGGCATTGCCGCGCTGGCGGTCCAGCACGTTTATGAAGCGGTCGCCGTTGGGATCGTTGGCGATGTTTGTGCGGACGTATTCGAAGGAGTATTCGTACGGCGCCTCGCGCTGGGTCCGGGCATATCCGGCGCGCAGGTCAACCGACAGGTCGTCGAACTCCAGCTCGCCCACGAATTGCGTGTCGAGCAGCTCCCGCTCGAACCAGCCGTTTTCCTGGCGGATCTTGGAGAAGCCCGACTGGAAATCCTCGCCCTGGGACAGCGACGACTGCTTCAGCGTGTCGCGGATATAGAGGTTGGTCCAGCGGAACCGGTGCTCGCCCAGCTCCAGCCCGAAACCGAGCAGGCCGTTCACGAGGACGCGGTTGTCGGTGATGAAGTCGACGAATTCGCTGTCGAGGTCGAGGTCCGCGTTGATCGCGCTCTGCTTCAGGGCAACGCGGTTCTGCAGGCCGTTCTTGATCGAGGCTGTGGCGACCACGCCGAGGCGCGCATCGCTGCCGATGTCGAATGCCGTACCGCCGGTAATCCCGCCGGAGAAATTGGGGCGCTGCTCGCCGATGCGCTGCAGCAGCACGAGGTTCGGATTGCCCAACTGCTTCAGGATCGCAGTCTGGTCCACGTCCGTGTCGGAAATGCGCGCCCCGCTGTCGAGGAAAGCCTGCAAGGCGGGCGGCGTGTCGCGCGTACCGTCGTCGAAGCCGGTCCAGTCGGTATCGGAGCCATAGTAGGCGAGCCCGTTGGAAAAGGTCGTCTCCGTATCGCCGCTGATGCCGGCGGACAGGGTCAGGAAGCTTTCATCGGGAATGGCGCGGGTCGTGAGGTTGATCACGCCTCCGCCGAATTCGCCCGGGAAGTTGGCCGAATAGGTCTTCTGCACCAGGCTGGAAGCGACGATATTGGTCGGGAAGATATCGAGCGGGACCACGCGGCTGAGCGGCTGCGGGCTCGGCAGCGGCAGGCCATTGAGCAAGGCGAGGGAATAGCGATCGCCGAGGCCGCGCACGAACACATTGCCGTTGCCCTGCACCGACAGGCCGGTCACGCGGCCCAGCGCGCCGGCGATGTCCCCTTCCCCGGTACGGGCGATGTCTTCGGAAGACAGCACGTTGACCACCTGGGTCGAGCTGCGCTCAACATTCTGGATTGCGTCGCCGGTGACCACGATTATGCCGCCGCCGGGGATCGAGATATCCTCGTCCTGCAGCGTTTCGTCCTGCGTTGCGGCCGGATCCTGCGCAGGATCCTGCCCGACCTCGGGCGTTTCCGCGGTATCGGTGGGCGGCAAGGCCGGCGCGGCGCCTGCATCCTGGGCGGCGGCAAGTGCCGGCACGGTCATGGCGGTCCCGACCAGCAACAGGGCGGACAGGCGGCGCGCGAAAACGCTGGGACGTGTCATTTCAATCATGCTCCCGGATGGGGCGCGCTGGCCCCGTAACAATCGAGGGGAGGGAAGCGACGATCGGCGCTCCCCTCCCCTTCACATCTCGTCGGCTCAGTAAACCGGAAGGGTGCTGCAGTTGCCGGTGTTGGTGCCGAAATCGGCGGCGGCCGAGTTACAGGTCCAGCCGGCGTACCAGGCGTTGCCGCTGCTGTTCACCGCCCCGATGTAGCCGAGGTTCGTGAAGAACGAGCCGAAGACCGTCGGATCGAAGGCGGCGACGCCGTTTTCATTGGCGCCGTTGATGAAGGTCATCAGCGTGCTGGTGAAGCTGGCGTTGGTGTTCGAGCCATTGTTGAACAGCGTGGTCGCATCGGCCTCGCTCACGCCGTTGCTGCCCGAACGGAACGGGTCGGCACAGGTCAGCACGACCGATTCGAACCGGACCGGGCCGACATCGTCGAGCGCAGCGTTGGCGGCGCGGATGGTTTCGCTGTCGTCGATCCGCACGCAGGTGGAATTCGGCGCGAAGACCACGGTGTTGGTCAGCGCATAGTCCGTCCCGCCGCGGAAGCGCAGGGCCTGGCCGGCGGCGGCGTTGCGGTGGATGAAGGTCGCGTTGCTGATCCGCGTGTTCTGGCGCGGCGTGCTGTCGATCAGGGCGTTGGTCGAATCCGCTTCGATGATGGCGTCGCCCGCCCCTTCGCGCTGGATGGCGAGCACGTTCTGCAGGTTCGCCTTCACACCGGTGTCGGTATCGAGCGAATCGTCTTCCGCGCCGACCACGATCAGGTTCTTCACGTTCACCGAACCGCCGAAGAATTCGACGCCGTCGTCGGAGCTGTTGAAGCTCATGATGTTGTCCAGCTGGGTGCCGGTGCCGGTGCCGCCGGTGGTGAGCGACTGCAGTTCGTTGTCGCCCGACAGGACGAAGCCGGAATAGCGGATCTGGACGTAGCTCATGCGGCCCGAGCTGTCGTTCCGCGTCGCGCCGCCAAACAGGGCCGGCTGGGCGGCACCTTCGACCTGCCGTTCGCAGCCAGTCGTGCCCGGGGTTGCGCCCGGTGCGATGCAGTCCGTCACCGGAGCGCGGCCGGCGAGGACGATCCCGCCCCACTGGCCCGACGAAGTGTCGCTGTTGAAGCCGACAACGTTGTCGCGGCTGGTGAAGATGATCGGGCGCGCGGCGGTGCCGACGGCCTGGATTTCGTTGCCGCGGTTGACCATCAGGAAGGACGATCCGCTGGCGTAGATGATGGCGCCCGGCTCGATCGTCAGGGTCACGTTGGTATCGTCCGCACCGTCGCTGCCGTCGGGGGATGGGCCGCCGTCGGAGCCGACATCGACGCGGCCGTCCATCTCGTAGATCACGCCGGCGAAATACGGCAGCGTGGTCGATGCGGTGAAGCGCGCCGGCAGGGTGCAGCGGCGATACGAACCGGTCGGGCCCGAAATCGTACCGTTGTCGACCAGAGCGGGGCCATTGATCGTCGGGCAGCTGCCCGCTGCGGTGACGGTCGGAGTGCCGGTCGGGGTCGGTGTGGGTGCGGGCGTTGCCGGCGGGTTGTTGATGGTGATGTTGCCGCCGGTGCCGGGCGACGCGAGGTCGTCGGGACCGCAAGCGGACAATGCGAGCACGGAACAGCCGAGGATCAGCGAATTGGTAAACTTGGTCACGGGTAGAACCCCCCTTGGGAAAAGCCGAGAATCGGACGCAGCGTCTCCTGCGTTGGCCGCTCCACTAGGCCCCTCGCGTGACAGTTTCTTTGCAAAACCCCTTATTTTACCGTGACTTGAATGCGACGCCGCTATGACAACTGTGACGCTTGAGGTGCTAAATTACAGTTTTATGACACTGTTACGTTTTTGTTGCAGTTCGCGTTCAGGGCGCACAATTCTGTCATCCTGACGAGATGTCTTGGGAGAGACGCGATGAAGGAACTGGTACTCGCAATGGCCCTGATTGCCCCGCTACCCGCTGCCGCGCAGGAGGCTGCCCAGGTCGAGGTGACCGCCGAGGCGGCCAATCCCGCCCAGGCGATTGCCATGGCGATGGAGCTTGCCGAGGCTGGCGACATCGATGCCGCCCGGGCGATCCTGCAAGAGGTTGTTGCCGACGAAACGCGCTGGCGCGTCGAACTGGCGAACGGCGAATGGGTGGATTCGCGCCACCTCGCCCACCGCGCCCTGCTCGCGCTCGACCGGCGGGATGACGGCACGCGGATGGCGGCGCGCTAGCGCACCGGCCCGCTAGGTCGCGGGGCAGTATTTCTCCACGAACTGCTCGTGCGGCGGCATGGCGTTGACGAGGTAGCGGATCGATTGCTCGATGCCGTCGATCTCCGTCTTCAGCACATCGCGGCCAAGTGAATAGGCCATGGCGTTCGTCCCGCCGGGTTCGATCCCCTGCCCCATCATCACTGCCACCCAGCTGGTCGCGGTGAACAGCTCGTCCTCCTCGCGGAAAATCTGCCCGTTCGCCCTGAACAGGGCGATCTTTTCTTCCAGCGTGTGGGGGATGTCCATCGTCCGGCAATAGTTCCAGAAGTCGCTGTCGGTCCGGCTGGTCGCCTTGTAATGCAGGATCAGGAAGTCGCGGATCCGCGCGTATTCCTTCGCTGTCAGGCGGTTGAAGGCATCCTCTTGCGCCTGGTCCACTCCGTCCAGCGACAGCAGGGCCATCAGCTTGTTGATGCCGGTGTTGATGAGGTGGATGGAGGTCGATTCCAGCGGCTCCATGAAGCCTGCCGACAGGCCCAGCGCCACCACGTTGCGGTTCCAGAACTTCTTGCGGCGCCCGGTGACGAAGCGCAGGTGGTTGGGATCGGCGGCGGGTTCGCCTTCGATATTGGCGAGGAGGATGTCGAGCGCCTCGTCCGCTTCCATGTATTTCGAACAATAGACATGGCCGTTGCCGTTGCGGTGCTGCAGCGGGACCTGCCATTGCCAGCCCGCCGAATGCGCGGTCGCCTTGGTATAGGGCAGCGGCGGTCCGGGACGGTTGGACGGCAGCGCCACGGCGCGGTCGCACGGCAGCCAATGGGTCCATTCTTCGTAGCCCGTTTCCAGCGCCTGCTCGATCAACAGCCCGCGAAAGCCGGAGCAATCGACGAACAGGTCGCCTTCGATCGAGGTGCCGTCTTCCAGCTTCACCGTACTGACGAAGCCGCTTTCCCCTTCCAGAGCGACATCGGCAACCTTGCCTTCCTTGCGCACGACGCCCCGCTTTTCCGCAAAGTCGCGCAGGAACCTGGCATAGCGTCCGGCATCGAGGTGATAAGCGTAATTGATGCTCGGCAAGTCGCCGCGCTGGGGCAGCATTTCGGACTTGGCGAAGCGGTTGAAATAGGCCGCCATCGTCTCCGGGCTGAAGACCTGGATCGGTCGCTTGTCGCCGTGCTCGCGCATCATCTGCCAAATCTGGTGGAAGGCGACGCCGTCCACTTCGTAGCCGTATTGCCCGAAAGGGTGGAGGTAGCTCTGCCCGACCTGGCCCCAGTTGGAAAACTGGATGCCCAGTTTGAACGTGCCGCCGACCGCGGCCATGACTTCGGCCTCGTCCACGCCCAGCAGCGTGTTGAAATCGACGAAGGGCGGGATCGTCGCTTCGCCCACGCCGACGGTGCCGATGGCTTCGGATTCGACCAAGGTGATGTCGAGCGGGCGATCGGGGCGTGCGCTCTCCCCTTCCTTGGTTTTTGACAAGGCTGCGGCCGCCATCCACCCGGCGGTGCCGCCGCCGACGATCACGATTTTCGAAATGGGCATACACGCTCCGCAGATGTCGGTTTCACACGCCGTAGCAGGCGCTCGTTACGGATGGAAATGCGGCAATTGTGACCTTTCTGCAATAGGTCGCCCGGTAAAAATGTGAATGTTCACATCGGCCCATTGTGAATGTTCACAATCGGCGTTACGCCAAGCGCGGATCATTGGACAGAATTGCCGATTCCGGCATCTCACGAGGGAGAGATTCGTGAAAACCACCACCGTTATTCCGCGGCAGCGCAACCTGAGTCGCACTGCCTTCTGCACCGTGTCCGGCCTCGCGCTGGGCTTCGCCATGGCCGGGCCCGCCTACGCGCAGGACGCGTCGCCGGCAGAGCAGGAAGATGCCACGATCGACGACGAGAACGTCATCGTCGTCGAAGGCATCCGCGCAGCGCTCGAAAACGCACAGTCGATCAAGCGCGACGCCGACACGTTCGTGGACGTGGTGACGGCGGACGATATCGGCGCCCTGCCCGACCGTTCGGTGGCCGAAGCACTGCAGCGCGTGCCCGGTGTCAACATCAGCCGCTTCGAACAGCGCGACGACCCCGACCGCTTCTCGGTCGAAGGTTCGGGCGTGATTATCCGCGGCCTGCCCTTCGTTCGCTCCGAACTCAACGGCCGTGACATCTTCTCCGCCAACGGCGGCCGCACGCTCGGTTTCAACGACGTTTCGCCCGAGCTTCTCGGCCGCGTCGAAGTCTACAAGAACACCACCGCCGACATGATCGACGGCGGGATTTCGGGCACCGTGAACCTCGTCACGCGAAAGCCGCTCGACAATCCGGGTTTCAATTTCGCCGGCACGTTCGAAATCAACAAGGGCGACCTTGCAGACGAGTGGGCCCCGGGCTTCTCGCTTCTCGGTTCGAACACCTTCGACACCGGAATTGGCACCTTTGCCGTGCAGCTTGGCTATGCGCAGCAGCGCCTTGTTACCCGCACCGATGCCTCGCAGATCACCGACCCCTGCTACCGCGCGGCGGATCTGCAGTCCGGCTGTATCCGTGCCCGTCCGGTCAGCTCCGGCGGTTTTTCCGGCGATGCCGCGACGCCCGACACCTTCCCGCCCGAAGGCACTGTCATCGTTCCCAAGGGCGCCGGCGTGCGCACCACCGAACTGACCCGCGACCGTCAGGCATATTCGGCCGTGGCACAGTATGAATCGTTGGACGGCGGCGTCGTCGTCACCGCGGAATACCTGCGCGCCGCAACCCAGTCCTCGCTCTCCGAATTCGCGGTCCTGGCGCTGGTGAACAACGATGCGTTCTTCCCGGTACCGACCGCGGCGAACGACATCGTGTTCAACGGCAACGTCTTCCAGTCGGGCACACTGACGCAGATCTCCGACCAGGGCATCCCCGGCATCTCGACCGAAAACCTGCGCTTCGAGCGCGAGGACGAGGCGATGACGGAGGACTTCTCCCTCGATTTCGACATCGCGATCACCGATCGCCTGCGCGCGAATTTCGAAGGCCAGTACATCAACTCCAACCGCAGCGAAGCCGGCATCATCCTCGCGATGCAGACCTACGCCGACCTGTTCATCGATAACAGCGGTGATACGCCGGCTGTCCAGTTCCTGCAGGTGGGGACGAACGACTCCCCGGTGGCGTATTTCACCGATCCTGCCAACACCTACTTCTGGTTCCACCTAGACAATCAGGTGGCGAATGAAGGCGACCTTTACTCGCTGCGCGGCGATTTCGAATACGATATTTCCGACACCGGCTTCCTGCGCTCGGCCCGCTTCGGTGCCCGTTGGGCGGAACGCAGCCGCGTGACGCGCACGGCGAATTTCTCGAACTGGTCGAACCTGGGTGCAACCTGGACAGCCCGCCAGGGCGACTGGGGCGCTCCGTATTCGGGGACTTTTGCTCCGGGCGGCGGCGCTTACGCCTACGACTTCCCTGAAAGCGCCGATGTCCGCAATGTCTTCGGCGACAACTTCCAGCGCGGCAATGTGCCCGTGCCCGTCGGTGACGGTGCAGCCATCTTCTATGGGGGGGACGATCTGGTCGGCGAATATCTCTCCGGCGAGCTGGCGCAGGACCTGAATGCCATCAAGGCCTTCACCCTGACCCCGGAAGGTCGCCCGCTCATCGACGGCCGGATCTACATCGACCCGGTGACCGGCGAAGAGATCCCGTGTTCGCCGTTCTGCCCGTCCGAAATCACCCCGATCGAGGAAACGACCAGCGCGGCTTACCTGCGGCTCGATTTCGGTCGCGATTTCTCCAGCGGCGCGACGCTTTCGGGTAACATCGGCGTGCGTTACGCCCGCACCAATGTCCGTTCCGAAGGCCGGATCGGCTACATCGAGCCGAGCTATATCGACGCTCCTGCCTACCAGGATCCGAACGATCCGACCTCGTTCAACCGCGGCGGCGATGGTGACGGTGTGGCCGAACTGTCCGACCTGCAGAACCGGTGCGCTAACCCGATCGACCAAACCCCGCTCGGTTATTGCGCCCTTTCGACAGAGCGGCAAATTGAATTCGTCGAAGGCCTGACCGGCGATATCTTCGACGACTTCGCAGACGAAACCTACGATCACTGGCTCCCCAGCTTCAATGTGAAGCTGGACCTGGGCAACGGCCTGCTGTTCCGCGGTGCGGTGTCGAAGGCGATCTTCCGCCCCGATCTCGCGGCGTTCCGCACCGGCGGCGCGCTGTTCGACAACACGCTCAACATCGTGAACCAGGATATCGGCGACACCGGCCTGCTGTTCGGCCTCAACACGGGTAACCGTAAACTGCGCCCGACCGAGGCATGGAACTACGACCTGTCGGCGGAATGGTACTTCGATGCCGTCGGCTCGGTCACCGCTACGCTGTTCATGAAGGACGTGACCAATCTGGAAAATCCGGGCGCTACGCGTATCGTGCTCGATAACCCCGATGGCCTCGACCTGCCGGTGCTGGTCAACGGCCCGATCAACGTGAACGACGGGACGCTCAAGGGTTTCGAGCTGGCTTACCAGCAGACCTACGACTTCCTGCCGGGTCCGCTCGGCGGCTTGGGTTCGCAGCTGACCTACACCTATGTCGATGGCGGCGAGTTCACGAACAACACGCTGGGCGCCGAACAGAGCCCGTTCTCGCTCGGCCTGCCGCTTGCCGGTATCTCGAAGCACACGGTCAACGCCGTCGTCTTCTACGAGCGCGGCCCGATTGCAGCTCGTCTCGCCTATAACTGGCGGTCGGAATTCCTGCAGACTCCGCGTGACGTGATCTTCCCGTTCTCGCCGATCTACGGGGAAAGCACCGGTCAGCTGGACGGTTCGCTGTTCATCGACGTTCTGGAAAACCTGAAGGTTGGCATCCAGGGCGTGAACCTGCTCGACGAAGTCACCCGCACCAGCCAGGTGTTCGACTTCGACGGCACGCGGGTCACCCGCTCGGCGTTCCGCAACGATCGCCGTTACAGCATCGCGCTGCGCTTCGACTTCTAGGGAAGCAGGCGAACGCGCAGTCGGGGGCGGGTTACTGTATAGGCAGCGGCCCGCCCCTGTCGTTTGCACGGCGGATGAACACGTAAAACGTCTGGAAACAGGCCGCCGCCGCTTGGGAATTCTGCCGCTATGCGGCTAAGGACGATGTCGTCGCACAGGACAGGGATCGAAGGGCAATGGCTCGCCGCCGCCAATCCGTAACCATCAAGCATGTGGCCGCCGACGCAGGCGTTTCGCTGCAGACAGTCAGCCGCGTCATCAACAAGGAGCCGAACGTGCGCGCCTCCATGCGTGAGCGCGTGCAGGCATCGATCGACAAGCTCGGCTACGTCCCCTCCATCGCCGCCCAGCGCATGAGCGGGTCGCGATCCTACCTCATCCTCTCGATCAACGACCGCGCGCGCACCATCGCCGACTGGGAAGCGCGCGAGGGGCGCGACTGGATCGACCAGATGCTGCTGGGCGGCATGCGCAAGGCGGCAGAACACGGCTATCGCATTCTTATCGAGCTGGTCGATACCGACAGCCAGCACGTGGAGCGCGAACTCGGCAACGCGATCGCTGCCTTGCAGCCCGATGGCGTTATCCTGACCCCGCCACATTCCGACAACACGCTGATGATCGACCTTTTGGAAGAGCGGCACATCCCCTTCGCGCGGATCGGATCGAAAGGCACCACCCCCGGCATTGCGCTGGCGATGGACGACCGGCTGGCCGCGCGCGAAGCGACGCAGCACCTTCTGGACTTCGGTCACGAACGGATCGGTTTCATCGCCGGCTCGCCCTATTACGAGCTGAGCCACTGGCGCACCAACGGGTGGAAAGACGCCATGCGCGAAGCCGGCCACGCTGTTGCCGGACTGTTCGCGGAAGGCGACTTCGGTTACGATAGCGGCGCGAAAGCGGCGCGCGCCCTCCTTTCCGGCGAAACCCCGCCCACGGCGATCATCGCGAGCAGCGACCACATGGCGATGGCCACGCTCGACGTCGCGCGCGAACTTGGCCTGTCGGTGCCTGGCGACCTGTCGGTGATAAGCTTCGACGACACGCCCGTGCTGCGCGGTTCCGTGCCCGCGATGACCGCCATCGACCAGCCCATCGCGGAGCTCGCATCGCTTGCAGTGGAGAAGCTGATCCAGGCGAAGCGCGGGGAGCTGGAGGACGAGGAACGCTCGGTCATCCCGGCTCGCCTTGTCGTGCGCGATTCCACCGCCCCTCCCCGCGCGGGATCGCATGGCTAGCGCCGCCATCCCGGCCACCGGACAGCCGCAGCAATCGACGCGCTTCCTGTGGCTTTATGCCGCTGCGGTTGCCGGCGGCGCGGTCGCCTACGTTCCCTTCCTTACCATTCTCCTGCCCATCCATGTCAGCAGCCTCGCCGGCGACGGGATCGTGCAGTGGCTGTCGTGGATCGCTCTGGCGGGGGCGGGGGCGGCCAGCGTCGCCAACATCGGGTTCGGCTGTGTGAGCGATCTTACCGCCAATCGCCGTGGCTGGGCGCTAGCGGGGTTCGCGCTTAGTTCCGCGCTGTTGCTCCTGATGCCATCCATCGAGAGCTTTCCCGCCCTTCTCGGCGCCATCGTGGCGTGGCAGTTGGCTCTCAACATGATGCTCGCCCCTATCGCCGCGTGGGCGGGCGATTGCGTGCCGGACGACCAGAAAGGACGGCTCGGCGGGATGCTTGCGTTTGCGCCTGCGACGGGCGCGCTGTCCGGCGTGCTCGTCACCTCGACGTGGCTCGTTCCGGTCGAAATGCGTTTCCCGGTCGTGGTCGCGCTGGTCGGCGCGCTCGTCCTGCCGGGGCTGCTCCTCGCCCGACCGGTCCCGACGCCCGGCCTTATGACGCCCGTCAGTCGCGAAGAAATCGCGGAGCGAGACGCGTTGCGCAGCCGACCTGCCGTGTTCCGCATGTGGCTCGCACGGCTTCTGGTGCAGGTTGCCGAAGCCTCGCTCTTCGCGTTCTTCCTGCTGTGGTTCCGCTCGATCTCGCCCTCCAGCACGGAGAACACGGCCGCCACGATCTTCGGGCTGGTCCTTGCAAGCGCGGTGCCGTTCGCGCTCGTGGTGGGGCGCTGGTCGGACCGCGCGAACCGGCCGATCCTACCGCTCGGCACGGCGTGCCTTGTCTCGTCCATCGGCCTCGTCATCATGGCGATGGCGGGCGACCGCAACTTCGCCATCGCCGGGTATGTCGCCTTCGGTCTCGCGGCGAGCGTGGTCCTCGCCCTCCACACCAGCCAGACCCTGCGCGTCCTGCCCCGTCCGCAGACCCGCGGGCGCGACCTCGGGATCTTCAACCTGACTAACACCATGCCCTCGATGATCATGCCGTGGCTGACGCTGCTGCTGGTGCCCGTTTTCGGCTTTTCCGGCCTGTTCATCGCGCTTGCAGTGCTGGTCGTTGCGGCGGGTGCATTGCTGCTTAGCATCGCGCGAACGGCATGAGCCGCCGCGCATACGAATTTGCGTTGGACAGGGCCGCCACCCTGCGCCACGCTGCCAACAGGGGAATGTCCTGACCGCGCACGCAGGAGGACCAGAGGGAGAGTACCATTATGGCCTTGGCACCAGACGTTGCCACAAGCACCGATCCGGCCACGCTTACCGATGAAGGCACGCACGTAAACGCGCCCGGTTTGCAATATTTCGTCTTTGCGCTGTTCTTCATCTTCGGCGGCATCACCTCGCTCAACGACGTGATCCTGCCCAAGCTGAAGGAGCTGTTCACGCTTAACTACACCGAAGCAATGCTGGTGCAGTTCTGCTTCTTCACCGCCTATCTCATGATCGGGATCCCCGGTGCCGAGCTGGTCAAGCGGATCGGTTACATGCGCGGTGCAGTGGCCGGATTGCTGATCATGATGGCAGGCTGCCTGCTCTTCATCCCGGCAAGCCAGACCGCCACATACGGCCTATTCCTCGGTGCGTTGTTCATCCTAGCAAGCGGCGTGGTGATCGTGCAGGTGGTGACCAACCCGCTCATCTCGCTGCTCGGCCCGGCCAAGACCGTGCACAGCCGCCTGACCTTTGCGCAGGCATTCAACAGCCTCGGCACCACGATTTTCCCGCGCGTCGGCTCGGCACTGATTCTCGGCAGCCTGGCCGGGGTCTCCGCGGCGGAACTCTCCGGCGCGGAACTTGCCGCCTATCGCACGGCAGAAAGCGCGGCCATCGTCTCCACCTACATCGGCCTCGCCGTCGCCCTGGCGGTGATCGCGCTGGTCGTGTGGATCAACCGCAACAAGCTGCCCCACGATGCCTCCGCGATGGAAGGCGGCGCGCTGACCAGCGTCACCCGCTACCTGAGCGGTATCGTCCCCATCGTGATCGGCGGCTGGCTGGTTATCCGCGGCAACGAGATTCCGGGCGTGATCCTGCTGATCGCGGGCCCTATCGTCTGGCTGTGGGGCAACAGCTTGCTCAGCCGCACCCGCTTCTCTTTCGGCGCGGCGTGCATCTTCCTTTACGTGGGGGCGGAAGTCGCCATCGGCTCGCTCATCGTGAACTACCTGATGCAGGACAGCGTGATGGGCCTGAGCGAGCTCGACGCCGGCAACATGATCTGGATGTACTGGGGCGGAGCGCTGGTCGGCCGGATCATCGGTTCGCTGGTGCTGCGCTACGTCAGCCCCGGCCTCGTGCTCATGGGCGTGGCCCTGGGCGCGATTACGCTGGTGCTGATTTCCACCAACACGACCGGAGCGACTGCCGGCTACAGCCTGCTGGCGGTCGGCCTGATGAACTCTATCATGTTCCCGACGATCTTCTCGCTCGCAAGCGAGAAGCTGGGCCTGAAGGCAGCCGACGGGTCAGGCATCATCAACATCGCCATTTTCGGCGGGGCCGTCATCCCGCTGCTGACCGGCATGCTGGCCGATGCAAGCGGCAGCCTCCGCACGGCCATGATCCTGCCGATCGTATGCTACGGCATCATCGCGGCTTTCGGCATGTTCGCCCGCCGCCCAGCCTGACGCTCTTCGCAGTCACAGCAAAGGCCGGCTCCCTCGCGGGGGCCGGCCTTTCGCTTGTGCAGCAAACTGGTTTCAGATGAAATCATTCCCGATTTTCCCACCTTCGCGCAATATTTTTACTTGCAAGAAGGATTTCGGGATATAAAGAGGCTTGCGAACGCGGCGCTCTGTCGTGGAACGAGGAACGAGACGATGCTGGCACGCGCTGCCACTGCTGCAATTGCGAAGGATCGGGCACCCGTGGCCGACCTCGTGCAGCTAGTGCTCGCAGTACTCGTACTCCTTATCACGCGGGGAGGAGCGCCCATCGGCTGACACAGGCTGACACGGACCTCCGAAACCCCGCTTCCAAACCGGCAGCGGGGTTTTTTGTTGGCCCCTCACCCTCCCCGATCTCGCGAGACACCATGACCGACCCGAAAGCGAAAATTTCCGACGCCATCACCAAGGGCCCGGCCAAGGCCCCGGCGCGCGCGATGTTGCGTGCGGCGGGCTATGACGATGCGGCGATGGCGCAGCCGATGGTCGCAGTCGTCAACACCTGGTCCACCGTCACGCCCTGCAACATGCACCTGCAGGCATTGGCAGAGCCGGTCCGCGAAGGCCTGCGCGCCGGCGGGGCGACGCCGGTCGATTTCAACACCATAGTTGTCTCCGACGGCATTACCATGGGCGGCGAAGGCATGCGCGCCAGCCTGATCAGCCGCGAAGTCATCGCCGATTCCATCGAAGTCGCGGTGCGCGGCCACTCGCTGGACGCGGCGGTCATCCTCGTCGGTTGCGACAAGACCATCCCCGCCGCTGCTATGGCGCTGGCGCGGCTCGATATCCCCGGCCTCATCTTCTACGGCGGCACCATCCTGCCCGGCAATTGCAAGGGCAAGGACCTGTCGATCCAAGACGTTTTCGAAGCCGTCGGCGCGCATGCCAAGGGCGATATCGACGACGCCGAGCTGGACGAGATCGAACGCCACGCCTGCCCCGGCCCGGGCGCCTGCGGCGGCCAGTTCACCGCCAATACTATGGCGATGGCGCTGACGATGATGGGCATTTCGCCCATGGGCGCAGCCGATCCGCCCGCAGTCGACGATGCCAAGCCCGACGAGGCGCGCCGCTGCGGCGAGCTGGCTGCACGACTGGCGCACGAAGGCACCTCCGCCCGCACGTTACTGACGCCGGCATCGCTGCGCAATGCGGCAACCGCCGTCGTCGCCAGCGGCGGCTCGACCAACGCCGTCCTCCATTTGCCCGCCATCGCCGCGGAAGCCGGCTTCGCCTTCCCGATCGAGACGTTCGACGAATTGTCGCGCGAAGTCCCGGTCATCACCGACCTGAAGCCCGGCGGGCGGTTCCTCGCCCGCGACCTGTTCGCCGCCGGCGGCATCCGCCTGTTCGGCAAGCGCCTGGCCGATGCGGGCCTGATCGCCGACACCCCGACCTGCACGGGCCGTTCGATGCATGAAGAACTGGCCGAAGCCGAAGAGGCGCCCGGACAGGAAGTCGTCCACTCGCCCGCCAACCCGTTCAAGCGGACCGGCGGCCTGTCGATCCTCTATGGCGACATGGCCCCCGAGGGCGCGGTACTGAAAACCGCCGGTTACGGCACCAAGAGCTTCACCGGCCCGGCCCGCGTTTTCGACGGCGAGGAAGCCTGTTTCGAAGCCGTCACCAACCGCCGGATCAAGGCCGGCGACGTCGTTGTCATCCGCTACGAAGGGCCCAAGGGCGGACCCGGCATGCGCGAGATGCTGGCCGTCACCGCCGCCATCGCCGGACAGGGCCTTGCCGGGCAGGTCGCGCTGATCACCGACGGGCGTTTTTCGGGCGCGAGCCACGGCTTCGTCATCGGCCATGTCTCTCCCGAAGCGCAGGTCGGCGGCCCGATCGCCCTGATCGCGGAAGGCGACACCATCACCATCGACGCCGAGACACGCCGGATCGACGCCGACATCGACTGGGATGCCCGCCGCGCAGCCCACACGCCCCGCCCGCCCAAGCGCATGGGCGGCGCTTTCGACAAGTATGCCCGCCTGGTCGGGTCCGCCGCCTATGGCGCGATCACGACCGAAGCTCCTGCGAATTGAGGAAAGACCCATGAAAGTTTTCAAGGATACCGAT
Source organism: Alteriqipengyuania flavescens (assembly GCF_030406725.1). Lineage (NCBI taxonomy): Bacteria > Pseudomonadati > Pseudomonadota > Alphaproteobacteria > Sphingomonadales > Erythrobacteraceae > Pseudoblastomonas > Pseudoblastomonas flavescens. The sequence continues at coordinate 2,211,764 of NZ_CP129107.1, read as the reverse complement.
GCCAAGCCCGCCGCCGTCAAGGGCAAGCCGGTCGCCATCATCGGCTACGGCAGCCAGGGCCGTGCCCATGCGCTGAACCTGCACGACAGCGGCTGCGAGGTCATCATCGGGCTGCGCGACGGATCGCCCACGGCGGCCAAGGCGCGCGCCGACGGCCTGACCGTGATGTCGGTCGCCGAAGCGACGAAGGCCGCCGGCCTCATCGCGCTGCTGACGCCGGACATGAGCCACGAGAAGATCTTCGCCAGCGAAATCGCGCCCAACCTGTCGGCCGGTGACGCGCTCCTGGTCGCGCACGGGTTCACTGTCCTGTACGAACGGATCAAGCCGGGCAGCGACATCGACGTCATCCTCGTCGCGCCGAAGGGCCCCGGCGACCTCGTCCGCCGCGAATACGAACGCGGTGCGGGCGTACCCGCCCTGTTCGCCGTCCACCAGGATGCAAGCGGCGAAGCGCGGGACAAGGCGCTGGCCTACGCCAGCCTGATCGGCGGCACGACTGCGGGCGCCATCGAGACCAGCTTCAAGGAAGAAACCGAAACCGACCTGTTCGGCGAACAGGCCGTCCTGTGCGGCGGCGCGACCGAGCTTGTTTTGGCCGGCTTCGAAACGCTGACCGATGCTGGCTACGCGCCGGAGATCGCCTATTACGAATGCCTCCACGAACTGAAGCTGATCGTGGACCTGTTGTATGAAGGCGGGCTCGCCAAGATGCACGAATTCATCAGCGAAACGGCCATCTACGGCGACCTCGTTTCCGGCCCGCGCGTCGTCAATGACGAGACCCGCGCGCGGATGAAGGACGTCCTCACCGACATCCAGAACGGCACGTTCGCAAAGAACTGGATCGCCGAGAACGAGGCCGGGAAGCCCGAATACGACCGGATGCTGTCCGAAGACCTCGCCCATCTGATCGAGACCACCGGCAAGGAATTGCGCGGCATGATGCCGTGGCTCCAGCAGAAGAAGGACAAGGCCGCGTAACCGCGCGGCTGCAGTATAGACCCATGAACGCCCAAGCATCCCCCACCACCACCAGCTTCACTCCGCGCAGCGGGGCGGAGCTGGTGGTGGACACGCTGGAGGAGCTGGGGGTCACCTGCATCTTCGGTTATCCCGGCGGCGCGATCATGCCGGTTTACGACGCCATCGCGCGCGGCAATGTCCGCCACGTCCTGTGCCGCCACGAGCAGGGCGCTGCCTTTGCCGCCGATGCCTATGGCCGGATCACGGGCCGCGCCGGCGTCTGCCTCGCCACCAGCGGTCCGGGCGCGACCAACCTCATCACCGGCATCGCCAACGCGTACATGGACAGCGTCCCGATGGTCGCGATCACCGGACAGGTCGCGCAGCCGTTCATGGGCACCGACGCTTTCCAGGAAATCGACATGTTCGGCATGACACTGCCGATCGTGAAGCACTCCATGATCGTCCGCCATCCGGACGAAATCCCCGGCACGCTGGAGGAAGCCTTCGCGATTGCCGAGGGTGGCCGCCCCGGCCCGGTCCTGATCGACCTGCCCAAGGACGTCCAGCAGGCGCAGGCCGGGACGGCGATCTACCGCGCGGAGGCCGACGCGCTGCGCCCCACCCCTTCAGCGGAAGCGATATCCGAAGCCGAGAAGCTGATCGCAAGCGCGAAAAAGCCCCTGTTCTACCTCGGCGGCGGCGTCGCCCGCGCGAACGCTACGCCGCTGACGCGCGAGATCATCGAGGGTTCGGGCATCCCCGCTGTCGCCACCTTGCAGGGCCTCGGCATCCTGCCGCCTGAGCACGAACAGTTTCTCGGAATGCTGGGGATGCACGGCAGCATCGCCGCCAACAAGGCGGTGCAGGAAAGCGACCTGCTGATCGTCATCGGCGCACGGTTCGACGATCGCGCCACCGGCAAGCTCGATACGTTCGCGCCCCACGCCGGCGTCGTCCATATCGACACCGATGCGGCAGAATTCGACAAGCTGCGCCGCGCCAACGCCGCCATCTGCGGCGACCTCAAGCGCGCGCTGCGCCAGATCGATTTTACCGCCGGCGACATCGGCGACTGGCAAGCTGCGTGCGCCCAGAGCAAGGCTACCACCGCGCCCCGATATGACGCACCGGGCAACGGCATCTACGCACCTGCCATGCTGAAGGCGTTGTCGGAGCAGGTCGGCGACGACTTCGTTGCCGCATGCGACGTCGGCCAGCACCAGATGTGGGTCGCCCAGCATTGCCGCTTTTCCTCGCCCAAGCACCACCTCACCAGCGGTGGCCTGGGTTCGATGGGATACGGCCTTCCCGCCGCAATCGGCGCCAAGCTCGCCGAGCCGGAGAAGGAAGTCTACTGCGTCAGCGGCGACGGCGGCTTCCAGATGAACCTGCAGGAACTGGCGACGCTGCGGCGCTACCAGATCCCGGTCAAGATCGTCCTGCTGGACAACGCGATGCTGGGTCTGGTCCGCCAGTGGCAGGAGCTGTTCTTCGAAGGCAATTATTCAGAAGTCGACCTGTCCGACAACCCGGACTTCGTCGAAGTCGCCCACGCCTTCGGCATCGAAGCCTTTGCGGTAGAACGCCGCGAGGAAGTCGACGGCGCGATCGAGCGGCTTCGCGCCGCGAAAGGGCCGATCCTGGCCCATGTCCGGATCGACCCGGAAGAAAACGTCTGGCCGCTCGTCCCGCCAGGCAAATCCAACTCCGAAATGATGGAGACGAAACATGACGCTTGAGCACATCCGCATCACCTTCCAGTCGGGCGAAGGCACGCTACGCCGGGTGCTCGGCCTCATCGAAGCACGCGGGTTCAACATCCGCTCGATGCAGATGGGCAGCGACATGGAATTCTCGACCATGACGGTCGCCATCGACCCGCGCGACGGCACGCGCCGCACCGCCACGCTGCTGCGCCAGATCCAGCGCCTGCACCTGGTCACCGAAGCGACCGAACTGACCAACGCCCCGCCGATCATGGAGGTGCCGCGTGCCGCAGTCGCCTGACCAAGCCGGAGAAAGCGACGTACGCCGCATCCGCATTTTCGACACGACCCTGCGCGACGGGGAGCAGGCGCCCGGCTTCTCCCTGACGCCGGAACGCAAGCTGATGGTCGCCAGGGCTATTGCCGCCCTTGAAGTGGACGTCATGGAGGTCGGCTTTGCCGCCGCCAGCCCCGGCGATGCCGAGGCCATCCGCCGCATCGCGGGCGAGATCGAGGGGCCGACCATGTGCTCCCTCGCCCGCTCGACCGAAGGCGATATCGACGCGGCCGAGCGCGCCCTCGCCCCGGCACAGCGCAAGCGGATCCACGTGTTTCTCGGCACCAGCCCGCTGCACCGCGAATTCAAGCTGAAGCTTTCGACCGACGAAGTGCTGAAGCAGATCGAGCGCAGCGTGAAATCCTGCGCCGGCCGCTTCGACGAAATCGAATTTTCCGCCGAGGACGCAATCCGCACCGAACGCGCCTTCCTGAAGGAAGCGCTGCAATGCGCCGCCGATGCGGGGGCGGACGTGCTGAACGTGCCCGACACGGTCGGCTACACCTCGCCCGAAGAGATTTATGAGCTCTATCGCGACCTCACCGCAAGTGTCTCCGTGCGCGCTGGGGTCATCTTCTCGACCCACAACCACGACGATCTCGGCATGGCGGTCGCCAACAGCCTCGCCGCGGTGCGCGGCGGGGCGGGCCAGATCGAATGCGCGCTCAACGGTATCGGCGAACGGGCGGGCAATTGCGCGATGGAGGAGGTGGTGATGGCGCTGCGCACCCGCACAGACCACTACCGCGCCGACACCGGTGTGCAGACGCGCGGCATCTACGCCGCAAGTGCGCTGCTGGCCGAATGCACCGGCAACGCCCCGCCGCGCAACAAGGCGATCGTGGGCCGGAACGCCTTTGCGCACGAGGCCGGCATCCACCAGCACGGCGTGCTGGCCAATCGCCAGACTTACGAAATCATGCACCCGGACGATATCGGCGTGCCCGCGCAAACGCTGGTGCTGGGCAAGCATAGCGGCAAGCACGCCCTGCGCGCCCGGCTGGCCGACCTCGGTTTCGAACTGGGCGACAACCGCATTGCCGAACTGTTTCCCGCCTTCAAGGACGTCGCCGATACCCGCCGCGAAGTGACGGACAACGATCTGATCGCGCTGATGGCCGGCGGCGAGGATGCGCTGACCTGGCATCTCGTTCGCGCGGAATTGCGCACTGGCACGAAGGCAAAGGACCAGCCCACTGCCAAGCTGGTGCTCGACCACAAGGAACGCGGCCGCCTGACCACCATCGGCCACGGCACCGGCCCGTTCGAAGCGCTGACCGACGCATTCTGCATCGCGGCCGAAGTGGACGGTTCGCTCGATGCCATCGATGCGCACCAGCTGGCGCGGGAGATGGACATAGAGGTCGGCCTGACGGTGGACGGCAAGAAGGTGTCCGGTCGCAGCCAGAACACCGATGTGATCGTCGCCGCCGCCGAAGCGCTGCTCGCCGCTTTCAACAACCACGACCGGATGGTGCAGGCCGCCGCCGCACACCAGGCTGCGTGAGGCGAGGATGACCGAAGCGAAAACGCTGCTCGACCGCTTGTGGGAGCGCCACGTCGTGGTGCCCGAGAGCGAGGATTGCCCAGCGATCCTCTACATCGACCTGCATCTGGTCCATGAAGTCACAAGCCCGCAGGCCTTTGCCGTGCTCGAAGAGCGCGGGCTGGGAATGCGGCGCCCGGACCTGACGCTCGCCACCATCGACCATTCGGTACCGACCCTGCCCGCGCGGGCGGACGGCACCCTGCCCTATGCCACGCAAGCCGCAGAAAAGCAGGTCGCCCAACTGCAGGCGAATTGCGCGAAGCACGGAATCGACCTGCTCGACCTCGGCGACGAGCGACGCGGGATCGTGCATGTCGTCGGGCCGGAACTGGGGTTGACGCAGCCCGGCAAGACCATCGTCTGCGGGGATAGCCACACCAGCACCCACGGCGCATTCGGCGCGCTCGCATTCGGCATCGGCACGACCGAGGTCGGCCATGTTCTCGCAACCCAGTGCCTGCTGCAGCGCAAGCCAAAATCGATGCGCGTCGTCTTCGAAGGCACGCTCGGCGAAGGCGTGGGCGCCAAGGACATGGCACTCGCCATGATCGCGCAAGTCGGTGCGGACGGCGGCGCCGGTCACGCGATCGAATTTTGCGGCGAGGCCGTGCGCGGCCTGTCGATGGAAGGGCGCATGACGCTGTGCAACATGGCGATCGAGGCCGGTGCACGCGTCGGCATGGTCGCCCCGGACGATACCACCTTCGCCTGGCTCGAAGGCCGCGAGCGCGCTCCCCAGGGCGAGGCTTGGCAAGCGGCCGTCGACGACTGGCGGACCCTGCAGTCCGACGAGGATGCCGTCTTCGACAAGGACGTGACGGTTGATGTCGCCGCGATCCAGCCCATGATCACTTACGGTGTCTCGCCCGATGCGGCGGCCGCCGTTAGCGCCGCCATGCCAAGCCCCGCCAACGCCAACGAACAGGACGCGGCGGACTACATGCGCTTTGCCGCAGGGCAAGACTTTGCCGCTGCGAAGGTCGACCGCGTTTTCATCGGCAGCTGCACCAATTCGCGCCTGTCGGACCTGCGCGAAGCGGCCGAGGTCATGCGTGGTCGCACCGTGGCGAGCGGCGTCACCGCGCTGGTCGTCCCGGGATCGGAAGCCGTGCGCCGCGATGCCGAGGCCGAGGGGCTGCACGAAATTTTCCTCGCCGCCGGGGCTGAATGGCGCGAACCAGGCTGTTCCATGTGCATCGCCATGAACGGCGACCGGGGCGAGCCGGGCGAGCTGGTGGTCAGCACGTCCAACCGCAATTTCGTCGGCCGACAGGGCAAGGACGTGCGCACCGTTCTGGCCGGCCCCGCGACCGCTGCGGCCTCCGCAATCGCCGGGCATATCGCCGATCCGCGGGCCTATCTGAAGGAGGCGCGCAATGCAGCCTGAGCCCTTCACGACGCTGACCGCCAAGACGCTCGTCGTGCGGCAGGAGAATGTCGATACCGACCAGATCATCCCCGCGCGGTTCCTCACCACGACTTCGCGAGACGGGCTGGGAAAGGCGGCGTTCTACGACTGGCGCTACACAGCCGACGGTTCGGCCAAGAACACCTCGCCCTTCCCGGTCGGCGGCGCGGGCGAGCGGCAAGTCCTGGTCGCGGGCCGCAATTTCGGCTGCGGATCGAGCCGCGAACACGCGCCGTGGGCGCTGCTCGACTACGGTTTTCGCGCCGTCATCAGTTCCGACCTAGCCGACATTTTCACCAGCAATGCGTTGAAAAACGGGCTGCTGCCGGTCCAGGTGCCGTCCGACGTACACGAATGGCTGCTTGCCAACCCGGGCGCCGAGGTCGCGCTCGATCTCGAGGCAAGATGGCTGCGCTTGCCCGAGGGGCGGAAAGTGGCCTTCCATACCGAAGCCTTCGCGCGGCATTGCCTGCTGAACGGCGTCGATCCGCTCGGCCACTTGCTGGCGCACGATGCCGAGATCGCGGCATACGAGGCGGCGGCGTGAGCGCGAAGATCGTCCTGTTGCCCGGCGACGGGATTGGGCCAGAAGTCACTGCGGCAGTGGAAGCGGTGCTCGCGGCAACGGCCACCAGGCACGACCTGCAGATCGAAACCGAAGCGCACGACTTCGGCGGCATCGCCATCGACAAGAACGGCACCCCCCTGCCCGATGCCACGCTGGAAGCATGCATGGCTGCCGATGCCATTTTCCTCGGCGCTGTTGGCGGGCCGAGCTGGGAAGGCGGCGATGTGCGTCCCGAACAGGGCCTGCTGGGCTTACGCAAGGCGCTCGGCGTATTCGCAAACCTGCGACCCATCTCGCTGTTCGAGGGCATGGAGCATCTCTCACCCCTGCGCCCGGAGCGTGCCGCCGGCACCGACATGCTCATCGTGCGCGAGCTCACCGGCGGGCTCTATTTCGGGGACAAGACGGAGGGCACTGAAACCGCATCCGACCAGTGCGCCTACAGCCGCGAGGAGGTGGAGCGCGTCGCCCGCATCGCCTTCGACGCGGCCCGCCAGCGGCGCGGGCGGGTAACGTCGGTCGACAAGGCCAATGTCCTCGCCAGCAGCCGCTTGTGGCGCGCCGTGGTGGTGGATGTGGCGAAGGACTATCCCGACATCGCGCTCGACCACGTGCTTGTCGACGCCATGGCGATGAAGCTGATCGAACGCCCTGCTCAGTTCGATGTCGTGCTCACTGAAAACCTGTTCGGCGATATATTGTCCGACGAGGCGTCGGTAATTTCGGGCTCGATCGGCCTCGCCCCTTCCGCTTCGATCGGGTCGGGCCATGGCGGCCTTTACGAGCCGATCCACGGCTCCGCCCCCGACATTGCGGGCCAGGGCAAAGCGAACCCGGTCGGCGCAATCCTGTCACTCGCAATGCTGCTGCGCCATGCGCTGGCCGAGGAAGATGCCGCGCGGACTGTCGAGGAAGCCGTGCGCGGGGCCTTGGGTGCGGGCGTGGGCACAGCCGACCTCGGCGGCACTGCGACCACCCAGACCGTTACCGACGCCGTTTGCGAGCGGATCGCCGTCTAGTCGGCGCCCTCGGCGCAAGCGTCGGACGTGACCGGCACACCTTGCGCCTTGCGCCGGACATCCCAGACGATCGCCTTCAGCACGGAAATCGCCATCAGGCTGACCACGAAGCTGAACGGCAACGCGCCGATGATCATCGTCGTCGAGATCGCGTCGATTCCGCGCCGCCGTTCCAGGGAAACTTGCGCGTGAGGTACGAGTTCGACGTCAGCAACGACCTGACCGGCTTCGTCCAGCCACAGGTTTTCTATTCGGCATCGAAGTTCACCGACATCATCACGATCAACCGGATCGAACTCGATTCCTACACGATCGTGGATCTGTCGGCGGGCGTCCAGACGGCGGATTACCGCATCGAGGTGTTCGGTTCGAACCTGTTCGACGAGCGTGCCGAAGTCGCCGGCAACTACATCAACGACCGCGAGCGGATCACCACGAACCGCCCGCTTACCGTCGGTGTGCGCATCGGTTACGATTACTGATCGCGCCTGAACTGCGAACTGCAGCGGCGGGCGGGCGAAGGCCTTGCCCGCCGCTTCGCTTTTCCGCTCCGGCAAATTCTGGCAGGGCCACGCCATGAACACCACGCTTGCGACAGACGACCGTGCAGCATTGTTGAAGGGCGCGCAGTCCGCCCTCCGGTCCGGCGATTTTGCCGGCGGCGCCCGGCTTGCCGACACGATCCTGGCTGGCGATGCGGAAGACGGCGAAGCCTTGTACATAGCTGCAGTTGCGCGGCGATATCTCGCGGATCTTCCGGCTGCTTCGGCGCTGCTTGCGCGGCTACACGCTGCCATGCCGGAATATGGCCGCGCGTGGCAGGAAGAAGGTCATCTCGCCCGCACGCAGGGTGACGATGCGCGTGCGCTGGCCGCGTTCGAGCGGGCGACACGGTTCAACCCGGCACTGGTGGCAAGCTGGAAAGCGCAAGCCGAGCTTGCCGCTGCAGCGGATCGTTCTGCTCTAGCGGAGGCGTCGGCGGCACAGGCGCGGCGGATCGAGGCGCTCCCCGCTGAATTGGTGGCTGTCACCAACCACCTGCATGAAGGCCGGCTACTGCGAGCCGAAGAGATCTGCCGGCATCACCAGCGCCGGCATCCCCGCAACGTCGAAGGCATGCGCCTGCTTGCCGCCATCGCGGCCAAGTTCGGGGTGCTCGACGATGCGGAATTCCTGCTTGAAACCGCCATCCAACTCGATCCGCAAAACGTCCAGCTTAGGCTCGACGCGATCCAGGTGCTGCGCCAACGCCAGAAATACGCCGAAGCGCGCGAGCAGGCCGAATGGCTCCATCGCCGCAATCCCGCCGACCCGTTGTTCCAGAGCCACCTGGCCATCGAAAGCATGCAGACCGGCGATTTCGACCGGGCATTCGAACAGGCGTGCATCGATTTTCACAAGACCGACCGCGCGGTGCGAACTGCCAGCAGCGAGCAGGTGCGCCAGCCCATCAATCGCAAGGGGCAGGATGCGTGGAAACCCTATGAAGCGTGGCTGGTAGAGCTGAAGGCCGCCCTCGGTCCCCATGCGCCGGAAGGCTCCGAATGACGAAACAGATCGACCGCCTGCTCGCAATCATGGCCCGCCTCCGCGATCCGGAGCGGGGATGCGAATGGGACCTCGCGCAGGATTTCTCCACCATCGCGCCCTATACGATCGAGGAAGCCTACGAGGTCGCCGACGCCATCGAGCGCGCGGATTACGGCGAACTGCGCGGCGAGCTGGGCGACCTGCTGCTGCAAGTCGTGTTCCACGCGCGCATGGCGGAAGAAGCTGGGTTGTTCGCGTTCGAGGATGTGGCCCGGGCGATCGGCGACAAGATGGAAGCGCGCCATCCGCACATCTTCGGCGACGCCGGCGGGACCATGACCGAAGGCCGGTGGGAGGAGATGAAAGCCGCCGAACGCGCCGACAAGGGCGAGCGGAGCGCGATGGACGGTGTCGCCCGCGCGCTTCCCGCCTTGTTGCGTGCCGAAAAACTCCAGAAGCGCGCGGCACGCGACGGATTCGACTGGCCCGACCGCGAAGGCCCTGCCGCCAAGGTGGCGGAGGAAATCGCGGAACTGCGCGAGGCCCCGGCGGAAAAGCAGGAGGAGGAAGCGGGCGACCTGTTGTTCGCCGCGGTCAATCTGGTGCGCGCCTACGGCATTTCACCCGAACAGGCGCTGCGCAAGGCGAATGACAAGTTCGAGCGGCGCTATCGCGGTATGGAGGCAAAGGCCGAGACGTTTCCGGCGCTATCGCTGGAGGAGCAGGAAGCGCTCTGGCAGGCCGTGAAAGCGGGCGAAGCGCCCTAAAGTGCAGCGAAGCGGCCGGCTTCCTTGGGAGTCAGGCGCACTTCGACCCGCCGGTCGAGCCCGCCTTCGCCCGCGGCCTCGTCGGCCAGCACCTCGCCGTGCTGATGCAGCCAGGCGATCTTCTGCCCCTCGCCCGCATCGAGCACGAATTCGTACGTTTTCGCATTTGCGGTGAGCAATTCGCTGACCCGCTCCAGCAGGGCCTCGACATTCTCCCCGGTGGCGGCGGAAATGGCGACCACATCGTCGGCAGCGGCGGCCTGCGACTGCAAGTCCTCCAGCGCCTCGCCTTCGACGAGGTCGACCTTGTTCCACACCTCGATCAGGGGGATTTCGCTAGTCCCGTCTTCGCCGTCGATCACGTCGAGGTCGGTCAGCACTTCGAGCACGCGTCGCTTCTGCACCGCATTGTCCGGGTTGGCCATGTCGCGCACGTGGCAGATGACGTCGGCCGCGGTCACTTCTTCGAGCGTGGCACGGAACGCCGCGACCAGCTGTGTCGGGAGGTCCGAGATGAAGCCCACCGTGTCTGAAAGGATCGCCTTTTCGACGCCCGGCAACCGGATTGCGCGCATTGTCGGGTCGAGCGTTGCGAACAGCAGGTCCTCCGCCATCACGTCCGCGCCGGTCAGGCGATTGAACAGCGTGGACTTGCCGGCGTTGGTATAGCCGACCAGCGCCACCACCGGCCAAGGGGCGCGCCCGCGCCGCTCGCGGTGGAGCGTGCGGGTCTTGCGAACCTGCTCCAGTTCCTTGCGCAGCCGACCCATGCGGGTGCGGATCATCCGGCGGTCGGCCTCGATCTGGGTTTCGCCCGGACCGCCGAGGAAGCCGTAACCGCCGCGCTGGCGCTCGAGGTGAGTCCAGCTGCGTACGAGGCGGCTTTGCTGGTAATCGAGATGAGCCAGTTCGACCTGCAGGCGGCCTTCCGCCGTCGCCGCACGCTCGCCGAAAATTTCGAGGATCAGCCCGGTCCGGTCGATCACCTTGCGCTTCAGCCGGTCTTCGAGATTGCGCTGCTGGATGGGGCTGAGCGCGCCGTCCACCACGACCAGTTCCGCCTCCCCCTGCTCGCTGGCGATGGCGATATTCTCGACCTGGCCCGAGCCGAACAGCGTGTTCGGCCGCACCTCGCGGACCGGCAGTATGAAGGCGTCGGCAATGACCAGCCCGATAGCGAGCGCAAGGCCCTTCGCTTCTTCCAGCCGCGCGTCGGGGTCATCGTCGCGGCGTTCGCTGCGGATGTCCGGGCACACGACAAGGGCCCGCGCCCCGCGGGTGACTTCCTCGGCACTGTCTTCCAGGAAACTCAGGCGTCGTCCTCTTCGTCGTTCAGGTCGAGCGTTTCGGCAGGCTGCACCGTGCTGACGGCGTGCTTGTAGGCAAGCTGGACGTAGCCGTCACGCTCCAGCAGCATGCAGAACAGGTCGAATTCGGCAATCTCTCCCTGCAGCATCACGCCGTTGACCAGGAACATCGTCACCTGCACCTGCGTGTCACGGCATTTGGCGAGGAAAATGTCCTGCAATTGCCTGGACTTGCGCCCGCCATCGTTGCCGGTGAAATGGTCGACGTCCAGCTCCTGCCCCGGCATGATGGTGGAAATGGCGTGCTTGTAAACGAGCTGGCTTTGCCCGTCGCGGCGCAGCAGGATCGAGAAATTGTCGAACCAGGTTACGATGCCCTGCAACTTCACGCCTTTCACCAGGAACATGGTCACCGGTATCTTGTTGCGGCGCAGGTAGTTGAGGAAGACGTCCTGAAGGTTCTGCGGGCGCTGCGACGCTCCGCCTTGATCGGTCGCTGCTGGTTCCGGCTTGGATCGGGGACGTGCAGAGAGGGTTCCGTCGGCCATTTAGCATGACTCCTGTTCTTGGTGCGGGGGCACATGCAGGCTTGGCGCATGGGCGCTATCCTGCCTGAAATGCTTCACGAAGGCGGGCGGTTCCGAACCAATCGGCCCGGGCGCCGGCGACCTATTCCTTGCCGTCAGGACGATCCGCCATGCCGAGCAGCTTGAGCTTGCGGTGGAGCGCGGAGCGTTCCATCCCGATGAATCCCGCCGTGCGCGAGATATTGCCCGAAAAGCGGCGGATCTGGATGCGCAGATATTGCCGTTCGAAGCTTTCCCGAGCCTCGCGCAGCGGCACACCCATCAGCGGCGCAATCCCGTCGTCCCCGTCGGACGATGCGCCGGAGATTTCGGCCGGCAGCATGTCGGGCTGGATGATGCCCAGCTTGTCGCGCGGGGTGAGGATGATCGTGCGTTCGACCACGTTGCGCAGCTGGCGCACGTTGCCGGGCCAGTCGTAGGCCTGCAGCGCCGCCATCGCTTCGGGGCCGACTTCCGGCTGCGGAAGGCCCTGTTCGGCGGCGTAGCGGGCAAAGAAATGGGTGACAAGGGCGGGAATATCCTCGCGCCGTTCGGCCAGGCTGGGGATTTCCACCGGCACCACGGCGAGGCGGTAGAACAGGTCTTCGCGGAAGCGCTTGGCGGCGATTTCCTCTTCCAGGTTGCGCGCGGTGGAGGATACGACGCGCACGTCCACACCGATCTGCCGCGATCCGCCGACGCGCACGAAGCTCTGTTCGGTCAGCACGCGCAGGATGCGGGCCTGCGTGTTTTCCGGCATGTCCGCGACCTCGTCGAAATAGAGTGTGCCCCCGTCGGCGTTTTCCAGCAAACCTGGCCGCACCAGCTTGCCGTCCTGCTCTTCCCCGAACAATTCGTGTTCGAACAGTTCGGGCGTGATGCGGGCGGAACTGACGGTGACAAAGGCCTGGTCGGCGCGCGGGCTCCATGAATGCAGGAGGCGCGCGGCCACTTCCTTGCCGGCGCCCGCGGGCCCGGTGATAAGGACGCGGCTCCCGGTGCTGGCGACCCGCTTCAGCGTGGCGCGCACCGCGTTGATGGCACTGGAATTGCCGGTGTATTCCTCCGACGAGGCGAAGCCTTCGCGCAGCCGGGCATTCTCGCGACGCAGCCGCTCGGTCTCCGTCGCCCGGTCGACGAGGTGGAGCAGGCGTTCTGCCTCGAACGGCTTTTCGATGAAGTCCATCGCCCCGCGGGAAATGGCCGACACCGCCGTGTCGATGTTGCCGTGGCCGGAAAAGATGATGACCGGCAGGTCCGGCTCGCGCGCCTTGATCGCATCGAGCACTTCCAGCCCGTCCATCTGGCTGCCGTGCAGCCACACGTCGAGCAAGACCAGGCTGGGCCGCCGCTCGTCCATCATTGCGAGCGCGCTGGTGCTGTCGCCCGCGGTGCGGCATTCGTAGCCCTCGTCGCTAAGGACACCGGCCACGAGTTCGCGGATATCCTGTTCGTCATCGACCACTAGGATGTCGAGCGCCATTCAGACTTCACCTTTCCTTGAATTCATTCCGCCGCCTCCGCGGTGCGCAGCTGCGATGCGGGATCGCGCGCGAAGCTCAGCGTTACGCGCGTGCCCCCGTCCGCAACTTCCGCCAGCTGCATCTCGCCGCCGTGTTCCTCGACGATCTTCTTGACGATTGCGAGGCCGAGGCCGGTGCCCTTCTCCCGGGTCGTGACATAGGGTTCGACCACCGCCGCGCCTTCCTTGGGCAGGCCGGGGCCGTTGTCGCTCACCGACACGCTGACGTGGTCCTCGGTCGAAGACAGCTCCACGGCAATGCGGCCGCGATAGTCCGGTTCGGCAGTGCGACTGCGCGCCTCGACCGCCTCGACCGCGTTCTTGAGAACGTTGGTAAGCGCCTGGCCCACCTGGTGCCGGTCGCAGGCGAGCAGCAGCGCGTCGCTAGCGGTGGCGAGGCCGAAATCGACTTCGGGATGTGCGACTTCCTGCAGGAACAGCGCCTGGCGGACGAGGTCGACCGCATCCTCGCTGCGGAAGACGGGCTTGGGCAGCCGGGCGAAGCTGGAGAATTCGTCGACCATCTTGCGCAAGGTCGCGACCTGGCGGACGATCGTGCCGGTCAGTTCGTCGAACAGCTCCACATCGGTTTCGATCTGCTTCCCGTAACGGCGGCGCAGACGCTCCGTGGCGAGCTGGATCGGGGTGAGCGGGTTCTTGATCTCGTGCGCGATCCGCCGCGCTACGTCCGACCATGCCGCCTGCCGCTGGTCGAGCAGCTGGCGGGTAATGTCCTCGAAAGTGATCACATGGCCTTCGCGGTCGCTGGCGAGCGTCACGGCGAGGGTCTTAAGCTCTCCGTCCTTAGAATATTGCACGAGGCCATTGTGCAAATTCGCTTCGCGCAGGGCCTCGATCTGCGGCGCCAGGTCGGCGAGGCTAGCACCCACCGGCGTCGGCCCCTGCTTGTCGAGCAACAGCTTTTGCGCAGACCCGTTCATCAGCTGCACAGTGCCCGCATTGTCGACCGACAGCACACCCGCGCTGACCGATTCCAGCACCGCCTCGATGAAAGCGCGGCGCTCGTCGAGCTGGGTGTTGGCGCCGACCAGCTGGGCCGTCTGGCGCTCGATCTGTTCGGTCATGCGGTTGAAAGCGCGGTTGAGCAGGCCGATTTCGTCTGCCCCGCGCCGCCCTTCGACGCGCAGGGCGTAATTGCCTGCTCCGACGCTGCGCGCTGCGGATACGAGGTCGGTCAGCGGCGTCACCTGCCGGTTGGCAAAACGCAGCGCGAACCAGATGGCGATCCCTACCAGCGCAAGGCTGACGAAGAACAGCGCGATGTTGAAGCGCAGCTGCAAGGTCCGCGCCTGTCCCGCCAGTTCGTCGTAGGCTTCGACGACGTTCTGAGCGTTGTTGTACTGGCTAAGCGCGAGAATGTCCGACGTGCGGCCGGCATAGAGGAACAGGCCCAGCTCCAGGTCGATCGCAGTGACCGCCTCGATACCCGTATCGGTGGTGTCGGTGACTACGGTTTCGCCGCCCAGCAGCCGCTCGAAAGTGGGGCCGGAAATGCGCTGCCTCTCGTCCTCGTCCGGATCGACGATGGCGACAATGCGCGACATCCCGTCTTCGCCCAGCTGGATGATCGCGCTTTCGCTCAATCCGCGGTTGAGGACCTGAAAGGAATAGCCCTCCTGGAATTCGGGCGAGGCGATGGAATATTGTGCGAGGTAGGAACGCAGGTCGTCCGCCATCGTGACGGTCTGGTTGGAGATATCGCGCTGGTTCTGGTCGTAATAGCCGCGCGCCAGCTGGTTGGCGTTCTCCACCAACCCGCGCGAGCGGTCGGAGAACCAGAATTCGACGCCGGACTGGAACAGGAAACTGGCGAAAACCACGACCAGCAAGGTTGGCACGGCGGCAACCATCGAGAAGAAAAACACCAGCCGCGTATGCAATCGCCCGCCGCTGCCCTTCTGCCGCCGGATCGCCGCCCGCCGACCGAGCAACACGAGCAGCGCGAGTGCCGGGATCAGCGTGCCGACGAGCAAGGTCGCGGCCTGTGCCGAGGGGAGCAACTCGGCTTCCGGCGCGCGGGACACGGCGACATAGCTGGCCCAGGCCATGACGATCAGCCCGGCGAGCGCCGCGATTTCGAGGAGGAGGAACAGGTTCGCCTTGCGCGATGCCACGACCGCGCGGCGCCACCAGCGCGGCGTGCGCTTGACCGGCCGGGAGCCGCTCGGGTGCGAGGTGGCGTCCATCGTTGCGGCGTTACAACAACACTGTTGCATTTTTGCAAGGGTTAATGGGGGGCTATCCCTCGGATTCGGCGCAATCTCCGGCCTCAGGCAAAGCGGTCGGCATCGATGCCGAGGTCGACGATCCGCTTGCGCAGCGTGTTACGGTTGATGCCGAGCAGCTTGGCTGCCTGCAGCTGGTTGCCGTTGGTGCTGCGCAAGGCATGCTCGAACAGCGGCACTTCGAAAGCCGCCAGCGCGCGGTGATAGAGCGCGCCTTCGGGCGGTCCCTCCCGCTCCAGCCACGCGCCGATCGCCGCAGCAAAGCTTGCCTCGCCTGTGCCGGCAGTGCCGCCGGCTTTCGGCGCACCGACGATGGGGCGCAGCGTGGCGACCTCGATCTCCTCCTCGCGGGCCAACAAGGCCGCGCGCAGCATCGTGTTGCGCAGTTCGCGCACGTTGCCGGGCCAATCGTGCGCGCTGAGCAGCTTCGCCCCGTCGGGCGAAAGCCTCCGGACAGGCAGGCCTTCGTCCGGTGCCTGCGCAAGGAAGTGGCGTGCGAGTTCGGGGATGTCTTCGCGCCGCTCCCGCAAGGGCGGCAGCACAATGGGCAGCACGTTGAGGCGGTAGAACAGATCCTCGCGGAACGTGCCCGCGCCGATCATGGGGGCAAGGTCGCGGTTGGTCGCAGCGATGATGCGGACGTCGACGGAAATCTCCTGCGCCCCGCCCACGCGCCTGATGCGGCCCGATTGCAGCGCACGTAGCAGGCGGGTCTGCGCCTTCATCGGCATGTCGCCGATCTCGTCGAGGAACAGCGTCCCGCCGCTCGCCTGTTCGAACTTGCCGAGCTGGCGCGCCACGGCGCCGGTGAAAGCGCCTTTCTCGTGCCCGAATAGCTCGCTTTCGATCAATTCCGCCGGGATCGCTGCCATGTTGAGCGCAACGAAGGGCCCCGTGCGGCGATGGCCAAGCTCGTGAATCGCCTCGGCGACCAGCTCCTTGCCGGTCCCGCTCTCGCCGGTGACCAGCACGGTGAGGTCGTTGTCGAGCAGCCGGGTGATCAGCCGGTAGACGTCCTGCATCGCCGCACTGCGCCCGATCAGCGGCAGCTCCTGCACCGGTCCCGTGGCCGCTTCGGTTCGCCCGCTTGCCGTGGCCGCCAGCCGCGCGGCGCGGGTAAGCTCGTCAATGTCGAAGGGTTTGGGGAAATATTCGAAAGCGTTGGTCTCGCTGGCGCGCACGGCGGTGTCGAGCGTGTTCTGCGCGCTCATCACGATCACCGGCAGGTCGGGATGGCGTTCGCGCACCGCGCCCAGCGTGCCGATCCCGTCGCCATCCCCCAGCATGATGTCGGTCACCATCACGTCGAAGCTGCCGTCCGCCAGTGCCCGGTCGCGCGCCGCCACGCTGTCGCAGGCGGTCACAGTGAAGCCCTCCCCCACCAGCGCGCTTTCGACGACGGTGGCGATGCCATTGTCGTCTTCCACCAGCAGTGCCCGCATCAGCCGTCCTTTCCGGCGAGCGGCAGGTTGATGACGAAATCCGTCCGCCCTGCCGCCTCGTTTCTCTCGTGATAGATGCGCCCGCCCATGTCGCGCACGAGTTTCTTGACAAGGGCTAGGCCCAGCCCCTCCCCGTCCGCCTTGCTGGAAACGAAGGGGTCGAACACGTGATCGGCGATGGCCGGGTCGATGCCGGAGCCGTTGTCGCACACCCGCACCTCCACGGGCAGGCGCAGCGGCCGCCCCAGCCGCAAGGCGCGCACGGTCATGCCGCTGACGAAGCGGGTACGGATGGTGACGGTGGGCTCCGGCGTCTCGCGCAGGGCGTCGCGGGCGTTGGCGAGAAGATTGAGTACCACCTGCACCAGACTGTCCGCGTGGATCATCACCGGCGGGATGGAGGGATCGTATTCCTCCACCAGTGCGATACCCGGTGCGGTCGCCGTAAAGGTCTCGCGCGCCCGGTAGATCGGTTCGTGCACGTTGCAGGGCGCAAGCTCCAGCGCCCGCTCGCTGCCAAGCGACTGCATGCGGTCGACCAGGCCGGCGATGCGATCCACTTCGGACGCGATAAGCGTGGTCAGTTTCGCTTCGCTTTCACCGAGCTTCTTGCCGAGCAGCTGCGCGGCGCCGCGAATGGCGGCGAGCGGGTTCTTGATCTCGTGCGCGAGGATGGCCGGGGCGCGGCCGGAATCCTCGAAACTGCCATCATCCTTCCGTGCATCGGACAGGGTGACGACCCGCCAGCCGGAATGCGAGGCGACCGGAGAGACGGTGAGATTGATTAGTTGCCGCCGCTCCGACAGCTGCACGCCGACGCGCCGCGCGGTCAGCTGGGTGTCGGAGGCGACGAGGCGCTGGCGGATGGCCTCGTCGGACAGCTGCAGCACCTCGTCCAGCGGGCGGCCCGCCAGCCGTTCGCGGCTCTTGCCCAGCATAACCTCCGCCGCAGGGTTCGCCTCCGCAATCGCGCCCGAAGGATCGACCAGCAACAGCGCGAAGATCAGCCCCGAAAGCTGCTCGGCCGGCGCG
The DNA here is from genome assembly GCF_030406725.1 of Alteriqipengyuania flavescens. Taxonomy (NCBI): domain Bacteria; kingdom Pseudomonadati; phylum Pseudomonadota; class Alphaproteobacteria; order Sphingomonadales; family Erythrobacteraceae; genus Pseudoblastomonas; species Pseudoblastomonas flavescens. Next base: position 2,193,796 of record NZ_CP129107.1, on the reverse strand, counting down.
GGCCCCACGGTCATGCCGCGCGGCGGTGGAGGAAGGGGGTGTAGAAGCGCTCGATCTCGTCCAGCACGACGGCCGGATCGTCGATAAAGTTGGCCTTGTTGCGGAAGTCCGCGGAGCCGTGCATGCCCTTGGTGTACCAGCCGAGGTGCTTGCGGGCGATCTTCACGCCCACATTGGCCCCGTAATGGTCCAGCATCTCGCGATAATGTTCGATCAGCGTTTCGTATTGCTCGTCGAAACTGGGGGTTTCGAGGATCTGCCCGGTCTTCCACCAGTGCATCACCTGGCCCAGGAGCCACGGCTTGCCATAGGCGCCGCGGCCGATCATCAGCCCGTCGGCGCCCGATTGCTCCAGCGCGGTCGCCGCGTCATTGATGGTGCAGATGTCGCCGTTGACGATTACTGGGATCGATACCGCTTCCTTCACCTTCCGGATGAATGACCAGTCGGCGCTGCCCTTGTACATCTGGTTGCGGGTGCGACCGTGGACCGTGATCATCTTGACGCCCAGGTCTTCTGCAATCCGGGCGAGTTCGGGCGCGTTCAGGCTGGCGTGGTCCCAGCCCATACGCATCTTGACCGTGACCGGAACATCCACCGCCTTGACCGTCGCTTCCATCAGCCTGGTGGCCAGCGGGACTTCGCGCATCAGGGCGCTACCGGCGAGCTGGCCCACGACCTTGCGGACCGGGCAGCCGAAATTGATGTCGATGATGGCCGCGCCGTTGCCTTCCTGCAGCTTGGCGGCTTCTGCCATGCTGGCGGGATCGCAGCCGACCAGCTGCATCGACACCGGATCCTCGATCGGCGCCCATTCCGCCTTTTGCACCGACTGGCGCGTTTCGCGGATGGCGGCTTCGCTCGCGATCATCTCGGTGACGTTGAGCCCGCTGCCATAGCGGCGCACGAGCGCACGGAACGGCCGGTCGGTAACGCCTGTCATAGGCGCGAGCACCACGGGCGTGTCGATCGTGACCGGGCCGACCTGAATGGGCTTCAGCGGCGGAGGGGCGGGAATTTCGCTCATCGTGTTAACTGCTTAAAAATCAGGCAGCGCCATAGTGCATTGCAGCAAATGCAGCAAGGCGGTAGGTGCTGCGCTGATGACGGGGGGATCCATGCCATTGCCGCCCTTTGCGGCCATCATTGTCGCTGCCGGCTCGGGCTCGCGCGCAGGACAGGCGCTGCCGAAGCAGTTTGCGGACTATCGCGGCAAGCCGCTGGTCGTCCATTCCGCCGAAGCGCTGGTCGATGCCGGGGCCAACCCGATCGTGATCGCCATTCCCAGGGGCGCGG